>NZ_VSWE01000016.1:0-154107 GCF_009668275.1 Herbaspirillum sp. CAH-3 | reverse complement strand
CTCCCCATCCCCTGCCATTGATGAAAGTTTTTCCCTGCGGCGCAATCTGTTCATCCTGGCCAAGCCCCGCACTGCACGCCGCTACGCGCCAGCCCTTTTGCCACGGGCTGCGGCGGCGGGATCAGCGGATTTGCCCGTGGGCGCCAGGTCAGGATGCTGTCGTTGACGCTGCGGCCCGGCTCTACTACAGTCGTCCGCACCCAACCGCCCCACCACGACAAGACCAGCCCGCGCTGGCACCCGGGACGGATGATCCCCCTCAGGAGACAAACCCATGGAACTGAATCTGCAGGACCAGAAAGTGATCGTCACCGCCGGTGCCCAGGGCATCGGCCTCGCAATTACCGAAACGTTCATCAAAGCAGGCGCGCAAGTGCATGTCTGCGACATCAATGAGGCTTTCCTGGCCGATGCCCGTGCCCGCCTGGCAGGTGCGGCGGTGAGTTTCAGCCGCACTGACGTGGCCAGGCCGGAGGAGGTCGACGCCATGTTTTCCGACCTGGCTTCGCGCTGGGATGGCCGGCTGGATGTGCTGGTCAACAACGCCGGCATCGCCGGCCCGACCCTTCCGGTAGAAGACATCGCCCCGGCCGAATGGGACCAGACCATCGCCATCAACCTGACCGGCCCCTTCCTCTGCACCCGGCGTGCGGTGCCGCTGCTCAAGTCCAATGGCGGCGGCGCCATCATCAACATCTCCTCGGTGGCTGGCCGGCTGGGCTTTGCACTGCGCACGCCCTATTCGGCCTCGAAGTACGGTGTCATCGGGCTGACCGAGACCTGGGCCATCGAACTGGGGCCGTCCAACATCCGCGTCAATGCCGTCTTGCCCGGCATCGTCGAGGGCCCCCGCCAGGAGCGCATCGTGGCGGCCAAGGCGGCGGCCTATGGCATCGAACATGAAGAAATGCGCGCACGGCTGCTTTCCAAGGTCTCGCTGCGGCGCATGGTCAGCGCCCAGGATATCGCCAACCAGATCCTCTTCCTCTGCTCGCCTGCCGGTGCGGCCATCAGCGGCCAGAGCCTGTCGGTGTGCGGCAACGTGGAAACGCTGGCCTGAGCCAACGCAACCACCTGCTTTCTTTTCCTTCATCCTCTCCAGGAGCTAGCCCCATGGCCCAGCCTCGCAAAGTCATCATCACCTGCGCCGTCACCGGTGCCATCCATACCCCCTCGATGTCGCCCTACCTGCCCGTCACGCCCGAGCAGATCCGCGATGAAGCCCTGGCCGCAGCCGAGGCCGGCGCGGCCATCGTGCACCTGCATGCGCGCGATCCGCAGAACGGCAAACCGACGCAGGACCCGGAGGAGTTCCGCAAATTCCTGCCGCAGATCAAGGCTGCCTCCAACGTGGTCATCAACCTCACCACGGGCGGCGCGCCGACCATGGGGGTGGAAGAACGCCTGCAACCGGCCTTGCAGTTGAAGCCCGAAGTGGCGTCGCTGAACATGGGCTCGATGAACTTCGGCCTGTATGAAATGCTGAACCGTTTCAAGGAGTTCAAATACGACTGGGAACAGCCCTACCTGGCCGGCTCGGACGACCGCATCTTCCGCAATACCTTCAAGGACATCGCCTACATCCTTGAATCCTGCAGCGCCAACCAGACCCGCTTCGAGATCGAGTGCTATGACATCGGCCATCTCTACACGGCCGCGCACTTCATCGACCGCGGCCTGATCAAGCCGCCCTTCCTGATCCAGTCGGTCTTCGGCCTGCGCGGGGGCATCGGCAACGATGTCGAAGATGTCATGCACATGAAGCGCACCGCCGACCGCCTCTTCGGCGATGCCTACTTCTGGTCGGTGCTGGGTGCCGGGCGCGGCCAGATCCCGATTGCCACCATGGCCGCCGCCATGGGCGGGCATACCCGCGTCGGGCTGGAAGATTCACTCTGGGATGGCCCCGGCCAACTGGCCAAGAGCAATGCCGACCAGGTGCGCCGCATCCGCACCGTGATCGAGGCGCTTTCCTTGCAGGTGGCCACCCCTGACGAAGCGCGCGCGATGCTGCAGCTCAAGGGCGGGCAGAACGTCGGTTTCTGAGGCAGGCGCTACCCCGTCGATGACACCGGAGCGGGTGACCGCCTCCGGTGTTTTTCTTCATATTGCTACGATGACAAGCTGTTGCGACAACCGATGTTCAGGCCGTCGATAGGCTACAATCCCCCATCCTTCGGCCTCCCGGCCAGCCTCCCGAACATTGCAATGAAACAATACCAAGACCTCATCCAGGACGTGCTCTCCAATGGCTCCTGGCAAGACAACCGCACCGGCATCCGCACCCTGAGCATTCCCGGCGCCATGATGCGCTTCGACCTGCAGAAGGGTTTTCCGGCGGTGACCACCAAGCGCCTGGCCTTCAAGTCGGTGGTGGGCGAACTGTGCGGCTTCCTGCGCGCTACCCGCAGCGCGGCCGATTTCCGCGCGCTGGGCTGCAAGGTCTGGGACCAGAACGCCAACGAAAATGCCGACTGGCTGGCCAATCCTTTCCGCACCGGCACCGATGACCTGGGCCCGGTGTACGGCGTGCAGTGGCGAGAATGGCCGGCCTACAAGCTGATCGATGCCGCCCACACCGCGCAGATCGACGCGGCCCGGGCCAAGGGCTTTGCCATCGTCTCCTCGTTGCAGGACAAGGGCGTGGAAAAAGTCCTGCTCTACAAGGCCGTGGACCAGTTGCGCGAGTGCCTGGACACCATCGTCAAGAATCCCGGCAGCCGCCGCATCCTCTTCCACGGCTGGAACTGCGCGGTGCTGGACGAAATCGCCCTGCCCGCCTGCCATCTGCTGTACCAGTTCCTGCCCAACCAGAGTACCGGCGAGATATCGCTTTGCCTGTACGTGCGCAGCAACGACATCGGCTTGGGTACGCCCTTCAACCTGGCCGAAGGCGCGGCGCTGCTGCACCTGGTGGCACGCCTGACCGGCTACAAGCCACGCTGGTTCAGCTATTTCGTGGGCGATGCGCACATCTACGAAAACCATATCGACATGGTCAAGGAGCAGTTGACGCGCGAGCCCTATCCGCTGCCGCAACTGGCCATCGCCGAGCGCGTCCCGGAATTCGCCAAGACCGGGGAGTACGCCCCGCAATGGCTGGAACTGGTCGAGCCAAGCGACTTCTCGCTGGTCAACTACCAGCACCACGCCCCGCTGACCGCGCCCATGGCGGTCTGATCCACCTCGGCAAGCCGGTGCTGTGGCGCGCCGGCCTGCGCTTCCGGAGTTCGCATGTCCAACGCGCTGCTGCAACGACTGGGCCTGGCCCATCCCATCATCCAGGCCCCCATGGCGGGCACTTCCACCGTGACCATGGCCGCTGCGGCGTCCAATGCGGGCGCGCTGGGCTCGCTGGCGCTGGGCGCCTCTACGGTGGCGCAGGCGCGCGAAGCGCTGGCGCAATTGCATGCACTGACCGACAAACCCTTCAACGTCAATGTCTTCTGCCATCAGCCGGCCGCGCTGGATGCCGCCCGCGATGCGGCCTGGATCAAGCACCTGCAAGGCCATCTGGATGAGTTCGGCGGCAGCATCAACCTGCCCCTCAAGGAGATTTACCAGAGCTTCATCGTCGATAGCGACATGCAGCAACTGCTGCTGGAACAGCCCCCGGCTGTGGTGAGCTTCCACTTCGGATTGCCGGATGCGGCCGTGCTCCGGTCACTGAAAAACGCCGGGGTCTTCCTGATGGCCACCGCCACCAACCTGGACGAAGCCCGCCAGATCGAAGCAGCCGGGCTGGATGCCATCGTGGCGCAGGGCATTGAAGCCGGCGGCCATCGCGGCATCTTCGATGAACACAAGGATGAAGAGATCGGCACCTTCGCCCTGGTGCGCCTGCTGGCCACGCAGTGCCGGCTACCGGTGATCGCCGCCGGTGGCATCATGGATGGTGCCGGCATTGCGGCGGCCCTGCGGCTGGGCGCGCAGGCGGTGCAATTGGGCACGGCCTTCCTGCTCACGCGCGAATCGGGCGCCAACGCGGCCTACAGGAATCTGCTCAAGAGTTCACGTGCCCAACACACGCGCGTGACCGCTGCCATCTCCGGCCGCCGCGCACGGGGCATCGTCAACCGCTTCATGGAAGAAATCGACACACCGGCTGCAGCCCCCATTCCTGCGTACCCCGCCGCCTACGACGCCGGCAAGCAGTTGCACGCCATGGCGACCGCCAAGGAGGTGCACGAGTTCGGCGCGCACTGGGCCGGCCAGGGTGCGGCGCTCATCCGGGATGGTTATACGGTGGGGGAACTGGTGCACCTGCTGGTGCAGGAGTGGCGGGCGCAGGCCTGAGCCTGCAGCCTGCAGCCTGCGCTCAGGAGACCGTGTCGGTACTGGTGCCGGTATCGCCCGGCACCTGCTTGTCCTGCCAGCCGCCGCCCAGGGCCTTGTAGAGCGAGACGGTCGCCTGCAGGCGCTGCAGCTTGATCTGGCCCAGCTGGTTCTGCGCCTCCGACAAGGTGCGCTGGGTATCGAGCACCACCAGCAGGTCCTCCGCCCCGGCGCGATAACGGATTTCGGCCAGTTCGAAGGCGAAGCGCGCCTGGTCCACTTCATTGACCTTCAGGCGATAGCGCTCTTCCAGACTGCGGATGGCCCCCAGTGCCTTTTCCACTTCCGACAGCGAGGTAATGACGCGCTGGCGATACACCTGCACCAGTTCTTCCTTCTGCGCCTCGGCCAGCGCCTGCTGGTTGCGCAGGTTGCCGCCGTCGAAGATCGGTGCGATCAGGCTGGTGCCGAGATTGGCAAACAGATTCGGACCATTGAAGAGCGACAGCAAGGCATTGCTCTGCGCACCGGTGGAACCGGTCAGCGAGATGCTGGGGAAAAGCGAAGCCCGCGCCACGGCCACATTGGCATTGGCCGCCGCCAGATTGGCTTCGGCGCGGCGAATGTCGGGCCGACGCGTCAACAGTTCCGACGGCAGGCCCGCCGAAATGCGCGGCATCTGGATCCTGGCCAGGCCCTTTTCCTCGACCTTGAAATTCTGCGGCGGACGGCCCAGCAGGATGGCCAGCGCGGTCTGCGCATCCTGCTCCTGCTGCTGCAGGTCGGGGATCAGCTGGCGCTGGTTGGCCAAGGCAGAACGCTGGCGCGCCAGGTCCAGCGGCGAGGCCGAACCGGCACGACTCTGCGCTTCCACCAGGCGCAGCACGCGTTCGGCATTGTTGACGTTCTGGCGCGCAATCTCCAGCCGGTCGCGCAGCGACAGTACCTGCAGGTAGGTGGAGACGATGCCGCTGGTGACCGTCAGGGCCACGGTCTCACGGTCGTAGCGATTGGCGCGCAGGGTCGCTTCGGCGGCTTCCACGCCCGCGCGGTTCTTGCCCCAGAAATCGATTTCGTAGCTCACCTGCAGGCTGGCATTGGCGCTGTTGGTGGGCGTGCCGCCGGAGATAGGCATCTCGCGGTTGGCGCCGGCGTTCAGGCCCACATTGGGCAACAGGGGCGCACCGGCGATACGGGCCTGCGCCTCGGCCTGCTTGATGCGCGAGAAGGCGGCGGCGATCTCGTAATTGTTGTTCTGGCCTTCCTGCACCAGGCTAGACAATTCGCTGCTGCCGAACTGCTTCCACCAGTCCGTATCGGGCCAGAGCTGCTCGGCATGGGCCACGTCAGCCGAGGCACCGCCATTCCACTTGTCAGGCACCTGCATTTCAAGGATGGGATCAGGCTGCGCTTCGCGGGTCACGCAGCCGCCCACGGCCAAGGCCAGCGCGACTGCCATCGCCACACGCGCCGCGCGTAGCGATGGAGAAGAATTGAGCAGCAGTGAACTACGCAGTGTCATGGCCTTGAACGTCGACGGACGGAAACGAATAAAAAACGGGGCGCGACTACCTGGTGCCGGCAGCAGGCGCCGGCGGATTGGCCGGCAGCAGCACCTGCTCGCCTTCCTTGAGACCGGACAGCACCTGGGCACGTTCGCCATCGCGAATGCCGATCTTGATCTTGCGGCTCTCCAGGGTGCCATCGGCTGCCACCACCTTGACGGTCTGGGTGCCATCCATGCCGGGCTTGGTCACCAGCGAGCGCGGAATGGTCGGCACGTTTTCCGCCCGCGCCAGCACGAAATACACGTCGGCACTCATGCCGCTCATCAGTTCGCGGCTGGGATTGGCCACATCGAAGAGCACGGTGTAATACGCCTTCTTGCCCTGGCGGCCGGAGTCGTCGGTGGGCAGCAGCATGATCTGGCGCAGCTTGCCGCTCCAGCGTTTGCCGGGATAACCGGGGGTGGTGAAATACGCGGTCATGCCCTTTTGCAGGCGCGTCACGTCCTCTTCCGACACCGGCACCTGCACCGTCATGCGAGACAGGTCGGCGATGCGCATCAGCACTTCCTGGTTGGCACTGACCATCTGGCCGGGACGCGCATTGAGGGTGACGATGGTGCCCCCGCTGGGCGCTTCGATACGGGTCTGCTTCTGAACGGCCTCATCTTCACGGATGGCCGCTTCGGTCTGCTGGATCTGGGCGTTGGTGGCGTCTACGCGGGAGGCTGCCGCATACATGTTCATGCGGCTGGATTCGTAGGATTCTTCGCGGGTGGCGTTCTCGGCCTTCAACTGGGTCTGGCGCTGGAACTGCAGTTGCGCAAAGTCCAGCTGGGCATTCTGCCCGGCCAGCTCGGCCTTCAGGCGCGCCAGCGTGGCGCGGTTGCTCTCGATGCGGCTGTTCTGCACGGCCGGGGCCACGGTGGCCAGCAGGCGTCCGGCCTTGACCGCCTCGCCGATCACCACTTCCACATCCGAGATCTGCCCGGCCACCTTGGAGCCGACATCCACATAATCCTGGGCCACCACATTGCCGGTGGCATTGACCACCTGCTCCAGGTCGGCACGTTCGACGGCGACCGTCTCCAGCTTCACCGGAATCGGCTTGGGTGGGGCCGGAGGCGGCGACTGCCGCGCATAGAGCGCATAGCCGCCGCCCAGCAGCAGCACCAGCGCGACGACACTCCACCAGGCTTTCTGCCGGGCAGGCGCATGGGTGGTCGGGACAGCGTGCGGAAGATGGTCGTGCGGCTCGGTCATGTCACTGGCGGCAAGCGTTCATTCAGGGTCAACAATGCGTGATGATCCCTGCAAAAGATGACGGCCGAATGTCTTCGGCCGTCCCCTGTTCCGGTCGTGGCCCGCCCCCTCAGGCGGCCAGTGCCGGTGATGCGATGGCGGTAGCCGGTGCCGGTTGCTGGCGGGCGGCATGCCAGTCGGCATGGACCTCGGCAGCACCGCTCCAGACCGCCTGGTGCAGTTGCGACAGCAGGCCCGGCTCTTCCAGGATGCTGTTCTTCTGCTTGTCGTTGAGCGCATCCGGTCCGTCCTTGAGCGCGGTGCGCACCAGCTTCTCGCGCAGGTGCTGCGTCAGTTGCGGCACGTGCGGATGTGCATGCGCGGTAGCGCAGATCAACGCATTGACGGACGGATCGACCACGGCCTCGACGAAGCCCGGCAGTGGCGGTGTCTCTTCGTGATGGCGCACGGTTTCGCGCAGTTCAAACGGCGGCGTGGTCTCTTCGGGGATCTTGAACAGCCCCGCACGGCGGAAGCCACGGCCATACGTCACGCGTGACGACAACACCGACACCGGCACCGACACGGCCAGCGAACCGGCAATGGGAATGAGCCAATAAATGAAGGACGGATTGAGCCAGTACACCAGCGCGCCCCAGGCCACGCCCAGCACCGAATGCCAGCCGTGGCGGCGCACCGCCTCACCCCAGCCGGTTTCATTGTCGGCTCGCGGCGGCGACTTCCAGCCGGCGTTCCAGCCGAGGAAGGCGCCCAGCACGAAGCGGGTATGGAACAGCATGCGCACCGGGGCCAGCGCCATCGAGAACAGCAACTCGATCACCATGCTCACGAACAGTGCCAGCGCACCGCCGAAGCCGCGCGCGCCCTTCACCGCAAACAGCAGCACAGCCAGGATCTTGGGCAGGAACAGGATGGTGGCGGTGGCCGAGACCAGCGCCAGCGCCTTCTCCGGATGCCATTCCGGCCAGATCGGGAAGAGCTGGCGCGGTGCCGTGAAATACTGCGGATCGATCAGCGTATGGGCCGCCAGCAGCACCGTGGAGAGGATCAGGAACAGCCCCCACAGCGGCGCCGACACGTAAGCCATCACACCGGTGACGAACACGGCGCGATGCACCGCGTGCATGCCGCGCGCCAGGAACAGGCGGAAGTTCATCAGGTTGCCCTGGCACCAGCGGCGGTCACGGCTCAATTCATCGAGCAGGTTGGGCGGCATTTCCTCGTAGCTGCCGTCCAGGTCATAAGCGATCCACACCGACCAGCCGGCACGGCGCATCAGCGACGCTTCCACGAAGTCGTGCGACATGATAGGACCGGACAGGTTGCCCTTGCCCGGCAGCGGCGCCAGTGCGCAATACTTCATGAAGGGCTGCAGGCGGATGATGGCGTTGTGCCCCCAGAAGTGCGACTCGCCCAATTGCCAGTAATGCAGGCCGGCGGTGAACAGCGGACCATACACGCGGGTCGAGAACTGCTGGATGCGCGCATACAGCGTATCGCGGCCGGCTGCGCGCGGTGCGGTCTGGATGATGCCGGCGCCCGGATGGGCTTCCATCAGGCGGGTCAGCTTGGTGAGGCATTCACCGGTCATGACGCTGTCGGCGTCCAGCACCACCATGTAGCGGTAGTCGGCGCCCCAGCGGCGGCAGAAGTCGTCCAGGTTGCCGCTCTTGCGCTTGACGCGGCGACGGCGGTGCCGATAGAAAATGCGTCCGAAACCGCCGGTCTCGCGGCACAGGCGGTCCCATGCGGCAACTTCGGCGGCGCAGATGTCGGCTTCGCCGCTGTCGCTCAAGATGAAGAAGTCGAAATGCTCGATCTGCCCGGTGCGCTCCAGCGACTCGTAGGTCGCGCGCAGGCCGGCATAGACGCGTGCCACATCTTCATTGCAGATCGGCATGACGATGGCCGTGCGGGCCTCCGGGGCGATCTCGGTATTGCCTGCCTTCTCGTGCGAGATCAGGTACTTGTCGTCACCGCGCATGAGGAGCAGGAAGCCGGTCATGGCCGTCCAGAAACCGGCCGAGACCCACAGGAACAGCAACCCGAACAGGAACAGCACCACCATCTCCAGCGGCTTGGTGCCGTGATACGGCAGCACATCGCTCATGAAATAGGTGGCCATCGAGGTCTGCAGCGCCATCAGCACCAGCAGCGTGACACGGCGGATGTTGCCCGTATGCTGCCAGTGGCCTTTGGGATCGGGGGCCTCGGACTGGTCCAGGTGATCTTCGATGTAGCGCGGTTCATCGTCCACCGGCGGTGCGGCTTCAGCCGCCTTGGCGCGGCCCTTGCGGGCGCGGCGCCAGCGGCTGGGACGACGTTCCAGGCGGCGGTTTTCTTCTTCCACCCAGCGCGAGAACGGATTGAGTTCGCCCCACGGGCGCGGCACCATCGATTTGCGATGCATCGGCGGGCCGACCGGAATGCGCGGCTGGCCGCGCTCTTCACCGATGGGGGGAACGGGCGCACCCTGCACCGCTTGTGCCGCTTGCGCAGCAGGCACGGGTGCCGGCTGCGCGGCGGGATACATGAGACGCAGGCGGGCATCGACCGACGCTTGCGCTGCGGCCGGCACCAGGCTGGCATCGCGCCCGGAGGCCTCAGCCAGCACGCGGTGCAGGTCAACGACCGGATCGTCGGAGCCGATAGCACCCGCGCGCGCGGCCAGGTCCTGGCGTTGCTCAGGCGACAGCGGCAGACGCGCGAGGTATTCCTCCAGCGTCTGCGAGGCTGCCGCATTCTGCCTTAGTTGGGGGGTAATATGTAGCTCCACGTTTCAGACAAGGTTGTGCCGCCGTTACCGTTGCGCAGGAAACCGCGCAGCTCGACGGGCTTGTTTTCTTCCAGGCGGCGCAGCTTGACTTCCACGCGCCAGCCGCCGGTCATTTCATTCTTGCGAGTAGTGACGCTGGCCAGCTTGCCATTGGCATCGGCCTCGACCACGCCTTCCACACGCGCATTGGCGGGCAGCTTCTTGAGGTTGCCGCCATCGAAATCGATCGCCAGCTGTTGCACCTCCTCGGGCTTGCCCTCCTGCTTGGGACGATAGCCGTGGCCGAACAGGGTCTGCGTGACGAAGGCCAGCGGCGGACGCTTCTCGTTGTCCTTCTGCCAGGACAGGCGGTATTCCACATTCAAGGGCTGGCCCGGCTTGGGCAGCGTATTGGGAATCCAGTAGGCCACGATGTTGTCGTTGGTCTCGTCGGGCGTAGGGATCTGTACCAGCTCCACGCGGCCCGAACCCCACTTGCCCTTGGGCTCGACCCAGGCACTGGGGCGCGACTGGTAGTTGTAGTCCAGGTCTTCGTAGTGCGAGAAGTTGCGGTCGCGCTGCATCAGGCCAAAGCCCTGCGGATTGTCGAAGGAGAACGAAGTCACCAGCAGGCGCTTGGGGTTCACCAGCGGACGCCACAGCCATTCACCGGTGCCCGACTGCATCGACAGGCCATCCGAATCATGCACTTCCGGACGGAAGTCGTCCGCAGGTCCCGGCTGATTCTCGCCGAAGAGGAACATGCTGGTCAGCGGGGCAATGCCCAGCTTGGTGACATTGCTGCGCAGGTAGAGCTGGGCCTTGACGTCCATGGCGGTATCCACGCCGGGCTTGAGGACGAAGCGATAGGCCCCGGTGGCGCGCGGCGAATCCAGCAGCGCATAGATCACCAGTTCCTTGGCATCGCCCGAAGGACGCTCCAGCCAGAATTCGGTGAAGCGCGGGAATTCCTCGCCCGAATAGAGTGCGGTATCGATGGCCAGCCCGCGCGCGGAGAGGCCATAGCTCTGCCCCTTGCCCATGGCGCGGAAGTAGCTGGCGCCGTGGAAGGTCAGCACGTCATCCTTGACCTTGGCCGAATTGAGCGGGAACCGAATGCGGAAACCCGCAAAGCCGATATTGCGCAGGGTGCGCGGATCGACGCTGCGGTTGGCGCTGTAATCGAAGAGTGCCGGATTGAAGTGGATCTCGCGCACCGAGTCGCCGACCACTTCATTGATCTTGACCGGCTCGGTGTAGCTGGCACCCAGATGGATGAAGGACAGTTCGAAAGGCAGCTTCTGGGCTCGCCAGTAGGACTTGTCATCGCGGAAGTAAATCTGGCTGGCCTGCTCGTAGCTCAGGTCCTTGAGCGACTTGGGCAGGTCATCGTCGGGCTTCTTGTACGATTTGCCGGCCAGCGCCTTGGCGCGGGCGGCCACCGTGTTGAAATCGAAGGCCAGGGCAGCTTGCGGCAGGGCCAGCGCCAGCAGACCCGCCAGGGTCGCCGGAGCGGCAAGGCGGCGCCACCAGGTCGATCGTGCGGCACTACGCCGGGAAACGAGTCCCTCGCGCGGCCAGGAGGTGGTGTGAAGCAGCATTATTGTTTTGTCTGACATGCAATTTTCTGGTTGATTGCCCCGGCAGGCAGTGGAAGCAGCGCCGCACCGGAAAGCAGGCGCTAGTTTACCCAAATGTGGCGGGGATTGTTCGCTAGTTCATATGAAGATGGCATGCTTGCAGTAGGAATCGCCCCAAGAGACAATATTTCCTGAATGAAACTTCATTCACCTGCAAACCCGGCCCCGGCGCGCGCAAGCGGCCAGCCGGTTCAGGTATAAGGGCAGATGGCGGTGCATAAAGTTCCGTGCCGCAGCATGGCTGCTGTAACATTATGCTTCTGTCGCCCTTGCATCCGGCTGCGCGCCGGGCTGCAGGCCTTCCGTCCGAATCCAGATCCTCGCATGACCACAGCTTCCGGCTCCCTCACCATCGTCGTCGCCACCGACCTCAACAACGGCATCGGCATCCGCAACACCCTGCCCTGGCATTTGCCGGAAGACCTGGCCCATTTCAAACGCACCACGTCGGGGCATGCCATCCTGATGGGCCGCAAGACCTTTGAATCGATCGGCCGGCCGCTGCCCAACCGGCGCAACATTGTCATCACCCGCAATGCCGGGTGGCAACACGCGGGCGTGGAGACGGCCGCTTCGCTGCAGGACGCCGCCGCGCTGGCGCAGGGCGCGCCGGCCTTCATCATCGGCGGAGCGCAGATCTATACGGAGGCCCTGCCGCTGGTGGACCGCCTCATCATCACCCGCATCCACCAGGCGTTTGATTGCGACGCCTTCTTCCCGGCACTGGATACGGCCGTTTGGCAGGAGACCGCGCGCGAGAACCACCGGTCCGAAACTTCCGGATTGGACTACGCTTTTGTGACATACGAAAGACGTTGAACCGCGCTGGCGCGAGGCTGTTGTTTTTTCCCGTTTTTGCTTAAACTGCGCACCTCTTTAGCGCAGTTGGCGCGCACGTTGCGCGCATATCTGCGACAATCCCGCTTTCATTTTTCCGGCGCGCAAGCACTGCCAGCCCAGGCGCTTTTCTTTTCACCCCCTGCGCGCGCCCGCCTACCCGGCCCCACGCGCGCAAAGCCTGGAGAAATCCATGAAATTCCGATTCCCCATCGTCATCATCGACGAAGACTTCCGCTCCGAAAACACCTCGGGCCTGGGCATCCGCGCCCTGGCCGACGCCATCGAAGCCGAAGGCATGGAAGTGCTGGGCGTGACCAGCTATGGCGACCTGGCCCAGTTCGCCCAGCAGCAGTCGCGCGCCTCGGCGTTCATCCTCTCCATCGACGATGAAGAAATGGGTGCGGGTTCCGACGAAGAGACCGACCATGCCCTGAAGGCCCTGCGTGCCTTCGTGAGCGAAATTCGTCACAAGAACGCCGACATCCCCATCTACCTCTACGGTGAAACCCGCACCTCGCGCCACATTCCCAACGATGTGCTGCGCGAACTGCACGGTTTCATTCACATGTTCGAAGATACGCCGGAGTTCGTGGCCCGCCACATCATCCGCGAAGCCAAATCCTACCTGGACGGCCTGGCGCCGCCGTTCTTCCGCGCCCTGGTCGATTACGCCCAGGATGGCTCCTACTCGTGGCACTGCCCCGGCCACTCCGGCGGCGTGGCGTTCCTGAAGTCGCCCGTGGGCCAGATGTTCCACCAGTTCTTCGGCGAACGCATGCTGCGCGCCGACGTCTGCAACGCCGTGGAAGAACTCGGCCAACTGCTGGACCACACCGGCCCGGTCGCCAACTCGGAACGCAACGCGGCGCGCATCTTCAATGCCGACCACTGCTACTTCGTCACCAACGGTACCTCGACCTCCAACAAGATGGTCTGGCACTCCACCGTGGCGCCCGGCGACATCGTCGTGGTGGACCGCAACTGCCACAAGTCCATCCTGCACTCCATCATCATGACCGGCGCGATCCCCGTGTTCCTGATGCCCACGCGTAACCACCTGGGCATCATCGGACCGATCCCGCTGGAAGAGTTCACCCTGGAAAGCATCCAGCGCAAGATCGAAGCCAACCCCTTCGCCCGCGAAGCCAAGAACAAGAAGCCGCGCATCCTGACCATCACGCAATCGACCTACGACGGCGTGGTCTACAACGTCGAGACCTTGAAGGACATGCTCGACGGCGAGATCGAAACCCTGCACTTCGACGAAGCCTGGCTGCCGCACGCGACCTTCCACGACTTCTACAAGGACATGCACGCCATCGGCAAGGACCGTCCGCGCGCCAAGAAGTCGCTGATCTTCTCGACCCAGTCGACCCACAAGCTGCTGGCCGGCCTGTCGCAGGCCTCGCAGATCCTGGTGCGCGAGTCCGAGACCGTGAAGCTCGATGAAGACGCCTTCAACGAAGCCTTCCTGATGCACACCTCGACCTCGCCGCAATACTCCATCATCGCCTCCTGCGACGTGGCGGCGGCCATGATGGAAGCACCGGGCGGCACCGCCCTGGTGGAAGAAAGCATCCTGGAAGCGCTGGACTTCCGCCGCGCCATGAAGAAGATCGACCAGGAATTCGGCGATGAATGGTGGTTCCAGGTCTGGGGCCCCAACAGCTTCGCCGCCGACGGCATCGGCGAGCGCGAGGACTGGGTCATCAAGGCCGAGGACGACTGGCACGGTTTCGGCAACCTGGCGCCGGGCTTCAACATGCTGGACCCGATCAAGGCCACCATCGTCACCCCCGGCCTGGCCCTGAACGGCCAGTTCGGCGAGAGCGGCATCCCGGCCTCCATCGTGACCAAGTACCTGGCCGAGCACGGCGTGATCGTGGAGAAGTGCGGCCTGTATTCCTTCTTCATCATGTTCACCATCGGCATCACCAAGGGCCGCTGGAACACCCTGGTGACGGCGCTGCAGCAGTTCAAGGATGACTACGACAAGAACCAGCCGATCTGGCGCATCCTGCCCGAGTTCGCCCAGCGCAACCCTCGCTACGAGCGCCTGGGCCTGCGTGACCTGTGCCAGCAGATCCACGAGACCTACCGCGCCTACGACGTGGCCCGCCTGACCACCGAGATGTATCTCTCGGACATGCAGCCGGCCATGAAGCCTTCGGACGCCTTCTCCAAGATGGCGCACCGCGAAATCGAGCGCGTCCCCCTGGACGAACTGGAAGGCCGCGTCACTTCGATCCTGCTCACCCCGTATCCGCCGGGCATTCCCCTGCTGATCCCGGGCGAGATCTTCAACAAGACCATCGTCGACTACCTGAAGTTTGCGCGTGATTTCAACGAGAAATTCCCGGGCTTCGAAACCGACGTGCATGGCTTGGTCAAGCGTGAAGTCAACGGCCGCCGCGATTACTTCGTGGATTGCGTCAAGCAGTAAGCCTCAGCGCTGCCCGTAAAAAAACAGCCGATGCCTGCGAGGGCATCGGCTGTTTTGTTTTGGCTCCGGCAGACGCGCCCTCAGAACGTGCCGAGATAGAAGAATCCCGCCAGAGCGCCGCCGAACAACAACCACAGCGGATGAATCTTGGTCTTGAGCGCGATGATGGCAGTGGCCGCCGTGATCGCCGCCAGGAAGCCGTGCGTGATGGATGCCTGCGTGATCAGCAGCGCCGACGCCGCGACCAGTCCTCCCGTGACGGGCAGCAGGCCTGCCTGCACGTGACGCCGCCAGGGCTTGTCCTTGAACCTCTCCCAGACGTGCAACATGATGATGGTGATGAGCGAGGACGGCCCGAACTTGGCCAGGCTGGTCACCAGCATCCCCCAGAAGCCGGCCACATGCCAGCCCACCAGCGTGACCACCATCAGGTTGGGACCGGGCGCAGCCTGCCCCAGGGCAAACAGCGCACTGAAATCCTCGGCGCTCATCCAGTGATGCACTTCCACTACCTGGCGCTGCATTTCCGGCAGGATGGTATTGCCGCCACCGAAGGCCAGCACCGACAACTGCGTGAAGATGATGGCCAATGCGATCAGGGTCTGGCTCATTGCGCGCCCTCCTTCTTGCCCTCACGCTGTGCCGGCGCAGCCTGCGCCTTGGCGGCAAAGCGATCACCGTAGCGCGCGGTGAGGACCACGCTGATGGGCGTCATCACCAGCATCACCCACAGCAAGGGGATGCGCAGGAAGGCGATGGCGATGAAGCAGATCACCGCCACGGCCGCCAGCACCAAATTCCTGCGCAGCGGCAGCGCGATCTTCACGGCCATCTGGATCAGCAGCCCTGCCGCGGCAGCCGCCAGTCCGGCGAACAGATGCTTGACGTTGGGATCATGCTGGAAATGCTGGTAGATCATCCCCAGCAGGATCACTACCATGGAGGGCACGGCGATCAAACCGGTGATGCCTGCCACGGCCCCCTTCCAGCCCCGGAACTTCATGCCCAGCGCCACCGACAGGTTGATGATGTTGCCTCCGGGCAGGAACTGGCACAGCCCCAGCAGCTCGACGAATTCGGGATCGGTCAGCCATTTTCGGCGCTCGACGATCATGCGGTGCGCCAGCGGCAGCGCGCCGCCAAAGGCGGTCATGCCCAGGCCGAGAAAGCCCAGGAACAATTCCCTGGTAGTGGGGATAGGCCGTTCAACGGCCGGGAGGTCAGGAGTACTCATCATCATCTCGTGCAAGCGCGGCGTGATTGCCGCATGCATGAAAGGCTACGCTTGAGGGGGGTTTTTGTCTAATATATGTCAGACACCCTATCCATATTCTATCGATATGTCACCGTCCATCGACCTGCGCCTCTTGCGCTACTTCATCGCCGTGGCTGAAGAAGGCCACCTGACCAAGGCAGCCGAGCGCATCGGCATCCAGCAGCCGCCGCTGTCGCAACAGATCCGCCTGCTGGAGCGCGAACTGGGCGTGACGCTGTTCAACCGCCTGCCGCGCGGCATGGAGCTCACCGACAGCGGCACCGCCCTGTTCAACGATGCCCGCGCCCTGCTGGCACAACTCGATACGACGGTGGCCAGCGTGCGCCGCATCGCCCAGGGCAAGATGGGACGCATAGGCGTGGGCTTTACCGAATCGGCTTCGTTGCATCCCTTCGTGCATTCGGTGATCCGCGCCTTCCGTACCGATGCGCCGGATGTGGCGATGACGGTGGAAGAGAGCAACACCAACGAGCTGATCGAAGCGCTGCGCGCCAAGCGGCTGGACCTGGCCTTCGTGCGTTCTCCCGTGGGGGATTCCGGCGGCCTGACCATCGAGACCATGCTGGTGGAAGACATGGTGGCCGCGTTGCCAATCGACCATCCGCTGGCAGAGCAAGGCAAACGCAAGAGCATCGCCCTGCATGCACTGGCCGAGGAATCCTTCATCATGACGCGCCGGCCCAACGGCCCCGGCCTGTACGACACCATCATCGCCGCCTGCCATGCCGCCGGTTTCTCCCCGCAGGTGATTCAGGAGGCGCGCAAGAATCTCTCCACGCTCTCGCTGGTGGCGGCGGGTGTGGGAGTGGCCATCATTCCGGCGTCGATGACGCGGGTCAATGCGGAGGGGGTGGTATACCTGAAGCTGACCGGGGCTGCCGAGCTGAAAGCGCCGCTGCACCTGGCTTACCGGACTGGCAGCATCAGCAGCGCAGCGCGGCTGATGCGTGAAGAGGCGCTGAAACTGAGCGCGGGACGCAAGCGACGCTGATATCGGCAGGCATATTGCCGGGATATGGCAATCCATTGTTCGATACAAAAATGGCTTCCTTCCGGAAGCCATTTTTTGTACTGCCGATATGGTTTATATCGTTTTCAGGTCTTGGGCAAGGTCACGCCATGCTGCCCCTGGTACTTGCCGCCGCGATCCTTGTAGGAGGTCTCGCAGACTTCATCGCTCTCGAAGAACAGCACCTGGGCGCAGCCTTCACCGGCGTAGATCTTGGCGGGCAGCGGCGTGGTGTTGGAGAACTCCAGGGTCACATAGCCTTCCCATTCCGGTTCGAAGGGAGTGACGTTGACGATGATGCCGCAGCGCGCATAGGTCGACTTGCCCAGGCAGATGGTCAGCACGCTGCGCGGGATGCGGAAGTATTCGACGGTGCGGGCCAGCGCGAAGGAATTGGGAGGGATGATGCAGACATCGCCCTTGAAATCCACGAAGGATTTCTCATCGAAGTTCTTGGGATCGACGATGGTGGAATTGATGTTGGTGAAGATCTTGAATTCGTTGGCGCAGCGGATATCGTAGCCATAGGACGAGGTGCCGTAGGAAACGATCTTGCTCCCGTCAGCGGCCAGGCGCACCTGCCCGGGCTCGTAGGGTTCGATCATTCCTTCCTGCTCCGCCATGCGGCGGATCCACTTGTCTGACTTGATGGCCATGGTATTCAACGTATTCAAAGAATCCGGCATTTTACGCGAAAATGGACGAAATCGGCTGAAATGCAGACTGGAAGCGCTCTGCAGAACGCTTCCAGCCCACGGCCAGCCCATCACCGCTGCATACTCTCCCACACCTTCTGCAAGCGCTTCACCGACACCGGCATCGGCGTCTTCAGTTCCTGCGCATACAGCGACACGCGCAGTTCTTCCAGCATCCAGCGGAACTCGGTCATCTTGGGATCAACCCGGCCAGCGCGGTCCTTCAGGGCGCGCTGGTAGGGCAAGGCCACCGAATTCCACTCCGCCAGCAGCCGCGTATCGCGGGCCGGATCGGCTCGCAGCTTGTCCAGCCGCACATTGATGGCCTTGAGGTAGCGCGGATAGTGGCTCAGGTTGCCGTAATCCGTTTCCGCAACAAAACGCTTGCCCACCAGTTGCGCCAACTGCGCCTGCATGTCAGCCGCAGCAGCCGCGTGGGCCTTGATGCCCTGCAACTTCTTGGGCAGGGCGTGGTACTCGGCCAGCACTTGGCCGCACAGGCGGGCGATCTCGTTGACCAGCAAACCCAAGCGCGCCTTGCCCTCATCACGGCGGCGGTTGAATTCGTCTGCGTTGCGCGGCAGCGGGTCCTGCAGGAAGGCGCGTTCCAGGCCTGCATTGAGGATCTGTTCACGCAACTCTTCCTGCGAACCCAGCGCCATGAATTGCATGCCCATCTGCTGCAGGCCCGGAATGTTCTTCTCCAGATACTTCAGCTGCTCCTTCATCTGCAAGGCAAAGAGCCGACGCAGGCCAGCGTAATGGAAACGCGCCGCCTCGGCCGGATCGTCGAAGACTTCCAGGTCGCAATGCGTCTTGCGATCCACCAGCGCGGGGAAGCCGATCAGCGTCTGCGCCTGCTTGCCACTGCCGCGCGTGATCTCCAGCAGCTCCGGCAATTCACCGAAACTCCAGCTGGTGAGATTGCTGTACTCGCCCACCGAAGCGGGAGCCGCCGGGGCTGCGCTCGGACCGGGCTTGCCGGGTGCGGCAGCGGGCGCGGGTGCGGCGCTGTCCTCATCCTCGCGCGGGGCAATGGCCACCTGCTCGGCCAGCTTCTGGAACTGCTGGCGTGCCTGTCCGCCGAATTCGGCCTGCAAGGCGGCAAGGTTGCGCCCCATCTCCAGCTGCCGTCCATGCTCATCGACGATCTTGAAGTTCATCGCATGGTGCGCCGACAGCGTCTCCTGCTTGAAGTCGCTGGGCTTGACCAGGATCGTGATCTGCTCGCGGATGTCGGCAATGATGGCGTCGATCAGGTTGCCCCGGCCGAAGGTCTTGCGCTCTTCCATGCGCTCGCAGAATCGCGCAGCGTAATCGGGCAGCGGTACGCAATGGCGGCGCAGCTTCTGCGGCAGGGACTTCAGCAGCAGGTGCACCTTCTCCTTCAACATGCCCGGCACCAGCCAGTCACAGCGGTCCGAGGAGACCTGGTTGAGCGCATACAGCGGCACGGTCAGGGTCACGCCATCGCGGGCAGCACCGGGTTCGAAGTGATAGCTCAAGGCCATGGCGATACCCGCCACGTTCATGGTCTTGGGGAAAAGCTCGGTGGTCACGCCTGCTGCTTCGTGGCGCATCAGGTCGTCACGGTTCAGGTACAGCAGCTTGGGATCGGCGGCGGTGGCTTCCTTGTGCCACTTCTCGAAATCGACACCATTGCAGATGTCGTGCGGGATCAGCTTGTCGTAGAAACCGATGATCAGTTCATCGTCCACCAGCACATCCAAACGGCGCGATTTGTGTTCCAGGTTCTCGATCTCGCGCACCAGCTTCTGGTTGTGCGCGAAAAACGGCGCGCGCGTCTCGAAGTCGCCACCGACCAGCGCATCGCGAATGAAAATCTCGCGCGCTTCAGCCGGGTTGATCTTGCCGTAGTTGATGCGGCGCTGGCTGTACACCACCAGGCCATAGAGGGTGGCGCGCTCGGAGGCGGTGACCTGGGCGGCACGCTTTTCCCAGCGCGGCTCGCCCCAGGACTTCTTGAGCAGATGGCCACCCAGTTTTTCCAGCCACTCGGGCTGGATGTTGGCCACGCAGCGCGCGTACAGGCGCGCGGTGTCGACCAGCTCGGCCGCCATCACCCAGCGGCCGGGTTTCTTGGTCAGGTGCGCACCGGGCCAGATGTTGAACTTGATGCCGCGTGCGCCCAGGTATTGCGCATCGTCCTCGCTCTTGAAACCGACGTTGCCCAGCAAGCCGGTCAGCAAGGCAAGGTGCAGTTGATCGTAGGTCGCCGGGGCCTCGTTCAGCCGCCAGCCCTGTTCCTTGACGATGGTCAGCAGCTGCGAATGGACATCGCGCCATTCACGCAGGCGCAGTTGCGAAAGGAAATTCTCGCGGCAATGTTCCTGCAACTGGCGATTCGATTTCTTGTGCGCGATGGCGTCTTCGAACCACTTCCAGATCTTGAGATAGCTGGCAAATTCCGACTTCTCGTCGGCGAATTTCTTGTGGGCGTTGTCAGCCGCATTCTGCGCATCCATGGGCCGGTCGCGCGGGTCCTGCACGGATACCGCTGCGGCGATGATGAGCAATTCGGTCAGGCAGGCGTTGTCGCGGCCGGCCAGGATCATGCGGCCCACGCGCGGATCCAGGGGCAGGCGGGCCAGCTGCTTGCCCAGTGCCGTCAGGCGATTGACGCCGCCCTGCTCTTCTACCGCGCCCAGTTCCTGCAGGAGCTGGTAGCCGTCGGCAATGGCGCGGCCCAGCGGCGGTTCGATGAAGGGGAAGCTCTCCACATCCGTCAGATGCAGCGACTTCATGCGCAAGATGACCGAGGCCAGCGACGAGCGCAGGATCTCGGGATCGGTGAACTTGGGGCGCTGCAGGAAATCCTGCTCGTCATACAGGCGGATGCACACGCCCGCCGCCACCCGGCCGCAACGGCCGGCACGCTGGTTGGCGGCCGATTGCGCTACCGGCTCGATCTGCAATTGTTCGACCTTGTTGCGATAGCTGTAACGCTTCACACGGGCGAGACCGGCATCGACCACATAGCGGATCCCGGGCACGGTCAGTGAAGTTTCCGCCACATTGGTCGCCAGCACGATGCGGCGGGCATTGCTGGTCTTGAAGACGCGCTCCTGCTCCTGGGCGGAGAGGCGCGCAAACAGCGGCAGGATCTCCACATGCGGCGGATGATGCTTGCGCAGCGCCTCGGCGGCATCGCGAATCTCGCGCTCGCCCGGCAGGAACACCAGCACGTCACCGGAACCGATGCGCGCCAGTTCGTCCACGGCATCGACCACGGCATCCATCAGGTCGCGCTGTTCGCGGTCCTTCTGGGCCTGGCTGGCGCGGCCTTCGGCGCGCGCACGGGCCTGCGCCACTTCGGTCGAGACGCCGCTGCGGTCAGCATTGTCGATGGGACGATAGCGGATCTCCACCGGATACAGGCGGCCCGAGACCTCGATCACCGGGGCCGGCACGAGCTCGCCCTTGACCTCGCGGCCGAAATGGCGGGCGAAGCGGTCGGCATCGATGGTGGCCGAGGTGATGATGATCTTCAGGTCGGGGCGCTTGGGCAGCAGCTGCTTCAGGTAGCCCAGCAGGAAATCGATGTTGAGGCTGCGTTCATGCGCCTCGTCGATGATGATGGTGTCGTACTGGCGCAAGAGCGGATCGGTCTGCGTCTCGGCCAGCAGGATGCCGTCGGTCATCAGCTTGATCCACGCACCCTTGGAGAGCGTGTCGTTGAAGCGGACCTTGTAGCCAACCAGCTCGCCCGGCGGGGAATTGAGTTCCTGGGCGATGCGCTTGGCGGTGGAAGAGGCGGCGATACGGCGCGGCTGGGTGTGGCCGATCAGGCCCTTTTCGCCACGGCCCAGCTCCAGGCATATCTTGGGCAGCTGGGTGGTCTTGCCGGAACCGGTCTCGCCGCTGACGATGATGACCTGATGGGCCCGCAGGGCCTCGGCGATCTCGTGGCGGCGGCCGGAGACCGGCAGCTCTTCGGGGAAAGTGACCGGCGGCAGCGGATTGCGCACGGGCGGCGCGGCGTGTGCAGCAGGCTCGGCAGCGGCGGCGCGACGCGGGCCTCGCTGCTCGCGCGGGCCGCGCGGACGATCTTGTTGCGGGTTCTGCTGCGCCTGGCCGCCGGGGGGAGTATTGGGTGCTTTGGTAACGGACATGAGGCCGACATTATACCTGCCACCGCCCGCCCGGTCAGGCTGCGTGCGGCTGGACGGCCGATAGTGCAGTTTTTTCAGCCGGCAGCGGGCCGGTTGGCTCCGCTTTGCAACATCCGTGCAAGAAATCTGCCCCGATGCGGCCCGCAAGCCTACGGCCCGCCGCGACGCTGGTTATAATGCGCGTCATGGAAAAACAGACCGAATTCGTCAACTGGCTGCGTTCCGTCGCGCCCTATGTCCACGCCTTCCGCGGCAAGACCTTCGTGGTCGCCTTCCCGGGCGAGCTGGTCACGGCCGGCGGCTTGCAGGTGCTGGCCCAGGATCTCTCGCTGCTGCATGCGCTGGGCATCCGCGTGGTGGTGGTGCATGGCTCGCGCCCGCAGGTGGCCGAACAGCTGGCCCTGCGCAATGTCGAGGCGCGCTTCCAGAACGGCCTGCGCGTGACCGACAGCGCCGCGCTGGAATGCGCCAAGGAAGCCGCCGGCGAACTGCGCCTGGATATCGAGGCCGCCTTCAGCCAGGGCCTGCCCAATACCCCCATGGCGCATTCGGCCATCCGCGTAATCTCCGGCAACTTCGTCACGGCCCGTCCGATGGGCGTGATCGATGGCGTGGACCTGCAACTGACCGGCGTGGTCCGCAAGATCGCCGCCGATGTCATCCAGCCCATCATGAACGCAGGCGGCATCGTGCTGCTCTCGCCGCTGGGTTTCTCGCCCACCGGCGAAGCCTTCAACCTGACCATGGAAGACGTGGCCGTATCCGCCGCCATCGCGCTGCGCGCCGAAAAGCTGATCTTCCTGTCGGAAACCCCGCTGATGAAGGATGCCGGCGGCGCTGAAATCCGCGAGCTGTCCTCGCACCAGGCCGAGGCCGTGCTGTCGGCCGGCTTCCTGCCCGCGGATGCGGCCTTCTACCTGGCCAGCGTGGTCAAGGCCTGCAATGCGGGCGTCTCGCGCGCCCACATCGTGCCCTTCTCCACTGATGGTTCGGCCCTGCTGGAACTGTTCACCCACGACGGCGTGGGCACCATGGTCACCTACGAGAACCTGGAAAGCCTGCGCCAGGCCACCATCGAGGACGTGGGCGGCATCCTCAAGCTGATCGAACCGCTGGAAGCCGATGGCACCCTGGTCAAGCGCGGCCGCGAACTGATCGAACGGGAAATCGACTACTTCTCCGTGATCGAACACGACAACGTCATCTTCGGCTGTGCCGCCCTGTATCCCTTCCCCAAGGAACGCATGGGCGAGATGGCCTGCCTCACCGTCAATCCGGAAGTACAGGGCCAGGGCGACGGCGACCGTATCCTGAAGCACATCGAAACCCGGGCGCGCGAGGCCGGGCTGACCAAGCTCTTCGTACTCACCACCCGCACCTCGCACTGGTTCCTGAAGCGCGGCTTCGTGCTGGCCGGTGTCAACGACCTGCCGCAGGATCGCCAGCAGATCTACAACTGGCAGCGCAAGTCGCAGGTACTGATCAAGAATTTGTATTAATCATTTTTCCGTCAGGACGTGAGCAGGCTCAACCGCTGACCCCCATCGCTGGCCCGCCCGTCCCAGGCATTTCAACTTAACGAACCAAGGAATCGACATGGCACGCATGGTCCACTGCATCAAACTGAACAAGGAAGCCGAAGGCCTGGACTTCCCGCCCTATCCGGGCGAGCTGGGCAAGCGCATTTATGAAAGTGTCTCCAAGGAAGCCTGGGCCGCCTGGCTCAAGCACCAGACCATGCTGGTCAACGAAAACCGCCTGATGCTGGCCGACGCGCGCGCCCGCAAGTATCTGGCCGCGCAAATGGAAAAACACTTCTTCGGCGAAGGTGCCGATGCCGCTGCCGGTTACGTGCCGCCGAGCGAGTAAGCTGGCCGGATCGTCCAAGCATCGCCGCAACGCCGCCCTGGTTCGCCACGGCGGCGTTTGTTTTGGCTGACGCATCGCGACGGCTGGCTCGTCTACAATGCCGACTCCGAATCCCTGATTCCCTACCGACTTCCCGCTGGAGCTCATCTTGTCCCTGCGTCACCTGCGCCTTGCCGTGCTTGCCGTCAGTCTCGGCTTTACCTTTGTTTCCCCGTGGGCCCGGGCGGCCACCGCCAGTCCGGCGGCCAGCACTGCACCGACGCTGCCGCCCGGCGTCACGCAAGGCCCCAGCGCCGAGGGGATCAGCGAATACCGCTTTGCCAATGGCTTCAAGCTGCTCCTGCTGCCGGACGATTCCAAGCCCACGGTCACGGTCAACATCACTTACCTGGTCGGCTCGCGCCACGAGAACTATGGCGAGACCGGCATGGCGCACCTGCTGGAACACCTGATGTTCAAGGGCTCGCCGCACAACCCGGCGATCCCGCAGGAATTCAGCAGGCGCGGCATGAACTTCAACGGCACCACCTGGCTGGACCGCACCAACTATTACGAAACCTTCGAGGCCGGCAAGGACAACCTGCAATGGGCGATCAGCATGGAAGCCGACCGTATGGTCAATTCCCGTATCGCACGCAAGGATCTCGACAGCGAGATGACGGTGGTGCGCAACGAGTTTGAATCCGGCGAAACCTCGCCCCCGCGGGTGATGTTGAAGCGCATGCAGAGCGTGGCCTACGACTGGCACAGCTATGGCCGCAACACCATCGGCGCGCGCAGCGACATCGAGAACGTGCGCATCGAAAACCTGCAAGCCTTCTACCGCACCTACTACCAGCCCGACAACGCGGTACTGCTCATCGCCGGCAAGTTCGATCCGGCGCAGGTGCTGCAATGGGTCAACCAGAGTTTCGGTCGCATCCCAAAACCCAAGCGCAAGCTCCCTGAATTCTGGACCGTGGAACCGACCCAGGATGGCGAACGCCAGTTCGCGATCCGCCGCCGGGGTGACCTGCAACTGGTGGCGCTGGGTTACAAGATGCCCTCGGCGCTGCATCCGGATGCCACCGCCCTCTCGTTTGCCAGCGACATCCTGACCGACACGCCCAATGGCCGCCTGCACAAGCTGCTGGTGGAAAAAGGGCTGGCCACGCAGGTCTATGCGATGCCGCTGAGCGGCTACGCGCCGGGGCTGCAGATGATCGTGGCGCAGGTCAAGGCTGGCGCCGACATCGAGCCGGTCAAGCAAGCCATGATCAGCGCCGTCGAGTCCTTCAGCACCACCCCGCCGACCGCCGAAGAAATCGCGCGCCTGCGCCGCGAGAGCGCCAACAACTTCGAGACGCTGCAGAACAATCCGCAGCAGATGGCGGTAGCGATGTCCAACGCGATTGCCCGCGGTGACTGGCGGCTGGTCTTCATCGAACGCGATCTGGAGCAGCGCCTGACCAGCGCTGACATCGCTGCGGCTGCTGGCCGCTACTTCCGCCGCGACAACCGTACCGTCGGCCTTTATTTGCCGGAAGATCATCCGCAGCGCGCCGAGGTCCCGCCCGCACCGAGCCTGGAATCGCTGCTGGCGCAATACCAGCCGCGTGCAGCCATCGCCTCGGGCGAAGCGTTCGATCCGGCACCGGGCAACATCGAACAGCGCACCACCCGCGTGGCGCCAGGCCAGCCGCCCCACACCGCACTGAAGCTGGCACTGCTGCCCAAGCAATCGCGCGGGCAGACGGTGTCGGTCAGCATGAACCTGGAGTTTGGCGATGCCGAGAGCCTGTTCGGCCAGCGCGCGGTGGCCTCGCTGACGGCGGCCATGCTCATGCGGGGTACGCGCGATCTGGATCGCCGCCAGCTCGCCGACGAATTCACGCGCCTGAAGATCAACGGCAACGTCTATCGTTTCCAGACCACACGCGAGAATCTGGTCCCGGCGTTTGCTCTGGTGGGCGAAGTGCTGCGCCATCCGCGCATGGATCCCGCTGAATTTGCGCAGTTGAAAAATGAGACCGTGGCCGCGCTGGAAGCCACGCGCAAGGAGCCGGACTCCCGTGCCGGCGAAGCGCTGCAACTGCATTTCAACCATTACCCGGACGGCGACTGGCGCGCCGCCCAGACGCTGGAGCAGCGCATCGCCGCCGTGCAGGCCGTGACGCTGGAACAGGTGCAGGCCTTCCATCGCCGCTTCTACGGTGCCTCGCATGGCGAGGTCGCCGTGGTCGGTGACTTCGATGCGCAGGCTGCACGCAAGGCGATCGATGCCGCCTTCGGCGGCTGGGCCAGTGGGGCGCCCTACGCGCGCGTCCTGCAGACCTGGGCCGACATTCCGCCCAAGCGCATCGTCATCGATACGCCGGACAAGGAAAACGGCGTCTACCTGGCCCGCCAGAACATCCGCCTGCGTGATGACGATCCGGACTATCCGGCCCTGGCCGTGGCCAATTACCTGCTCGGCGGCTCCAGCCTGAAGTCGCGCCTGGCTGACCGCATCCGCCAGAAGGATGGTCTGTCCTATGGCATCAACAGCGGCTTGCAGGTCGGCGCCATCAGCGATGCGGGCTACTTCAGCGTACGCGCCATCGCTGCTCCGCAGAACCTGGACAAGGTCGACGCGGCCGTGCGCGAAGAAATTGCCCGGCTCATCAAGGATGGATTTACCGAAGAGGAACTGCTGCGCGCCAAGTCCGGCATCCTGCAGCAGCGCAACCAGCAGCGCGCCGGTGATGGCGGCATCGCCACCAGCTGGAGTGCGCTGATGAACCTGGACCGCAGCTTCCTGTGGCAGCAGCAGCTGGATCTCAAACTGGCCGATCTCACGCTGGCACAACTGAATGCGGCCGTGCGCAAGTACATCGATCCGGCTCGCATGACCGTGGTGATTGCACGGGATGAGGCCAAGGCCAGCCAGCCCTGACGCATCCGCCTGAAATCATCGAGATGAAAAAAATGCCCGTGTCCTGCGACACGGGCATTTTTGTCTGGGGCTCAGAAAACCGAAGTCTTCAGAACTCCAGTTTCTTGACCCCTTCGGCGGTACCCAGCAGGCATACGTTGGCGCCCTGGCGCGCGAAGAGGCCGTTGGTGACCACGCCGACGATGTTGTTGATCTTGTCTTCGATGTCGGCCGGATCGGTGATGGCCAAGCCCAGCACATCGATGATGTAGCAGCCGTTGTCGGTGACCAGCGGCTTGCCGTCGCCATTCTTGTTAAGGCGCAGGCGCGGCTCGCCGCCCAGTGCGGCCAGCTTGCGGGCCACCACGGCGTGCGACATGGGGATCACCTCCACCGGCAGCGGGAAAGTACCCAGCACCTCGACCAGCTTGGAGCCATCGGCAATACAAACGAACTTCTGCGCCACGGACGCCACGATCTTCTCGCGCGTGAGTGCAGCGCCGCCGCCCTTGATCATGGCGCCGCTGCCATTGATTTCATCGGCGCCGTCGATATAGACCGGCATGGTCTCGACCTCGTTGAGATCAAACACGGTGATGCCATGCGAGCGCAGGCGCTCGGCAGTGGCTTCGGAGGACGCCACGGCGCCCGTGATGCGGTGCTTGATCTTGCCCAGTTCATCGATGAAGAAATTGGCCGTGGAGCCGGTGCCCACGCCGATGATTTCGCCGTCGACCACGTAGTCGATGGCGGCCTTGGCCACGGCTTGCTTGAGTTCGTCTTGAGTCATGATGGTTCAGTTCAACGTAAATAAAAACGGGGGCGTTCCCTTTTTGGCAACGCAAAAAATTCTCAGCTTGCGGGATCGGCAATGCTCAATGCACGTCGTCCGGCTGTTCGTCCAGGGTTTCGAAGAGCGCGATCTGCAGGCGCGAATGCAGCTTGACCAGCTTGCTCCACAGCAACCACAGTAGCCCGGCAGCGGCGGCCAGCACGAAGGCCAGCAGGTTCAGCGGGGGCAGGATGCTGGCGCTGAGCACGAAGATCAGCAGCATGATGCCCACGATGGACATGATGGGCAAGACCTCCGAGACCACCTTGCGCACCCCGGAAGTATACGCTCCCGCGAACTCCGGCTTGACGCTGACCTCCGCCAGCAGCATCGACAGCGCCTGCAGCTTGCGGTAAGTGGCGATCAGGAAGGGCAAGGAAATCACCAAAGCGCAGCCCCAGATGATGGCCTTCTGCACATCCGGATCAGGCGTCCAAGCCGAGAGCTGGCGCGACAAACCGTCCACAAAGAAAGCGCCCGCCAGGAATACCGCAATCACCAGCGCCAGGTTCACCATCACCTGCATGAGGATGCGGCGGATGATGCGCGTGAGTTCGGCGCGGTCGCCGGTCGGCTGCAGGCTTTCCAGCCAGCGCGAATACATGCCCAGCAAACCCGAGACGCGCGCCGGCACCAGCGTGACGGCCTTGGCCGAGAGCGGATCGGCGGCCTTGATGAGGTAAGGGGTGAGCAGTGCCGTCACCGCCGAGACCGCCACCACGATGGGATAGAGGAAATCGCTGGTGACCTTCAGGCTCTGGCCGAGCGCGGCGATGATGAAGGAGAACTCGCCGATCTGCGCCAGGCCCATGCCCACGCGCATGGGCGTGCGGCCGCCCTGCCCGGCCACGAAGGTGCCCAGGCCGCAGCTGATGAGTTTGCCGAAGACCACGGCCAGCGTGATGATGGTGATGGGCATCCAGTACTTGACCAGCACGTTGGGATCGAACAGCAGCCCGATGGCCACGAAGAAGATGGCCGAGAACATGTCGCGGATCGGCTCCACCAGGCGCTCGATGCGATGCAGCTGGCGCGATTCGGCCATGATGGCGCCAACCAGGAAGGCCCCCAATGCGACGCTGTATTGCAGCTTCATCACCAGCAGGCAGAAGCCGAACAGCACGCCCAGCACGGCCACCAGCAGCATCTCGTTGCTCTTGAAGCGGGCGATGAAGCTCAGCAGGCGCGGCACTGCGACGATGCCCACCACCAGCGAGACGGTCATGAACAGCACCAGCTTGCCCACCGTCGTGAAGACCTCGGTGGAATCCACCGAGCCGCTGGTGGCCACGCCGGAGAGCAGCGCGATCATGCCGATGGCCAGGATGTCTTCCACGATCAGGATGCCGAAGATGATCTGGGCGAACTTTTCGTTCTTCATGCCCAGTTCATTCAAGGCCTTGACGATGATGGTGGTCGAGGAGACGGCCAGCATCGCGCCCAGGAAGATGGCATCCATGCGCTTCCAGCCGAAGTAGAGGCCGATCTCGTAGCCGATCCAGATCATCAGCAGGATCTCGGCCGCTGCCGCGATGAAGGCGGTGGCACCGACCTTGGCCAGTTTTTTCAGGCTGAATTCCAGGCCCAGCGAGAACAGCAGGAAGATCACCCCGAGCTCTGACAGAATGTGCACGGTCTTCTCATCCTGGATCAGGTCATAGGGCGGCGTATGCGGGCCGATGATCACGCCGGCCACGATGTAGCCCAGCACCACCGGCTGCTTCAGCTTGTTGAAGACGACGGTGACAATGCCGGCAATGAGCATGATGATGGCCATGTCCTGGATGAATAACTCGACTTCGTGCATCGTGCGGGATTTCCTTTCTGTGGTTCTGCAGCGTGCTGCAGGGGTTGGCTGGATGGCGTCGCAGGCGCTGCGACACCGGGCAAGGCTGCGCCCTGCGGCATGGGCCGCGGACGGTGGATGATAGGGATTGCGGGTGCTGCTGGCGGGCCGGCCACACGGTCGCCGGCGCTGGGTGCTGATCTGTGTCCGCTCTTGTTGCTGGTGACCACGGTACTGCTTCAGCGTAGACGCAGTGGCGCTAGACCTCTTCATTGCACACTGCGGGATGCCCCGAAAATAACACAACTGACAACCGCACTGCAATGCAAAGTGCGTGCCTGCCCCGCCGCGAGAAGACTCCCGCATGACGGGATCCCCCGTCAGCAAAATGAAAAACTTAGTAAATTCCGGACGATTCCCTCTGGATGGACGCCCTGGAATCTAACAAAACGCAATGGATGAGCTTGACCCCCAATCCGCGCGGGAAGCTGGCTGGCGTTCAGCCGGGCACGCGCACCTGCACTTCGACCGCCTTCTCATCGAAGGCGATGCGGGTGGTGAACTTGGCCCGCTTCATGGGGAAGCGCGACTGGAAGTGGCGCACATTGCCTGATCCCGAGATCACACGTCTGACGAACTGATAGTAGGCATCCATGTCGATGACGTGGACCGCCAGGAAGTAATCGTATTCGCCCGAGACGAAGTAGCACTGCATCACCTCGGCCTCCTTGGCCATGCGCTGCTCGAAGTCCTGCATGTGCTGGTCGGACTGGTTGTTCAGCGAGATCTCCAGGAAGGCCAGCATGCCGTAGCCGAGCGCGAAGGGATCGACCATGGCCACTTCGGCGCTGATGATGCCGGCCTCGCGCAGTTCGCGGATGCGACGCAGGCAGGTCGGTTGCGAGATGTGCAGTTTTTCAGCCAGCACCCGAGTGGAGATCTGGTTGTCTTTCTGCAGCATGTTGAGCAGTTTGCGATCCACCTTGTCGAGGGTGTGAAGTTTGGCAGCCATGGGACAGAGTCGAGGATGATTGTTCAGGCCGGCCACTCAAAAATTGCTTGGCTTGGCCGATTCTTATGTTGTACCGTCGCATTATTCAGAAAGTCGGGGACGAAAGCAAAGCAGTCCGCCTGGTCACCGCAACAAGGATCTGAATAACTGTGTTGTGAGACAAAACATTAAAAGTGGTCAATCCAATCTACAGAGGAGTGTTATGAAATTCAAGAGCGCCATTATTCCATTAACTGCCGCCATCGGTCTGGCATTCGCAGGCGCCGCGCATGCCCAGGAAGTCGTCAAGATCGCCCACGTGGGCCCGCTCTCCGGTCCCAACGCCCACATGGGCAAGGACAACGAGAACGGTGCGCGCATGGCCGTCGACGAACTCAACGCCAAGGGCTTTACCATTGGCGGCAAGAAGGTCAAGTTCGAACTCATGGGTGAAGACGACGCTTCCGATCCCAAGCAAGCCACTGCGGTCGCCACCAAGCTGGTCGACCAGAAGGTCGCCGCCGTGATCGGCCACCTCAATTCCGGCACCACCATCCCGGCTTCGAAGATCTACAGCGATGCCGGCATCCCGCAAGTGTCCCCCTCGGCCACCAATCCGAAGTATACCCAGCAAGGCTTCAAGACCACCTTCCGCGTGGTCGCCAACGATGCGCAGCTGGGCGCCGCACTGGGCAAGTATGCCGTGCAGAAGCTGGGCACCAAGCAGATCGCCGTGATCGATGACCGTACCGCCTATGGCCAGGGCGTGGCAGAAGAATTCGCCAAGGGCGCCAAGGCGGCCGGCGGCACCATCGTCGGCACCCAGTTCACCAATGACAAGGCCACCGACTTCAACGCCATCCTGACTTCGCTCAAGGGCAAGAAGCCGGACGTGATCTTCTTCGGCGGCATGGATGCCGTGGGCGGCCCGATGCTGCGCCAGATGAAGCAGCTGGGCATCGGCGCCAAGTTCATGGGCGGTGACGGCATCTGTACCGGCTCCCTGCCGGGCCTGGCCGGCGATGGCCTGGGCGAGGACCAGGTGATCTGTGCCGAAGCCGGTGGCGTGGATGCCTCGGGCAAGAAGGGCATGGATGACTTCCGCGCAGCCTACAAGAAGAAGTTCGGCATCGACGTGGTCTACAACGCAGCCTATGCCTACGATGCCACCATGACCGTGGCGGACGCCATGGCCAAGGCCGGCTCGGCCGATCCCAAGAAGTACCTGCCCGAACTGGCCAAGATCAGCCACAAGGGCGTGACCGGTGTGATCGCCTTTGATGCCAAGGGCGATATCAAGGATGGTTCGCTGACCTTGTATACCTACAAGGGTGGACAGCGCACCGTGCTGGCGGTGACCAAGTAAGGTCGGTCGCCCTGCCCTGCTGGCTGGCTTGCGGGCTGGTTTTCAGGGAAGGTAAAGAATGCAGCGCCCCCGATTTATCGGGGGCGTTGTCGTTTGAAGGAATTGTATATCGTGCGTATTACGCAAAGCCGGCCGCGCCAATTTCGCAAATTGTTTTAATTATTTACGGCTACCGCCGGTTTACTTAGTTTATGGATGCAGGACCACGGACTGGTTTCTTAGTTTTTTGCTCCGTGGTGCCATTCAGCGGGACAGGGCCTTTTCCAGGGCGGCTTTGTTCATTGACGAACGGCCCTTGATCCCGCGTTCACTCGCTTCTGCATAGAGCTGCTTGAAGGTCCGGCCGCCTGCGCCGGAATGCGACCGCAGGCCGCCTCGGCGCGACGGCGCCATGTCTTGCGTGGACGTCTTGCTGGCTGTTTTGGATTCGCCGTGCTGGGCGCGCTCCTTGTTGACGGTCCGGGCGGCGATCTCCTCGGCACGCCGGGTGCTCGTGCCGCGTTTGACGGCGCTGGTCTTGATGTGTTCGTACTGGCGTTCACGTTTGTTGCTCCATGCGGTCTGCGGCATGATGGCCTCCTGTCCGGTTGCGCCCGCGGCGCGATGCTCTGCGGGCAGGTAAAGGATACGTTCACTGCGGGTGATTCGATCTTGCGCCGACCTGCCCGGCCCCGCCATCCCGCCTCGTCTGAAAACGCTGTAAGAATGATGGAAGACGGGCTCATCAGCAGGCCTGCAATGCCCGCCGTACGGCGATGGCGCCTCATCGATTCCACAAAGCAACATTCAAGATCGCGTCATTGCGACAACCTTTGTACGCCTCATCAGTCCAACCGCTCATCAAAAACCAGACGGGAGGAATCAATGAAACAGATCACGGCGGTATTTGGCGTGGTGCATGCGGTGATCGCGGTGTTGTTTGCGCTGGGCGCGCTGGCGCTCATTGCCATTGCCGCGAGCATGGGATTTGAGGCGGTGACGGAGGGCCTGGGCCTGCCGCAGGCGCAGGCGTTGATCGAGGCTATCGGTATTTTGGCGGCGGCGGTGGTGGCGTTTCAGATTGCCGAGACCATTACCGAGGAAGAGGTGGTGCGCGACGCCAACATCAGCGCCCCGACGCGGGTACGCCGCTTCCTGTCGCGTTTTTTTGTGGTGGTGATCGTGGCGCTGGCCATCGAGGGGCTGGTGATGACCTTCCGCGCAGCGCATGAAGAAGCGGCTGACATGATCTATGCAGCGGCGCTGCTGGTGGGTACGGGCGTATTGCTGGCGGCCTGGGGATACTTCATCTATTGCAACCGCGCGGCCGAGGAGCTGGAGCCGGACGCCATGGAAGAGGCCAAGGAAGAGGACAAGAAGATTGATGGCTGAGGGGCGTTGCGCCCTGTGGTTTGCGATTTGCGATTCGCGGGCCGAAAGCAGCGGTGTTCGCCCTGTACTGCCCGTCGGGGCCGACCCTCGGGAAATGTTCCGAGGGTCGGACAGGCAACGTGTGCGAACATTACGCCAATCAAGATTCCGATAAAAAGCCCGCGTTTAGCGGGCTTTTCATTTCCTGTTCAATCAATCGCAGCCGAATCAAACACCTGGATTGGCATTAAAAGCGCGGCGTCGGTGGATCGACATACGCCTCATCGATGTGGATCCCTTGGGCCTTTAGCGCATGTTCAGTTTTTTCTCGTTCCGCTTTCAGAAGACTGAGTTCTTCTGGCAAAGATGCCTGCCAGGTTGCCCTTCTTTTTGGTCCTACGATCTTCCTGAATTGTTCATTTTCGCCAACCAAGGAGAACTCCACAAAGTACGCCCCTTCTCGGTCAATATCCATGCGACCGGGATCACGCGAAAGTGCAACAGAGAGATAAGCGTGATCAGCATAAAACAACCACTGAGAACGATTGGAAAGAGACATCCACTCTTCCCTGGTGGGCTCATAGTCCGGATCCAGACCATATACAGGCAACTGCGTGCGGGCATAGCGTATCGCGTCGCTTTTGGTCAGACGGGGCTCACCCAACATGTAATAGCGCTTCCATCCAGCGCGTCGAATGGTCTGCAAAAGCGAAAAAAAGGTCTTGCGTGCATCGTCATGCCCGATCAGATCGGCATCACTGATACCGCCGTTGACGTGCCACTGCAAGATATTCTCTGAAGAAAAATTGGGATCGTCGTTGCCAGTGACGCTCAAGACCGAGCGAACGCTGAAAGAATGGTTTCCTTGCTTGAAAACGACGTTCCCGGGCGCCTCCGTCGGCCATTTCGCAGTGTAGAACTTGACGCCAGGTGGGCGCTCCACAAGCGCGAAACGATCGCCATGGCGCTTGAGGAATTCACTACCTGATTCATTGACCTTGAGTTCGAGAGATTCATTCATTTCAGGCGATTTCATAGGTTCGGACTTTGAGCATGACATCAAGACGCTCAACAGCACTGTTTGTGCAAGAGCTATCGCAATTGCTTTTAATGACGAGGTTTGCACAATCATCGCTTCAGATGTCAAGGGAACGGGATGGGGACAACGTCGCTCGCCAGATTTTCGGCTTGGTCCACGCCGACCCAGCCTGCCATTGCAGCAATTTGTCCTTCCATATATGCCGTTTGTGTCTGCATCAGATCATGAAAGGTGCGCGCAGCGTCAGTGATCCAGCTCATACGACTTTTGAAGTTTTCCAGCTTCGTCCCATCGGGAGCAATCGACTTCAATCGAGCATCCTTGGTATCACACGCACTTGTAAAGGCCAACTGCAGTTCTGGCGAAACCAGGTTCACGATAGGCCAACGCTGCCTCTTTACCCAAACGGAAAAGGACGGATCGTTGTAGATCAATTGTTGCAAGATGACGTTTTGTTCATGGTTTGCAATCGCGATCAAATGAGAGAATTTCAGTTCTTCCTGCCGAGCACCTTCTCTCATCGCTTCAATTTGCTTGACCAAATTGAAGCCCTCGACGATATAGCCATGTTCATGCATGTTCTTGATCTTTGGTAGCGCCTCATCCTTCCACGGGTAGTTGGCGACCTGATCCTTTACCGGCTTGATATAAGCCGACGCATCGCGGCAGCTGACGCATACATCAAAGCTGCTGCGAAATCGGGTGTAATACCAATGCCAGCCACTGATGTCGTAAAACAACCATAAATTGCCTTTAGCGAGTCCTTTGAATACCGGATCGATAATGGGTACCCGAAGATCATCCAGAGAACAGGCCACGGTTTTGCTGGCGAACGCACCCAATGCCATCCAATAAAAACGACCTTTCTTGGCCGGGTCGCCATGATCTTCGGTCTCAAGATAAAACCGGGCATAGGTGGCAGAAATGCGTCTGGCACGGTCACTGTACACAGGGATAATAGAGCCCTTGTTACTACCGTGAAGTCGGCACAGCCGTTTAGTACTCATCTGCTGGATCATCGACCACATCAAATTGCAATCGCAGTGAAGTTCCTTGCAGGAGTTTTCTACGGTATTGGTCTGAGAACTGACGCTATCAGGCGCACCCATCGATAATTATCCTTGCTTATGTTCAGTTTTGGATGATTCGCCCATCAGTCATTCTCGCTTGTCACCTGGGCAGCGTGGTAACCCAACAGGATTTGTCGGCCCATTCGACAAGGCGACGCTCAAAATGTTCACAACGTAATGAGCAACAATCCTCATCACCTCGAAGCGCTTGTGATTTGAGGCAAATTTTTTCGTATTGGGATCAGTGAGTTCTTTTTGCCAATGCAGAGGAGAGCTCAATGAAGAAGCGATTTAGGGGCGAACAGATCATCAGCATTGTTCTAGAAGCAGAGACCAACTGATTCGTCATTCAATCCCGCCTTTCAACAGAACTAAGCGCCCGGTTAGACGATTGCGACAAAACGGATCTGAATAAAATGACCCCATATATTGCTATTGATTCTCAAACCCTGATAGATATAGACTAACGATGGCTCTCCGTAAATGCGAGGGGGGGAAGGCTTGGGCCTGCCCCTGAAACGCTTGAGCGCTGCAAGAAAGCGGAGCGTTAGCCGAGTCACATTACCGGGAAGAAGCTAGCTGAAGAGGAGGGATCAACCTTGCCAAGGTTCCAACAACTCTTGCACTAGAAGAAGAGAAAAGAAAAGGTTATAATCGCGCTCCTTCAGCTGATGTAGCTCAGTTGGTAGAGCAACTGATTCGTAATCAGTAGGTCGACGGTTCGATTCCGCCCATCAGCACCAAAATATAAGGCTTCCAGGCTCTCGCTTGGAGGCCTTTGTGCTATTGGACGCCACCTGTGCTATTCAAAGTGCTCAAAGAGATGTCTTTGCGTCATACTATGTGATCATTTCGATAACAACCAAGAGAAATTATGACACTGGATGATTTCTTGCAAAAAAGCAATATCTCACAAGCGGACTGGGACCAGAGCGGCTGCGACTGGAAAATTCTCGAGGAAATTTCTGCTGACTATCGCACCCATCAAGATGAGCTTAAAGATGTTGCTGAGTTTTACGCCAAGATCATCCAGAAGATAGGAAAAGTCCATTCAGTTCGCTGGCGCGTAAAGGATGAACTTCATCTTTTGGCGAAAATAGTTCGTAAGCGTATTAAAGGCAAAGAAAAATACGAAGCTATTAACAAAGATAACTATTTCGAAATAGTTACCGATCTCGTCGGCATCAGGGCTCTGCATCTCTTCAAAGACGACTGCACGGATATCCATCATTCCGTTGAAGCAATTTGGAGTCCCGCCGAAGCTCTAGCTTTCGTCCGTGACGGAGATACTTCGACAGATACGCTCAAAGCCCTAGGACTGAAGATCCAAACGCATCCGGAGGGCTATCGCTCTCTCCACTATGTTTTTTCAGCCAAACCAATAAATCGACCTGTCAACGTTGAATTACAGGTACGGACAATATTTGAAGAAGGCTGGAGCGAAATCGACCACAAAATTCGATATCCGAATTTCTCGGATAACGAATTAGTGAAATATTTCCTCACTATATTCAATCGCCTGGCAGGAAGTGCAGATGAGATGGGCAGCTTTGTTAAAGGCCTTGTGTCTGAACTTGATCAAAGAAGCGACGCCCTAAGCAAAGCAGCCCGAGAGAATAAAGAGACGCTGGATAAGATGACCAGAACTTTGGCCGAGCTAGAAGAGCATCGAGATCAAAGCCATCGCTCCTCAGAGACAATAAAAAAGCTGAAGGAAGAACTGACATCACTCAAGCGCACATCGTCGACAGCAGACAATCTCAATCTGCTGGGCGATTTCTTGAATACTCTTGCGAAAGGCTACAACTCGAAGCCATCAGCAAATTCCCTGGGAAAAGCGCTTGGTACAAATTCACCTCAGAATAGGTTGGCCGAGATATCACAGAGCGCGCAGAAAAAACTAACAGATTAGTTTATATCCACACTGGGTCGGCGCGCGCCAGTACCCTGGCAACACATATTTTGAGCCGATGGCGTAGCACGGCTACTCGAATCGCGACTTTAGTGGTTGCACAATCTCCGGCCGCCGGCGATAAACCCGCTTCGTAGTTCGACTGTCTGCGTGAGAAAGAAGAGCCCTAGCATGCTCCAAAGTCGAAGCATCGCTAGCGCACTTCGCGCGCAAATCATGGTCGGTAAATGATTGCTTCACCTTAGTTTCGCTCATGACTCGTTCCATAAACCTCTGCCAAATGGAATCCCAGCCACTGTAGTCATCTCTAATTTCGTTATAGTAGCTGGTCCCCTTCCGAGTGCAGAAAAGCCAGTCTACCTTTTTAGGCCGGATATCCATTGCTCGTGCTATCTCCTCGCGCAATTCTGGAGTCCAAGCATAAATGGTGCGCTTCCCGGTCGTATTCTTGACCTTACGGCGCTGGACATGAATGCCGTCATCCTTGAAGTCCTGCGAGGGCCGCAGGCGCAGCAAGTCCCCCTTGGAAATGCCGGTCAACAACTTGATTCGTATGTAGGCCTGCACCACCGGAATAGCGGACGACCCACCCGACGCATGCCGCTGAAGCCCCAGAGATTCGACAATCTCCCAATCTTCCACATATCGGTCACGCGGCGGATTTGATGGAAGGCGCATTTGACCAATGAATGGATGACGGTCGACGTATCCCCACTCCACTGCCTTGGTAAATGCATGAGATAGCAGCGCGATGGCACGACGCGATGCAACCTTTTTAGGTGACTTGTCAAAAAACTGATACACAAGCTGCGGGCGCATGTCAGTCAGCAGCAGCTCACCAAACACGGCCCTAAGTTGACCGGCATAGCGATTCTGATCGAGCTGCTGCTTCGGACTCTTCATTGGCACCACCTCCAGCGCGTAGCGATCCAGCAACTGCGCCACAGTCTCAGCATTACCGCTATGTTCCAGCCGTGCAGCCCAGGTCTTGTATGCTTCTGGCAGTGTCCCTCCCAGGCGAAACTTCTTCTTCCCATCCCACCGGGCTTCTAGGCCAGGCGGCACTTGATAGTAGTAGGCACCATGAATCAATTGCCAGCGCGCCGGCAGTCCTCGGTTCTCAGGATTACGCTTTCTAGGCATGTGTCAGCGCCTTCCAATTCGGCTCACGAACAGATAGTTGACGGGCTGACTGCTCGCCCGCCCCTAGCAGCTTTTCAACGTGCGCCTGGAGGACCACCAGCGACCCATCGGCACGGACCTTGTATTGGATACCCATCGCATTAAGCTGCTTCTGCTGCGCCTTCGCACGCTTACGCTTCGTGAGATCCGCGATATCCCTTTCATTCAGGAACATTCTATTCTCCCGACGACACCTCTCTAGATGCCGTAATTATTGTGAAATCAGGCTACGGTAATTGAAGCGGCCGGCAGGCCACGGGTCAGCCCACCGCTATAGTCAGCCAGGCACAAGCGTCGTGATTTAGCATCGGAGGCAGCACAACGGCGCACGCCGCCTGCGTCATCGCAAGCGATCACGTCGGCCAGGGGTACCCCTCGAAATTGGCCGGCCAGCTCGTTGTCCAGCTCCACCCAGGCGAATCGCTGCCCGTTGCCTAGGTGCTGACGAATGACCGAAACATAGCCCGCCAGCACCCCATCGTCGGGTGTGTTGAATGTAATGCGGTCCAGGGTCTGGGGTGGCTGCATTACGAAGTCACGCGGCTTGCTGGAAGGGGGGATCACATCAAATTTCACAGGTGCATTCATTGCTTCTTCTCCTTGGTGGCCGTTACAGAACACACGCCAAAACGATCGACGGCGGCGGCGATCACGTCGCAGCTATGGGCTGCGATGGCGGTGTAAGAATGGCGTGCGCTGGCAGTGCGCACGACGACACGAAACGCGGTCATGTGGCGTTCCCTTTCGTTGGGTTGGTATCAATCGGAAGTTCGGTCACATCGAGCCGACCGGCACGCCAGTCGGCTACCTGGCGAGGCGTGCCGTGACGCGGGGATTTGTCCGGTACCGGCGCCATGCGTGGCCAGGGGCATGCCTTGATGGCGTCCCATGAGGCCAGCGCGCGGCCCTGTTCATCAGCCGTCATAGCCGGTGCTGGCCACGTTGGCCTGTCATCGACCGCCGGCCGAGGCCAGGGGCATGCGCCCAGGGCAAGCCAGGCATGCTCAACCTGTGCGGCTTGGTCCGGCTGGAACGTGACCGACGTCGGCGCGGTCTTCGGCTCAAAGGACACATCGGCCGCAAAGTCAGTCCCGGCGGGCTGCGTACAGTTATTTACACGAGTCCAAGGGAACCCCAACCCCGCCGATGCGCGGGCGTCGTGCCCTTGAACTGGCGTCCATGTGTGGCGAACGGATTTAAAAACCACACCGACCATCTGGCGGCACTGGACGCCATAAGGCATGAGCCGTTCGCACTCTTCATAGCGGCCTGTGACAGTCTTGGTTTCCTTGGCTAGCGTGACCATCAGATCGTCGCGTTTCACCAGAGCACCACCTTGCGCACGCAGATAACTCGCCCAGCATGCACGCTTCTCGCCCTCGACCTTCTGCACCGCATCCCAGGCAGCGGCCATGGCCGGCGGGGCTTGTTTGACCATGTCTGCCGGCACGCGGCGCAGCTCGCGCCATACGCTCACCGGTGCGCCACCCCATTGTTGGAACTGACGAATACCCCAGCGGGCCGCCCAGGCTTCTACGCGGGCTGAGGGCGTGAGCTCACGATCCCCGGCCATGTCGGTGGTGATGAGGTAGCCTTCTTTGGTCTTGTGATCGGCCACGCCGTCAATGTTCTTCGCCACATACTTGGCGATGTAACCGGCAGCGCTGCCTTTCGCCCAGTCGATGCGCTTCACATCTAGGCGGCGCTTGAATGCCCCTGGTTCACCCCGATCCACGCGCCAGGCGTATCTCTTCATGATGCGAATAGCGCGGCTGGCGACGTCCTTGACGTGCGGCGTGGTGTAGCCCGGCAATGCGCGTACGAACACCAGCATGTGCCAGTGAGGGCAGCCATCGTGATGCGGTTCCGCAATCCGAAAGCCGTACAGACCGATGCCGCGCCGGGCCAGCGCTGAGCGCGCCAACGCAGTCATCTTTCCCAGGTATTTATTAGCTGTGCGCGGGTCCGAGCCGTCATACTTCGGATTCGGCTTGCCCGTATGCAGCATGGCATGGAAGCGCGACGGGCACGACCAGGTGAGGAATAGCCCCTGATCGTTGCACTCCTTTGCAATGACCTCGAAACCATTGATGCGCAGCATGAGTTCGCCGCGACGAATAGTCTTGTTCGCGGTTGTCTTCTCAGCCAGCTCAGCAATGCTGAATTCCTGGCCAGCCTCATTTCGCACCATGGTCGCTTCCAGCGCGGCGGCATTTCTCCGGTTCTGCGCCAGGCGAGACAAGACGGCGTCATTACTGGCATAGGGCTCGCCGTGGTAGTGAACGTAGCCCAGGCGGATATTGCCGCCCTCAAAGGCCCGACCGACTACCTTGCGCAATTGTCGGCGCCACCAGCGCGGATCCACGACACGCGCAATGATGGCGCGCAGATCGTCATCGTCCACTTCAGGCATATCAATGCCGTAGTCACTACACTCTTGCTCGATGAGGTCGCGTGCGTGGGTGTCAGAAATCGCCTTCCACAAGACTTTCTTGACGTTCTCGGCGGCTTTCTCGGCCGTGGCGCAGATATCGGCATCATCCTGCGACAGATCGACGCCAGCCGGCACATACTGCTCAGCGAAGTCACGCACGAATTCCACTGCCACCGGCTCGAAGATCTTGTTCCAGTGCCATACCGACATCAGCTCCAGTGCCTGGCTCACGACACGCCCGCGCCACTTCAGCGGAATGCGTGCCAGTTCTCCGGCAAACTGCCGCGACTCGACAAAGGCCCGATGCCGACGGCGTGTCTTCGCATCGACTGTTCTAGACTGCATTGAGCGCTCTTTCATACGTCGTGATGGCACGCAGCACGGCATGGCGCATGGCCAGGCGTTCCGCTTCAGTAAATGAGTGAATAGGGCATTCCCAGCGATCCGCCGAGAGGCCCGCCAGGGCCAGAATGTGCCTGCGCACGGGCTTTGCCATCGCCGCCCAGGAGTAGGCAATACCGGTCTGGAGATTGGGCCGCCGCCGGTTGCGCAGCAGGGAAATGGATTTACTTAGCTCAGCCTTGGCAGCCTCGTTACCCGGAGGCGTGGGCACCCATGCCGCGCGCTCGCGCAGCAGGTCGGCTGCCGGACGGAATGACGCATGGTCCTTAATTCGTGCACCGCGCATCATTACCCTTTCACCAAGCCGAGGGCGGCCAGCAAGGCGGGTGCGAGCAGCAAGAAACCAGCAACGCAATGAGCGATTACAGTACGCATTACCATGCCCCCATCAGGCCGCCCAGGCGCTGCAAGCGCTGGACAAGGCGTGCGGAAATAACGTTCTTCCCTTGCCAGATCACATTCCACTGCAGTTCGTCCTGCAGCACGGCCTTGCGCAGCAGCATGCGCTGGGCGCATTGAAATTCCTTGATGTCGTCGCCCATGCGAAGCCGTAGCGCGGCGAGGGCAAGCGTAGTCTGTTGCTGGTCGAGAGCCATAGCGAGGTTCCTTGAGGGCGAGCGAATCCCGCGTGCGCCAGACGGCGCACGACAGGTCTTAGTCAATTTGGGGTTCAGCGACCGGCTAAGCGGTCAACAGCAAGTCAGGCGGTGCCTGTTCCTTGGGGCGCGAGATAGGCTCGCGGCGAGATGGGAAGGCTCACCTCGGGATTGGGCATCGCGGACATCGAAACGGTACGAGAAATCTCCAACGTGGCAACGAAGGTATGACCGCAATCGACGTTCTGGCATCGATAGGTGATTTCCTTCATCAGCGTAGACATGGTCCGGCTTTTGGCTGCACGTACAGGGCTTTGGCAATGAGGGCACGGCAGGCTGATTACACGCATGTTGTTTTCTTTCCCTTGATGGCATAGAGTGCACGCCCCTTGCCTGTAACACGTTTGATACCTTCTCGAACAGATTGCGCCATGACGAACTCGGCCGCTTGTTCTATGGTGTCGAAACCCTCACGGTTCATGATCACTTCCAGGGCTTCGACTAACGCAGGATGGGTGAACGGTAATTCGATATCAGGCATTGCGAGGCACTGAAAAGTGGCTCGTGAGCGCCTTGGCTTGCACGTTCTGCTCGGATAAGATCGGCATCGAATAGGATTGCGCCAGGGCGATGGCCTGATGCATCAGCAGATCATGGGCCAAGGTGGCCAGATTTTCACCCTGGTACTGCGCCAGGGCTTTCATGATGTCGTAGTTGTCGTCGTTGACGCGCACCACGATGCGGCGATGACGGATTTTGCGGGGATCGTCGTACATGGCAGCCTCCGATGCTCAAGCCCGTCCGGCCTTGACGTCTTTGTCGTAGGCCGCCATGCCGCGCAAGATCAGCAGGCGCACGAAGGAAGAGCGCGTGCGCAAATCCTGGCGGGCCAACTCAGCCAGTCTTTGCTCTTCATCAGCTTCAAGGCGGAAGGTAACGGCCACCGAAGTATCGGTATGGGGGCGGGATACGTGCTTGGAGAGAGTAGGCATATGGGATAATCGTTGTACACGTCACTTAGCAATGACGTGAATATTAGTTCTCAAAAACGTACCTGTCAAACAAATATTTGCGCAATGAGTACCTTTGGTCAAAGATTAAAAGATGAACGTAAGCGCCTAGGCCTTACCCAACCGGAGTTTGCTGCAGTCGGTGGGGTGGAAAAAGGGGCGCAAATTAATTATGAGCAAGACAAACGCTTTCCTGGTGCGGACTATCTGATTGCAGTCGCAGCCCTTGGTGTCGACACCCAGTATGTTTTATTAGGTGTTCCGTCTGCCGATGGGTTGACGGAAGACGAATCGGAGCTTCTGGTGGGATATCGGAAGTTGGATCTTCGTTCGAAGGCTCGCGTCCTTGGCGTGGTCGAAGGAGCGAGCGATACGGATAAACCCGCGCCCGCACCCAAAGGCCGAGCGAACATCACCATTCACGGCGGAGTCGGGCAACAAATTCACGGGGAGACCTTTAAAAAGGTCATTGGTCCTCAGATGGTCAAAGCCCCGTCTAAGAAGAAATAGATTTCTAATTTCTCGTGAATTAGAGCAGTGCCTTTGCGATGTCGTCGGAAGGCTGCATTAATGATTGATTTTTTGAAGTAGGGTAGGAATGGTAAGAAAAATAAAGATTCGGGGGAATGTTTCTCAGCTCATCAATGGCGATGTGCATAGTGTCACCGGACCCACGACCGCTGAGACTCGGAATTCGAGTGAAGTTGTTGAGTTGCATCCAAAACTGACCCACTTTCCCCGGAAATTTGCATCCTAAGTTGACCCATGTTTAGACCACAATCCTGCTCATCACAGCGAGCGGGAGAACGGAGTGATAGACGTGGCCCTACTTGGAATTATTCGGCGCTGGTACATCCGCGATCGCATCTCGATCAGGGAAATCTCCCGCCGGCTGGACATCTCTCGAAACACGGTTCGTCGCTATATCCGATCCGGAGCGATCGAGCCTTCCTACCCATCCAGGCGATCATCCAGTGCCCTAGATGAATTCGCGCCTCGACTTTCAGCCTGGCTCAGCGCCGAGGCGGTCAAATCGCGCAAGCAGAGACGAACCCTGAAACAGATGTTCCTGGACTTGAGGGAGCTGGGATATGAAGGGTCGTACGACCGTGTGGCAGCCTTCGGGAGGCAATGGAAGGTGGGTCAAATGGAAAGGGTCAATTCTGCGAGCAAATCAACACACTTGAATATATGGAGGGTCCACATTCGATGCAAAATGCGGGTCAGAACTTGATGCAATCTCACACGGCACCAACGGAGTCATCCCGCAGCCATTGCATGACCCTGACCTGTGTGAACTCGACTCCATTTTCAGACCGAACGTAGGCCGGCTTTCTGAGTATCCGAAATTACAGGTTCAACTTTATGTTCGATGAGTACATTAAGGGCCAGTGTTGGCTGGAAAAGAGGGCGAAGAGACACACCCGTAGAGCTTATTTCCATCCAGAAATATCATGCCCCGTGATATTGAAGATCACGCCCGTTGCATGTCGCGGCGATGACCCGGCTTATATAATGGGCTAATAAAATACTAGGCCCATTCCTAATGATGGAATGGGTTTTAGATAAAATCAGGGACGCACACGCACGGAGACGACCGCAGCCATAGTGCACTCCGGCGATCTTCTGACTGGAGACAAGCATGGGCCAGGGCACCCGGGTCTGGACTACGGAGACGGTTCAGTCCACACAGCGTTTCGACTACTGGGTCGGCGCAATCTGCGAATGCTTCCTCGAAATGGAAGCCGACAGTGGCGTGCGCAAGGAGTTTTCGGCGCGACTGGAATCGACGGAGATGGCCGGGCTGCATCTGAACCGCGTCACCGGCAGCGCTCAGGATGTCTATCGCACGCGTGCCGCCATCAGCCGCAGCAATGGCAATTACTACTACCTGCTATGCAAGGAAGCGACACCCTGCAATATCGTCCAGCACGATCGCAATGAGGCGCGTCTGCTACCGGGTGACCTGGTGTTGATCGATTCACGGCAGCGCTATTCACTGCATTTTCCCGGGCGGGTCGATACCCTGTCGATCCAGCTGCCCATCGGCTGGCTGGACGCCTGGCTGCCCAATGCCCAGCAGATGCTGGGCCGGCGCGTGGACGGCAACAGCGGATGGGGTGCGGTACTGGCTGCCTATCTGCGCCAGGCCGCTAGCGCGGCATCGGCTTTGCCGGCGGCGCAGCATCGCGAACACCTGGGTGGACTAATCGCGGCCGCGTTCGTGACGACTGCCGGAGAGTCGGCCGTCGCGGAGGACGTTCATCTGAGTGAACGCATTGAGGCCGCAGTGGGTGCGCGCTTTGCCGAGCCCGGCCTGAGTGCCGCCGAAGTCGCCGACAGCTTGGGCATCTCGGTGCGAACGCTCTATCGGGCACTGGCCCATAGCAAGCAAAGCTTTGCCGCGCTTCTTAACCGTCACCGGCTGGCCGCTGCACGGCGCATGCTAGGCGCGCCTGCGTGCCGGCATCTGACCATCGCCGAGATCGGCCGTCGCGCCGGATGGCTCGATGCGTCGCATTTCACCCGCACCTGGCTGGCACATACTGGCCAGCGTCCCAGCCAGAGCCGGCGCGAGCCGGCCAGCAACATGTCCCGAGCTGATTGAGGAAAGCTTCTTCGGTGTGACCAACAGGATGGCACTGAGCGGCCAGAGTGGCGGCACATAACGGCTATCCGGCGGCGGGGCCATGCGCCACCATGCAGTCTCCCACTACAACATCATGGAGACAGCATGACTACGGATACCTATGTACTGGTGCATGGTGCCTGGCACACAGGCGATACTTTCGAATCCACCGCCGCGCACCTGCGCGAACAGGGACACACCGTTCACTGCCCTACACTCGTGGGCAACCGCCCGCAGGAAGACTACCGGACGATCAATCTGCAAGACAGCATCGATTCGCTGGTGCAGTACCTGGAACAGCATGACCTGCATCAGGTGCGCTTGCTGGGTCACAGCTATGGCGGCATGCTCATCTCGGGCGCGGCCGATCGTGTGGCGCACCGGTTGCAGCGCCTGATCTATCTCAATGCGTTTGTGCCGCTGCCGGGTGAGAGCCTTGCCGACATGACGCCGCCCCATTACCGCGAATTGTTCCAGTCGCTGGCTGAAGCCAATCAAGGGGCCATCATGCTGCCCTATCCAATCTGGCGCGAGAATTTCATCAACGATGCGGATGCCACGCTGGCGCAGCGCGCCTTCGATCAGCTGCATCCGCAGCCCTATCGTTGTCTCACCGATGCGCTCGCCCTGAACCAGCCGACGGCCACTCTCATGCTGGGCAAGTCCTACATCAACTGCCGTCAGGACACCGCACTGCCGCACAGCCTGCCCTGGCATCCGCGTCTTTCGGAACGTCTCGGCCTGTTCCGTTACGTGGAGATGGATGGCAGCCACGAGGTCCTGTTCACCAACCCGACAGCACTGGCGCAAGCCATCGTGATCGCTGGTCGCGATTGAAGAGGGAGAGCGAGATGAACATCACACATCGCCTTGCTTGCATCGCCACGGCCGCCATGCTGCTGCCGGCAAGCTGCGCGCTGGCACAACAGCCTTCAGCCGCACCTGCGTCCCCATCGCCGTGGAGCTTCTACGCCGGCTACGCTCATATCGGTTTCTCTGCCTCTGCCACCGTCAAGGTCAATGGCGCACAGGTCAATGGCGGCAACGCCAGCGCCGCCGACAACAGTTCGCTCGCCTTCGGCGTGATCTATCACTTCGATGAACGCTGGAGCGCAGAGCTGGCTATGGGTCTGCCACCGACGGCAACTCTCAGCGGTGCCGACACGCTCTCCAGCGCCGGCAAGCTGGGCAAGGTCACCTACGGGCCGGCAGTGCTGTCGCTGCGGCACAGCTTCCTGGCCGATGGTCCGGTGCGGCCCTATATCGGAGCGGGCATCAATTACACCCATGTGTTCAGTACCGACGATGGTTTTGTGCGCAATCTGAAGGTCAAGAGCGCCTTCGGTCCTGTGTTGCAACTGGGCGTGGCAATTCCCTTGAAGGATCGCTGGAGCTTGCTGCTGGATGTGAAGAAGATCTGGGTCAGCACGACAGCCACCGGAACGCTACCGGCCTTCGGTGGTGCCGCCACGACGTCCGATGTGCGTCTCGATCCGCTGGTGAGTACGCTCACGCTCAGTTACAGCTTCTGATTCATTTCCTCCTTACGACCAGGCCCGAGGGGACACGCAAGTGTGTCGTCGGGTCAGCGCTTTCTGCCTTCCCCTTTACTCCTCGATCATTTCGGTCTTGAGCGTGGTGTCGGATAACGGCTGGAAGATCAGTCTGGCATTCACTGGTAGCCTCCTTTCTGGCGTAACTTGGCATACCAGAAGCAATTGATGCCGCTCTCGGGCAACTTCACCGGATTCTGCAAAAAGCGTAGGTTGAACGATTCAAAAGTCTGTTGAGCCGACTGGCAACAGCGAGGTCATCCCCAAAGCAGCGACATCCTGAGTTATGAGGTCCACGGCTACAAGGTTTCGTATCAGCTAGTGCAGGCAAGTAAGGCATAAATGACGCAGTTCAATCCTGCGAAGAAATCAACGCAAAGCTCGAGCGCAATTGCGCATTTTCCAAGTAAAAATGGCCCGCCATCTGGCGGGCCAAACAACGACACTACTCTGCACGCAAGTATCGCCAGCGATGTCCAGGGTGGTTACGGCGAGTATGTCTGTCCTTCTCTTCTGAAGAAGGCAACCAATCCCGTTGTCCCTAGAACATATGGCGAATACCAGTCATCACGCCAAACTGGTTCTTGCCGGCGCCGACCGTACCGCCAGCATCAAGGGCCAAGGCCGAGGTCCCGCCGTTCTTGATGTAGCCCATCGACGTATAGATGGCCGTGCGCTTGGAAAGATTGTATGTGAGCCTTGCCACCGACATCGTTGCGTCATTGCTGCTGCCCTTGACGTTCAGGCGTATCAGCTGGCCGTCCAGCACCAGGGCCGCAGAGAAGGGATAGCTGGCACCCAGGTAGTACAGATCGGAGTCGGTGTTCACATTGCCGACAGCGCGGGTGCGGCGATCGATGATCCCTCCGCCCAGCTTGACCTCACCCAGCATGACGTATCCGTTCAGCGTCACGCGCTGGTCGGTGTTGCCGCTGCTGCTGAGGCCGCCGGAAGCGCCGGCATTGCCATACATGATGTCGTAAGATGAATTTATGCCAAAGCCCTTGCCGTCATAGCCCAGCAAGCCGGTCACCTGGCGGCAGGCCTTGGCGTTGCCAGCCACCTCTCCCGGGCAGTTGGTGGCCGAGGGGCCGCCGGCGGAGGCAGCGTCGCGACCGAAGCTATAAGTGGCGCCGACGGTGAAGCCGTTGAAGTTGCCCAGATAGCCGATGGCGTTGTCACTGCGCGCATTAGGCAGGTAGCTGTCGATGCTGTTGATGGAGAACAGGCTGGGGCCGATGACGTCGCTCTTGGCAGTGGCAAGGAAGGTCATGTTGATCTGGCGTCCCAGCGATACCTGGCCCCAGCCGCCTTTGATGCCGACGAACGATTGCCTGCCGAACAGGCGGTTGCCCTGCCCCATACCGCCGCTGTCGGGGGCGAAGCCGGACTCCAGGACGAACAGGGCCTGGAGGCCACCGCCCAGGTCTTCGCTGCCCTTGAATCCGATACGCGATGGATAGCTGCCAGTCAGCGACGGCATCTTGATCACGGAATTTCCGTTTGCATTGGCATTGGTTGTGTAGGCTACGGCGCTGTCGATGATCCCGTAAATCATCACCGACGAGCCTTGCGCCTGCGCCGCGCCAGACAATACCATCCCTGCCAGCGTCATAGCGCCGGCGATTTTCATCTTCTGCATGTTTCCTCCTGTAGTTGTCGAAAGGATGGCGCCGCGTAGCCCGGTCTCTCTGCCGGCTATCGTTTTTCTGTGGGCGCACTCCGTAATGTCGCTGTCAGTTCTTGCCTGCCCCGGTCGGGAAATATCGGGCGCTTGCCGGCCAATGAATCACTCCGCATCCGGCTGGCGCGCCGGATGGGCATCACGGAAAGCATCCAGCTGTTCGCACTCTCCGGCGATGCCACGTAGGACGGGATAAGGTTCAAGGTCAACCTCGAAACGGCGGGCATTGAACAATTGCGGCACCAGGCAGCAATCTGCCAGCCCCGGCGTATCGCCACAGATGAAGCGGCCGCGCATGGACGAGCTCGCCACCTGCCGCTCCAGAGCTTCCAGGCCGAGACGGTTCCAGTGGTGAATCCAGGCCTTCTTCTGTTCTTCCGATACACCCAGTGTGCCGCTGAGGTATTTCAGCACCCGCAGGTTGTTCAACGGATGCATCTCGCAGGCGATGCTGGCGGCGACCTGGCGCACGTAGGCACGCTGCGCCGTATCCGGCGGTAATAGCGGAACCTGTGGATAGCGCTCCTCCAGATATTCCAGAATGGCCAGTGACTGGCTGATCAGCCCGGTGCCATCATCCAGGACAGGGACCAGCGCCTGCGGATTGAGCGTCTGGAAGACGGCTCCGAACTGCTCTCCGCCATTGCGGTTGAGGTGCACCGCACGGTAGTCGAACGGCAAGCCTTTCAGCTTCAGGGCGATGCGTACACGGTAGGAAGAGGAACTACGGAAATAGTTATGAAGGATGCGTTCTGCGCCCATGGCGTCAAACTCCTAGGTACTGGTGGATGAGTTCTGTTTCACAGGCCAGCTGCGCCGAGGTACCCGACCACACTACCTGCCCCTTGTCGAGCACGAAATGACGATCGGCCAGCTTGAGCAGTGGCTTGATGTTCTTGTCGATGACGATCTGGGCCAGGCCCTCCTGCTTGAGCGCCAGCAGAGCATTCCAGATTTCCTGGCGCACCAATGGCGAAAGACCTTCGGTGGCCTCGTCCAGCACCAGCAACGAGGGATTGGTCATCAACGCGCGACCGATGGCCAACATCTGCTGTTCACCGCCGGACAACTGCCAGCCCTGGTTACCGCGCCGTTCCTGCAAGCGCGGGAACAATGCGTAGACACGGGCCAGGTTCCAGGGCGCGGCAGCAGATTTCTGACGCGGGGCGCGGGCCGTGGCCACCAGGTTTTCTTCCACGTTCAGATTGGGAAAGACCTGGCGCCCCTCGGGTACCAGGCCTAGGCCGAGACGCGCGATCTCGTGCGAAGGACTGGCATGGATCTCTTGTCCGCACATCCTGATACGCCCGCGCTGTACGCGCAGCAGGCCGAACAGGCACTTGATGGTGGTCGAGCGTCCCATGCCGTTGCGTCCCAGCAGGGTCACCACCTCCCCGGGCCGGACGTCGAAGCTGACACCGAACAGGGCCTGTGCCTGGCCATAGGAGGCGCTCAGGTTCTCTACTTCCAGCAAAGCTGTCATGCTCACTCCTCCTCGCCCAGATAAATCGCCTTGACCTCGGGATGGCGGCGGATCTCTTCAGGCGTACCGCAGAACATCACCCGGCCGTAGACCAGCACCGTGATGCGGTCGGCCAGCGCGAACACCGCTTCCATGTCGTGTTCCACCAGCAGGATGCCGTAGCGCCCTTTCAGACGCTGCAGCAAGGCCACCACCGCGGCAGACTCCTGCCCACTCATGCCAGCCATGGGTTCGTCCAGCAGCAGGAAGCGGGGTTCGGCTGCCAATGCCATGGCCAGCTCAAGCTGGCGCCGCTGACCGTAGGCCAGTTCGCCCACCAGCGTGCCGTCGATGGCCGCCAGGCCGACCTCATCGATGACTTTTCGCGCGATGACCGCCAGGTCAGGCTGTCCCAGCAGCGAACGCAGGAACGAGAAGCCGTGGCGCCGCGCGCCGTGCGCGGCCAACATCACGTTCTCGCGTACCGTGAATTCCTCGAAGACGGCGGTGATCTGATAGGACCGCAGCAACCCGCGGCGGGCGCGTTGCGCGATCCCCAGCGTACCGACATCGCCTCCCTGGAAACGGATGACACCTGAGTCGGCCCGCAGCTCACCGGAGAGCTGATTGATCAGCGTAGTCTTGCCGGCGCCATTAGGGCCAATGATGGCGTGCAACTCACCGGGACGAATGTCCAGGTCCACCTGGTCCGTAACCAGGAGACCGCCATAACGCTTGGTCAGGCCTCTGGTTTCAAGCAATGTCTGGCTCATCGCGATTCCTCTCCGGCCAGGTTGGCGGCAAGCCGTGTAGCGTGCCCGGTGCCGCGCTTGCGCAGGGCAAGGCGTTCATCCAGCTTGGACAACACTCCCATGATGCCCGCGCGTCCCGCGAGGGCAATCAGTACGATCATCGGGCCAAAGACCACAGCCCAGTGGTCCGTGTACGACTTGAGAATTTCCTCCACGCCCAGGAAGCTGATGGCACCCAGCAACGGACCGGCGACAGTGCCCATGCCTCCCAGCACCACCATCACGATCAGGTCGCCCGACATCGACCAGGCCAGCGAGCTGGGCGAGGCAAATGCATTCAGGTTGGCAAAGAGCATGCCGGCGAGCGCACAGACCACCGCAGAGATGACATAGGCCGCAAGCTGGTACTGGCGCGTGGCGAAGCCCAGGGCATTGATACGGCGCGGGTTCTGGCGGGCGCCGCGAAGCACCATCCCGAACGGCGCGCCATGGATGCGCCACATGGCCAGCAGTGCCACGCACAGCAAGGCAAAGGCGGTGTAGTACAGGGTCTTCAGGTCGCCCAGGCTGAACCAGCCGAATTGGGATGGTGCGGTAATAGTCATGCCATCGTCGCCACCATAATGCTTCAGGCTGACGAAGACGAAATAGCCCATCTGCGCGAACGCCAGCGTGATCATGATGAAGGCGATACCGCTGGTGCGCAGGCTGATGAAACCCGTGACTGCACCCAGCACGCCACAGACCAGTACGCATGCCAGCAGATGGAGCCAGCCGGCATCGATGCCATGGAAGGCGGGAATGGCCACGCAATAGCTACCCACGCCGAAGAACAAGGCATGACCGAAGCTGACCAGGCCACCATAGCCCAGCGCCAAGTTGAGCGCCACGGCGGCCAGCGCGTACACCAGCATGCGGGCGAACAGGGTGATGAAAAAGGCCTGGTCAGCCCATTCGGCAAGCACCGGCACGCAGGCCAGCAGCACCAGCAAGAGGAATGGCACCCAGAACGAGAAACCTCGTGTTCGAGAGGTCGACATCATGACTTTCCTCCTGCGGGAAACAATCCGTTCGGCTTGACCGCCAGCACCACGGCCATCAGCACGTACACCAGCATCGAGGCCACTGCTGGACCCGCCGCCGTGGCCGCTTCGCGATCCATCAGGGTGCGGAATATCTGCGGCAGGAAGGCCCGCCCCAAGGTGTCGGCGATACCCACGATCAGCGCCGCATACAAGGCACCACGAATGGAGCCGATGCCGCCGATGACGATGACCACCAGAGTGGCGATGAGCACCGGTTCGCCCATGCCGGACTGGATCGACAAGATGGGGCCGGCCATCACGCCAGCCAGGCCGGCCAGTACGGCGCCGATGGCAAACAGCAAACCATTGAGCAGGCCGATGTTAATGCCCAGTGCGCCAACCATGGCCGGGTTGACCGCCCCGGCGCGGATCAGCATGCCCAGGCGGGTGCCGTTGATCATCCACTGTGCACCGGCAGCCACCAGCAGGCCGGACACGATGATGGCCAGACGATAGGCCGGATAGTTGGCGCCCATGATCTCGATGCTGCCCTCAAGGAAAGAGGGTAGTGGCAGGAAATAAGGCTGCGGGCCAAACAGGATGCGTACCAGTTCGTTGAAAAACAGTACCAGGCCAAAAGTCGCCAGCACATGGTCAAGGTGGTCACGCCGGTACAGGCGCGCAACTACCAGGCGCTCCAGCGCCATGCCAAGAACGGCACACCCTCCCAGGGCGGCTACCACTGCCCAGAAGAAATTGCCGCCATATTCGTAGCCCAGTGCCGAGAAGTAGGCGCCCATCATGTACAGCGAACCATGGGCCAGGTTGACGAAGCTCATGATCCCGAACACCAGCGTCAAGCCGGCCGCCAGCAGGAACAGGAGTACCCCGTATTGCACTCCGTTGAGTAGCTGGGTCGCGATCTGCAGGAAAAGGTCCATGACTTACTTCCTCGCGCACAGGCTGCCATAGCTGTCGGCGTGATCTGCCAGCGCCACGCTGCTGTGGCGGACCTCTACCTTGCCGCCGCTCTTGACGACATCAAAAATGTAGTAGTTCTGGACCGGCATGTTGTTGTTATTGAAGCGGAACGGCCCGCGCACAGAGCGGAACTCGCCACCGGCGGCCTTAACCGCTGCAGCGAAGGCCTTGCGGTCGCTGGTGTTGCCGTTGCTCTTCTGCACTGCCACGTCCAGCACCCGCGCGGCGTCATACGCGGTGGCGGCATATTCGCTGGGGACCCGCTTGTAGCGCGCCTGGAAGGCCTCGACGAATTTCCTGTTCTCTGGATTGTCGAGCGCGGCATCCCACATCGCGCCGTACACGCTGCCCACGGCGGCATCGCGCAACGCGGGCATGGTGGTACCGTCCACAGTAAAGATGGAGAACAAGGGCAGCTTGCCCAGGAGGCCGGCTTGGCTGAACTGCTTGACGAAGTTCACACCCATGCCCCCCGGATAGAACACGAAGACGGCATCCGGCTTCAGTGCCTGGATCTGCGAGATCTCGGCGGAATAATCGGTCTGACCGACCTGGGTATAGAGTTCATCAGCCGGCGCCCCCTGGTAGAAGCGCTTGAAACCGGCAAGCATGTCCTTGCCTGCTTGGTAATTGGGCGCCAGCAACACCACGCGCTTGAACCCCTTGGATTTCATGTGCTGACCAACCGCTTCGGCTGCACCATCGTTCTGCCACGCGACGGAGAACACATTGGCTGCGCAGGATGCCCCGGCGACCGGTGACGGCCCGGCATTGGTGCCTATGGCCACGATGCCAGAATCGATGATGGGCTTCAGACCAGCCATGAACACATTCGAGAAGCCCATGCCGACGATGGCATCGACCTTGTCCTTCTCGATGAACTTGCGGACGATCTGCGAACCGATTTCCGGCTTGAGCTGGTCATCTTCCTTGAACAGGGTCACAGGACGTCCACCCAAATTCCCGCCATTCTGCTCGATGGCCAGATTGAAGCCGTCCACCTGATCCTGTCCCACGACGGCCTGGCTACCGGTTAAGGGCGCCGAGAAGCCGATCCGGATGGCATCGGCCGCAAGCGCCGGCACCGATGCCAGCGCCGCCATGGCCACCAACGCACCGGCGCCCGCAGCGAGTGTCTTCGAATTTTTCATACTGTCTCCTCTCCTGTCATCATGGGAATGGCGCCGCATGCGTGGCGACGCCTTTATTAGATTGCAACGAAGACCTTGCCGTCCTCGATCCGTATCGGATACGTACGTACGTCGTCAGTCAGCGGCGCGCACATGGCCTTTCCGCTGCGGATATCGAACTTGCCCTGGTGTAAGGGGCATTCGATCTCGTGGCCGTCCAGGAAGCCGTCACACAGCCTGGCGTGGCCATGGGTGCAGATGTTGTCGGTGGCGAAGACCTGGTCATCGACTCGATACAGGGCCAGGTCCTTGCCCGCGACTTCGACGCCGATCACGTCATCGGCGGGAATGCCGTCAACGCTACCGGCCTCGATCCATTGTTCAGTGCTGGTATCGCTCATGAATGCCTCAGATTGGATAGATCAGGGAATTCGGAATCATTTCCGAGTCGTAGATGCACAGCTTCGCGCTGAACCGCAGTCCCTGCGGCGTCATACGAACTTCATCCAAATAGCGCCCGGCATTGAAGACGGTGGTCTCCTGGCTCATCTTGGTGCGCAGGATCGAATAATTGGCCTCGACCCGGAACAGCTCCCCTTCCACCGATTTCAGCAGAGGCAAGCCCGTCACATTGCGCTGGTAGTACGGGTCGTGGAACAAGGTTTCGCGGATCCCATAGACCCGGTCATGCAGCATGCCCTTGCTGATAAAAGACATTGTGGCCAGGGGGAAGCCGCGCTCGAAGTTCTCGCGCGGCTGCACCTTGTAAAGGCATTGGTCGGTAAAGAAGTCCGGCCATTCTTCCCAGCGCCCGTTGCTGGTCACTTCGGCATAGCGGGCATAGAGCTGGCACAGTTCGACATACAAGCTGGCATCCATCATCAGACCTCCATCACCTTGCGCCAATAGTCATACATGCCCCGGATCAGGGTCTCCGTCACCATGTGCTCGGTATCGTGCACGTCGCGCCCATCCAGTTCGGCCAGGGTCCGGTGAATCGGCTTCTGCTCGAAGCCACTCTGGGAAAACTCGATCACTTCGCCGTCGTCGGCCGAAACAAAACCGGCCGGGCCAAACAGGTTGGCCTGGATCAGGCGGCGTTCGGTCATTTCCTCGGTGTCGTCCTCGAAACCGAAATGGGTCCATACGAAATCGAAAGAGCCGGCCCCGTTGGGCTGGATGTGGCGCGTCGACACACTGTTGACCTGCTGCTGGAAGATCACGCTGGGAAATACCGTCATCATCACGGCCGTCGGCCCCTTCCACCAGTCTTCCTGGACGATGTCGAGTAGTCGCTTGTCCTGGATCTGCATGCTCTCCTTGAAGCTGCTCACACCCGCCGTCACCTCGTTCTTGACTCCGCCGGTGCCACGGGTAGAGATCATGGCTGCATGGCGGAACTTGTCGTCCATGCGCAACTGCGACTTGTTATCCGCCCGCCACAGGCCATAGGTCACGAACCAGGTATGCAGCAGTCCGGGGTGATACGGATCCTTGATGTTTTCCTGCATCAGCTTCCAGTTGCCCGGGATGCGCTGGCGGTTATAGCCCAGGATCTTCAACTGGCGCCCATTGAACAGGCGATCGAAGTAGGCCAGGATCTGCGGCCCGAGGAAATCTTCCAGCGACTCCACGTCCTGGTCGAAGGAGGCGAACACGACGCCGCCGCGGCGCGCCACCTTGAGCTTGGTCAGGCCGTGCTCCTCAACCTTGAAATCGCTTGGCATGCCGCCGTTGACCTTGCCATCCTGCTTGACCCCGCGCCGGAACGGTACGCCCTGCAGATCGCCGTTGAGCTTGTAGTTCCACTGGTGATAGGGACACACCAGTTCCTTGCGGTTGCCGCTGCGCTCGCGACAGAACTGCATGCCGCGATGGGCGCAAACGTTCTCGACCACATTGATCTCGCCGTCTGCATCGCGGATCATCACCACCGATCGTTCGCCCACGACCGTGCGCTTGAAGTCGCCATGATGCGGGATCTCGGCCTCCAGGCCGACATAGTTCCAGTGCCCACGATAGAAGAATCGTTCCAGTTCGCGCTGGTACAAGCCCTGGTCGGTATAGGCCCAGAACGGGATGCGGCTGGAACCGCCACCGGCCCATTTCTGCTCGACCGGGAAAGCTTCGCTGGGGTTATGCATGTCAGGTCTCCTCTGCTACCAACGGCGATCAGTCCGCCACGCGCACGCGGATCGTGCCAAGGCCTTCGACGCTGCCTTCCATCAGGTCACCGCGGACCACAGCAGCCACGCCTTCCGGAGTGCCGGTCATGATGATGTCGCCGGGTTCCAGTGGCTCGTATTGCGACAGGTAGGCAATGCTTTCTGCGACCGACCAGATCAGTTCCTTGACGTCGGAGTGCTGACGAGCTTGACCATTGACAGTCAAGGCAATGGCGCCGCCTGTGACCTGGCCGACGCTGGCCACCGGGTGAATCGGGCCGATCGGCGCGGAATCTCGGAAGGACTTTCCGAACTCCCAGGGACGTCCCTTTTCGCGTGCATCCAGCTGCAGGTCGCGGCGCGTCATGTCCAGGCCGACGGCATAGCCGTACACATGCGACAGGGCGTCGTCGACAGTGATGTCCTTGCCGCCACGGCCGATGGCGACCACCAGTTCGATCTCATGGTGGAAGTTGGCGGTCATGGGCGGATAGGGAATGCGGCTCTCGCTCTGGCCTGCCTGCACGGCAGCATTGGCCGGCTTCATGAAGAAGAACGGGGGATCGCGCTCGGGATCCTTGCCCATTTCGCGTGCGTGGGCGGCATAGTTACGCCCCACGCAGAAGATACGATTGACGGGGAAGACATCGGTGCTGCCGGCGATCTCGAGGTGGATGACAGGCGCAACGGGTACGGCGTAGTTCATGAAGGCTCCGATTGAAGATTGAGTAAGTGCCCGGCCATCCGAGCAGCCAGACGCACGGGTCGAAATGGATGGACGGATTGATCAGGCTTGCCGATGTGCCGGCAAGCGCTCTTCGCGCCAGAAGCCGATGGCCTGCTGCGCCGGCCGGTCGGAATAGCTGAACAGGATCGTCTCGCGCCCGGCCCGCAACTGCAGCGTGTACCAGGAGGGCAGGACGAACACATCGTTTTCCTGGAACTTCAGCAGCTGGTCGCCGACCAGGGCCTCGCCCTCGCCTTCCAGGCAGACGTAGACGGTGGCATCCGTACTGCGATAAGGCAGGCTCTCGAAACCGGCGGGCAGCAGCTGGATGAAGGCGCCCATGGTTGGCATGGGCGATGCGCCGGTGGCCGGATTCACGAAGCGCTGCTTGTACCCGTGGTGTGCATCAATGTCACCCAGTGCGATCGTCTTGAGGGCGCTGCGGGTCTGCGCAAACGGGTAGACGAAGACCTTGGTGGGCGCACTGGGCGGCTGGTGGAAATCGACCGGTACCATGTTGCTGCCATAGCGCGCCAGCGCATCGCCTTCGTGCCGGGTCACCCCCTGAGAATGGGCCGCGCCAGGTTCCGCGAAGCCAGTATCGAAGAAGCGCGCCAGCGGAATATCCAACCCATCCAGCCAGACCACCGGGTCTTTGCCCAGATTGCCGTGGTCATGCCAGGTCCACGCTGGCGTGATGATGAAGTCACCGCGTCGCATGGTGGCCCGCTCGCCGTCCACCGCGGTATAGGCACCCTCGCCGTCCAGCACCAGGCGCAAGGCCGATTGGGTATGGCGGTGTGCCGGTGCCACTTCTCCCGGCATGATCAGTTGCAGGCCCGCATACAGCGTCTGGGTGACGGAGGAGTTGCCGCGCAGCCCGGGATTTTCCAGGATCAGCACGCGCCGCTCGGCCTCCTCGGCGCTGATCAGTCGGCCGGCCTGCATCACATGCTCGCGCACGTCGGCGTACTTCCACAACACTGGTGTAATGGCTGGCGTCGGCTGCCTCGGCACGAGCCGGCCCAACACTTCCCATAGCGGCGTCATGCTGAAATGATTGATCTGGTCGTAGTACTGGCGGCGCTCGGCACGCACCATTTCTGGCACTTCGGCTTTCATCTCGTCTCCTTGTTTCGGTCTCTTGCTGTCAGTCAGGACTGGCGTAGAACGCATCGGCGTAGATATGCTCCATCGCGATCCCCCTGGCTTTGGCGATCAGGGTCGCCGCCTCGACCATTGGCGGCGCACCGCACAGGTAGGCACGCCAGTCGCGCAGATCGCTCCAGTCGGCCGAGACCGCATCGGTCACCAGACCCACGCGGTGGCGGGTACCCGGCTCGTTGGTGGCGATGACCACGTGGACATGCAGGTTCGGGTTGCGCTGCGCCAGCTCATCCAGCCACGCTTGCCCATAGACGTCTGCGGACGAGCGCACGCCGAAATAGAGGTGGATGGGATTGGTCATCTTCAACGCAGTAGCCGCGCGCACGATCGACAACACCGGGGCTAGCCCGGTCCCGCCGGCGATGCACAGCACCGGACCTTCATGCTTCCTGCGCAGGTAGGCCGTGCCCATGGGGCCCGATACCCGCACGGCATCGCCCAGCTTGAGCGTATCGAAGACATAGCCGGTGACCCGCCCACCGGGTACCTTGCGAATATGGAATTCGAGGGTGTCGTCGTCGGCCACACCGGCCATCGAATAAGGCCGGATGTGTTCCGGCGTAAATTGCAGAATGGCGTACTGGCCTGCCGAGAACGAGAGCGGCTTGGCTGACTTGAGCACCAGGCGCTTGATGTCGTGCGTGAGATCCTCGATCGCCACCACGCTCGCCTTGAGGATGCGCGCGGGATGGGCCACGATCTCGTCGGGCTCCGGAATCTCCACCACGCAGCTCTCGGTCAGCACGCTCATGCAGGCCAACACATGGCTGCCCCCGCCCGGGTTGGTCAGCTTGGCATCGCCAGCAGACTCCAGCACCTTGCCTTCGACGAGCTTGCAGCGGCAGGTTCCGCAGCGGCCTGCACGACAGCTGTAGGACACCGGCACGCCATTGGCCTGCAGTACCTCCAGCAGATTGTCTCCCGCCTCTACGGCGAACGAACGCCCGAGTGGTTGCACCACCAGTTCCATGCCTGTCTCCTCAGCCTGCTTGTCATTTTTTTGTTGGGTGAGGCGATTATAGGAAGTGGCTATTTATAAATATATAGTATTCTCTGAATTTCAAAAATCACTGACAGTGATATTACTCAAGTGACCCGGGAGCTGGAATGGAACTCAAGGACATCGATCTCAACCTGCTGGTGGTGTTCAACCAATTGCTCGTCGACCGTCGCGTATCGATCGTGGCCGAGAAGCTCGGCCAGACACAGCCAGCCATCAGCAACGCGCTCAACCGCCTGCGGCGCCTGCTGGGTGACGAACTGTTCCTGCGCACCTCCAAGGGGATGGAGCCGACCTCGCTATCGATCCAGCTGGCCGAGCCGATCGCCTATGCCCTCAGCGCCATACACAGCACACTCAACCAGCAAGCCCTGTTCGACCCGGAACGCACCAGCCGCACCTTCACCATCGGCATGACCGATATCGGTGAGATCTATTTCCTGCCGCGCTTGATGGACACGCTGGCGGGCATCGCACCTAACATCTCGATCAACACCGTGCGCAACACCACCATCAATCTCAAGGACGGGATGGAATCGGGCCACGTCGACCTCGCGGTCGGCCTGCTGCCGCAATTGAAGACGGGATTTTTCCAGCAGCGGCTCTTCGAACAGAAATACGTCTGCCTGATGCGACGCGGTCATGCACTGGACAAAAAGAAGATCTCGGTGGAAGAATTTTCAGCGGCGGAACACGTGATGGTGGTGGCACCCGGCACTGGTCACGCGAAGCTGGACGAGGCCATCGAGCGCAAGGGGATCCGGCGAAACATACGCCTGTCGGTGCCACACTTCGTGGCCGTGGGCCATATCCTCTCGACCACCAACATGATCGCCACCGTCCCGGAGCGTTATGCGCGCCAGTGCCTGGCCCCGTTCAACCTGCGTTTTCTGGAGCATCCCGTGGACTTGCCGGAGACCGGGATCAATGTGTTCTGGCATGCCAAGTTTCACAAGGAACCAGGCAACCAGTGGCTACGCCGGTTGATGTTCGATCTGTTCTCAGACAAGAAAAATGCCGCCGGCAGTACATCGATGCAGGAACCGGCCGGCCGTTAGTTCACACTGATGGCCGACTTGATCAGCCCGGTCCAGTCCTTGAGAAGCTGCCTGTAGTAGCTGTCATCGTGGCGCCACAGACGGTTGATCGCCATGCCCCTTACCAGGTTCAGGGTGAGATTGAGAATGGTATTAGCCTGCTTGGCAGAGAAACCTGCGGCACGAAACACCTGCAGCCACACTTCGTTGGTGGTCTCGCGATAGTGCTGCATCACCGGCAAGATCTGCTCCATCAGTTCGACATCGGTGCGCGCCACGATGATGACTTCCAGCGCCGCCACGAACGGCCAGTCGAAATACACGCTCAGGCTGTCGGTAATGAAGCCCGCTACCGGATCCTTGACAGCCTTGGACGACTTGGCCACTCGCTGGCCACGTTCGATCGCGACCTCGTAGACGGCTGCGGTGGCGGCCACCACCAGTTCAGCCTTGGAATTGAAGTGATGCATCAAGGCGCCGTTGGACAGGCCGGAGCGGGTGGCCACCTCTTTGGTGGTCAGGCCGGCGTAGCCCTTTTCCATCAACACCTCGATGGCCGCAGTCAGCAAGCGGTCGCGCGCCTCGCGGGTACGATCGCTCTGGCTGCGGCGGGCCGGCTTTTGCTGCGTCGCGCTGTCACCCTGTCCGGTGGACTGCATCAGACGGTTATCTGCGTCGGTGTGCAGCCCAATTGACGAAGCGACGGAGGAGACCATTTTTTGAAAGTGGAAAAATTACCTGTGGGCATCCATTATACCGCCGTGCCGCGCGGATTTCCGGTGCCAACGCATGTGCGACAAGGTCCTCCAGTTTGCCGATTTCTTTCAGGCGAGGCGGGTTCCACGTCCCGGTCTCGCCTTGCGCTCACAGGTCCAGCACCAGTACCGGCGACCTCGCGCGCGAACAGCACGGCGTAAACTGGTCGCCCCGTTCCCGTTCCTGGTCTGTCAGATACTGGTCACGATGATCCGGCACGCCTTCGCAGACCCGGGTAAGGCAGGTTCCGCAAATCCCTTGTTCACAGGAAACTGGGATCTCGACCCCCGCCTGGGCCAGCGCTTCCACGACGGTCTGCCCGGCCGGGATCGCTATCAGACGGCCGCTGCTTTGCAGCTTGACCGTGAAGGCCTCCCCGGCCGCTACCGGCGCGGCAGTGAAAGCCTCGTAGTGGAGATGTGCCCATTGCATCTGCGCACAGGTATCCTGCACGTACTTGAGAAAGCCAAGTGGGCCACAGGCATAGACATGAGCGTCCGGCTCCGTATGGCCCAAGATGTCGCCTATACTCGGCCGCGCCACCCCGGGAGCATCATCGAACCAGAACGACACCATCGCACGCAGAGGCGACTGCAGTATCTGCGCATGAAAGGCCGTTCGCTCGGCGCTGCGGGTGAAGTAATGCAGGTGGAAGCGGCGTCCCTGGGCCAGCAGTTTCCAGGCCATCGACAGCAAGGGCGTCACACCGATGCCGCCCGCCAGCAGCACCACCGCATGTTCACCGGGCACCAGGCGGAATAGGTTGCGCGGTTCGCCGATCAGCAGCGTGTCGCCGACAGCCACCTTATCGTGCATGGCCAGTGATCCACCGCGGGTATGGGGATCGAGCAGTACGCAGATCTGGTAGCGCTGGTGCTGTGCGGGATCGTTGCAGAGCGAATACTGCCTCACCAGACCACTAGGCAGATGAACGTCGATGTGCGAACCGGCGCTGAACGCCGGCAAGGCCTGGCCATCGCTACGCTCGAGTTCGAAGAGGCAGATATCTAATGCAGCGCGGCGCTTCTCGACGACGCGCACGGGAATGGTCTTGAGGGTCATGGATGCAGCCGAGACGGCCGCTGGACCATCCCGTCGTGGAGTAAAGAAACGCTGATCAGTTCTTCAGCGGGCACTTGTCGTGATAGGCGTCCTCGACCGCCTTGAAGGGCGTGGCCACGGTCTTGAGGCTCAGCCGTCCCTTGCGATCCTTGGCCACTTCCAGGATGCGCATGTCCTGGATCGGGAAATGATTGTTGTTGAAGCGGAAGCTCCCCCGTACGGAATGGAAATCTGCTGCCTTGAGCGCGGCCATGAACGCCGGCTTGTCCGCCACGTTGCCGCTGACCTTCGCGATGGCAGAGTCCAGCAACTGCGCGGCATCATAGCTTTGGGCAGCATAGTTGGAAGGAATCCGCCCATACTTCTTCTCGAAGTCCTCGACGAAGCGCTTGTTGGCCGCCACCTCCAGATCCGGCCCCCAGAAGCTGCCACTGACCATGCCCAGGGCGTTATCGCCAATCGATGGCAGGTTGATGGCGTCGGCCACGAACACCGACAGCAAGGGCACTTTCTTCATCAGGCCCGCCTGCGCATATTGCTTGGCGAAACTGACACCCAGGCCACCGGGGAAGAAGGCGAAGACCGCATCCGGCCTGGCCGCCGACACCTGCGAGATCTCCGCCGCAAAATCCAGCTGATTCAGCTGCGTGTAGATCTCCTCCACCACCTGCCCCTTGTAATGGCGCTTGAAGCCGGCCAGCGTATCCTTGCCGGCCTGGTAGTTCGGAGCCATCAACAGCACACGTTTGTATTGCCGATCGGTGGCATACTTGCCGACCACTTCGGCGGCCTGGTCACCCTGCCAGGCGGTGATGAACTGGTAGGCAGAGCATTGTGCGCCGGCGATCTGCGAGGGGCCGGCGTTGGAACCGATCAGGAAGACCTGCTGGTCGGTCACATACTTGTGCACCGCCATCATGATGTTGGAGAAGGACACACCGGTGATGATCGACACCTTTTCCTTCTCGATCAGCCGCCGCACCGCCTGGTTGGCCACATCCGGCTTGAGTTGCGTGTCTTCCTTGATCACCTGAACCGGCACATTGCCCAGCTTGCCGCCATTGCGTTCGACGACCAGCATGAAACCATCGTACTGATCGCGCCCGATCGAGGCCTGCGGCCCCGACAGTTCACCGATGAATCCTATCTTCACCGGCGTCTGCGCAGCAGCTGGCACCCATGCGGCCGCGACCAAGGCGGCCATGGCGGCGCCTTTCCATGCATTCTGCATTGTTGTCTCCTCTGTGGTTTTTTATTTATGGGTATTGCGAATCGGCTGTCTGTCAGCCCGTCGTAGCGGTGCCCTGTCGCTCAGCGACCAGCATGCGTTCCAGTGCACGGCGCATGCGGACAGGCCCTGCATCCACGGTCAGCAGTACCGGCTTCATGTCCCAGAAGTTGGCCTCGCCGAGCGCGGCCTGCTGGGCATCAAGCATGGGCTTGTCCTGCTCCTCGAAGGCGAAGCGACGCAATTCGGCATAGCGTGCCGCTTCCTCGGTGGTCATCGCTGTGCCCGATGGCAATGCGGCGGCAAAATGATAGTGGGTGGTGCGCTCGGTTTCGGGGGTCAGGATGTGTACGCCGAAATACCACCCCTTGTTTTCGCGCTGGCCGCCCGGCGCATGCACACCCGAATCGAGGATGAAGCTGCTGGGTGGAATCCAGCGCATGTTGGTCCACATGTCGACGTGCCTCCCATCGCGCTTGTACAGCATATCGAAGATGCCGGGCACGCTGACATTGGGCATCCACCGGTTGCAGATGATGTGACCACCCTCCTCCTTCACCTCCTGGTCGGCCCCCACCTGCTCCGGACTACCCAGCAGTCCATCATGAAGATAGGTGATATGGCTCAGATCGAGCAGGTTTTCCGCCATCAGCTCATAGTTGGCGTTGATGTGAATATAGCCGCCGGTGCTGGTCCGATAGCCCGATTCAGGCTCTAGGACACTGTAGTCCGGGATCTGCGTCGGATCGCCCACACCCTCTCCCATCCAGATCCAAAGCATGCCGTGCTTCTCGTTCACGGGGTAGGACCGTACCTTCGCTGCCGCCGGAATCTTTCCATCACCGTGGGGATTCTTGACGCATTTTCCGGAGCAGTCGAACTGTAGACCGTGATAGCCGCACTCGATTCTATCGCCGCGCAGGTTGCCGAGATGCAGGGGAATGAAGCGATGTGGACAGCGATCCTGAAGCGCCACCGCCTCACCGTTCTGCTTGCGATAGAAAACCACCTGCTGATTGAGCAAGGTCCGATGGAACATTTCGCCTGGTTTCACTTGTGCCGCCCAGCACGCGACATACCACGCGTTCGTGATGAATGCCATTCTTGTCTCCTCAGTTGAATAATTATTTATTTGAGAAATTCTACATCAACATATAAACAGAGCAAGCGGTTTGTAAATATTTTTGCGTCAGTTGTCCGGCGTTGGAATTCCGGAATGAAACAGTTCGGCGAGTTCCATTGTCTTCCCGGTCTGGCGTCGCTCGATTCCCTTGATGACCATGCGCGATGCCTTGATGGCATCCACCTGGACATCCACCAGCTCCATGATGACCTCGCCGCTGTCTCGCTGCAGCCGGGCTCCTTAGGTCGGTCGGCGGCGATTTCCATCCTCGAAGACGCCCACCTGCAGGCTAAATCTGCTTACACAGACAACGCGGGATTCGTACTCTGCCCGCATAGCCGGCGGAAGCCCGGTGGTAGGCATGCGCTTTTGATCCGCCTATTTCTAAAGGATGTCTTCCCACTGGTGTTTGCGAAATTCCAGCGGTGTCTGCTTGGTCATGCGACGAAACGCCGCGACGAACGCTGATGAGGATTGGTAGCCCAGGCGTAGCGCGACGTTTTCCACGGATAGACTTTGTTCCAAAAGGTATTGCCTAGCCAGGTCGAGGCGTAGCCTTTCCTTAATGGCCTTGAACGAGGTCGCTTCCTCATTGAGCTGGCGTCGGAGCGTGCGCGCGCTCATGAACATGGCGTGCGCGCATTGTTCCATGTCCAGTTCGAGATCTTCGGTGAGGCGCGCTCTGACTCTGTACGCCAAGCTGATGCCATTCTGGTATTGCGTGCGCAGTTGACTGCATTGTTCATCGGTGATGCAGCGTATCAGTTCGTTGGCTTGCGCCAGAGGCGCAAGTATGCGCTGGCGATCGAAGCAGACCCGGTTTTGACGATGATTGAATAAGGTCGCAACCCCCAGGGCCTGTGCGTAATGTCCAGCTTGCTGGTCATCGTCAAAAGCGAAGCAGACGCGCAGGGCCGCCCCCCTGTCTGCCGAAAGTTCGCGTTGAACGGCGATCAGAGCGGCGATGTCGCGTTCGATGATGAATCTGCGGACATCTTGCGGAACGTCTGAGGCATCGATGATGACCTCTGTTTCCGTCTCACTTTCCGTGACACGGAAGGTCGTGAAGGCGAAGGTCAGATTGAAATATTTGCTCACCACCGTCTCAAGCGCTTGCCGTATGCTGTCACAGGTGGCCAGGTTGAAGCCGAGGATCCCGAGCGTTGTGTAGTGGTAACGTAGGCCCACCTCGATACCTAGGTGCGGAATCTGTCCCTGCAACTTGCGCAGCAAATTCCTGATGACGCGCAGCTCCTGTTCGGCCGCCACCACATGCCTAGGATTGCGCAGATCTTCGAGGTGCAGGCCGGTCTGCTGGAGGCATTCTCGTTCGCTCATCGATTGAGCCACACCAAAGTCCACCAGCAGGCGCGTGCCAGTCACGCTGCGCGGAAAATTCCAGGAATGTAGAGAATCCATCTTGTCCGAAGATATCAATTTTTTGGCCGCTGCTAGGGATGGGGAGAGCAGGAGATGTTGATAAATTTCCGTTAAATAAAAAAGCTGCAATCAATAATATATAACGGAGTCGACAATTTGGAACCCGATGTCCACGATATCGCGGCACTGCTCGTAGAGGCCCGGACCTTTTCATTGCAGCGAGTGGTGGCTGTATCAGAACATCCCGAAATCATCCTTGCCTATCAGTTATTCGGCGCTTTGAGCGATGAGGCTGCCGGCCTAGGGTTGATCCCCGGCACTGACAGCCGCTCCGGGCATGCCCTTTGGGAAAACCGGGGGGCAGCAAGAGGGCATGGCCTTCAAGAGCGGATTGCTGATCCATGTGGCCTATGCCAATGCCGGCATCGCCTTTGCTTGGCACGCGCCGTGACGGGCGCATTGCAGCATCAAGTGCGGGTCGGATCGGTGCTTGGCATGACGATATTGAGTACCCGTGACTGGGTTAGTAACGGTCGGACCTACACGGGATTCCCCTTCCGTTTTTCGTTGCCAACCGATTCCGGCGAAGAAGCGCCCCAGGTCAAGATCGAGATCGGTAACACAGGTCGCGACTTGATGGGCGAGCTGGAAAGGCTCCCTGCGGGTGCTGCGCTGAATGCCGTGGTCAAGGTCGCCAGCAGAGCGAGTCCAGAAATCATCGAATGGAGTTGGTCGGTGCCCATCGTCTCGATCTCGGTCGATGCATCCGTTATCAGCGGCACGCTCTCGCAAGACTGTCGGCTGCATCAGCAGGCGGTCCGGCTGAGACATGACCCGAAGACATCGCCGAAAATCTTCTGATGAGCCGCTTGCGTGAACTGAATAGGTACGTCGGGCGGCGTTACGATCCGGCGTCCTTCGATTGCGCGGACCTGGCCGTCCTGCTCCAGCGCGATCTATTCGGCAAGAAGATTGTCATGCCGACCCATCGCGCCAGGCGGCTTGCTCCTGCGGCCGCCATTGAGCGCTATCGGGCAGAGCTGGGGCGGCCCATTGAGCGTCACGAGATCCAGGATGGGGACGTGGTGTTGATCTGCTCTGACTTCATCCACATCGGCACGCTTTTTCATGTCAATGGCGCTTGGTGCGTTCTGCACAACAGCCGCTCCTTGGGAGGGGTGTGGTTACACCGCCTCAGCGATCTGCCGGCGCTGAATTTGTTTATAGAGGGCTATTACCGATGGAATTGATTGATCGCGATGGCCACGTGCTTTCGAGTCTTCAGGACCAAGGGCAGGCGTCTTCACGCAGCATCGATGTCTTGTAATGCCATATTGGTGCAGCACGTCGGTGACGCGATTACTCATGTCGGCGTAGAGGGTGTAGTTCGAAGAGAGCGCCACGATGCCATGCTGGCGTGCCAGCTCCTGCATCATGAACCAGGGCGCGGCCATCTTGATGCCCAGCGCCTTGGCTTCATTGGAGCGCGCAACTGCGCCCCCGTCATTATTGGACAGCACCACCACGGGCCGGGCCCTGAGCTTGGGGTCGAAAACACGCTCGCAGGAGACGTAGAAATTATTGACGTCGACCAGGGCGAAACCGACCGGACTAGGCGGCTGGGTGCTCACAGCATCTTCCTGGCCACGCCCACCACCACGCCGAAGACCTCCAGCACCTCGCCATCGCCGAAGCGGATCGGGCGGAAATCCGGGTTCTCGGGGTGGAGCTCGTAGGCGCCGTTGACCAGGCGCAGGCGCTTGATGGTGAATTCGCCATTGACGATGGCCACCACGATGTGGCCGGGCTGGGGCGAAATGGAACGGTCCACCACCACCTTGTCGCCCTCGACGATGTGCGCGCCGCTCATGCTCCAGCCGGCCACATCGAAGAGGAAGGTGCAGGCGACGCGATCTACCAGGTATTGATTCAGGTCCAGCGGATCGGCGGTGTAGTCGGCAGCGGGGCTAGGGAAGCCGGCATGGAGCTTGTGCGTGATGTGCAGTGCCAGCGGCCCGCCGGCGAACTGGATGGCCGGCACGGGCCTGACGGGACTCCCTGGCGGGATCGGCGCGGGATAGGTGAGGCATGACATATCGACAACTCGGGATGGTGACTTTTCAACAATACTGTATATGCGTACAGTATAAATCACTTTCCCGGCCCTGCGCGCGCGGTTGCCCCCACCCCGCGCCTGCCCGCTACATGGGTCGGTTTTGACTCAAATTTGCGTCAGGCGCCAAAGCCCATCCCGTCTACAAAGACGGGCCGAGTAGCGGGCATCAAAGTTGACGCATTTTGATGCGCCAATAGCGACTCAACTTATCAAGCTATTCTATTATTAAGGAAATTTATTTACTCATCAGCTCTTAGATAAAATAAATGCAACTGGGGAAAAATAATGAAAATCACTATCAACCAAACGCATAAATCTATCCCACGCGGATTAAGTTTCGATCTTCCGTCTTTTAGCATCCTAACCGGCAAAAACGGCAGTGGTAAAAGCCATCTACTTGAGGCGCTTTCAAATTCTGGCATCGCATCGATTGTGGATCGCGGCAAACAAGTGACACCGGTGCACTTGGTGGGTTTCAATGGGTTAAATCCCCAGGTTGAGGAACAATGTGATCCAAGCCAACTAATATCGAACGTGGGCAATTGGTGGGGGCAGATAAGTTCGTTAGCGCAGCATTATCGAAACCATCTGCAGGCAGGCCGCCAAAGACCTAACGATGTAGTTCGCGAATTTTTGCCTGCATACGGCCAGAATCCAACTTTGCATGCCGTCATTGCCAAAATTCTTGCCCGCTCTGGCAAAGAACTAGATGAGCTAACTCAAGATGATGTACTCGCCAATATCAGTTTCGTTGAGATCGCCCAATCAAACTTATTCTTCAGTCAAACGGCGCTAATTTTTAAGGCGTATCACACGCGGCAGGTGAAGAATGAACTTGCTGAACTAAGGGCAAGCAAAGGGTTGCCAACGCCACCTTTTCTAAGTGCAGCTGAATTTTCCGAAAAATATGGGCCACCACCGTGGGATCTCATCAATGAAATTCTCGCGCGCGCTGAGCTACCTTACGAGGTTATCAACCCACATCTGAGTGACTTCGAGCTGCCATATCGACTTAGGCTGATAGATAGGTCAAAAGGTGTCGACATTTCGGTGAATGACCTTTCGTCGGGCGAGCGCGTTCTGATGTCATTGGCACTGGCTATATACAATACTCAGGAAGGAGGGGCGAAGCCGGAGTTGTTACTTCTGGATGAGCCAGATGCGCCATTGCACCCTCAGTTTTCCAAACTCCTGATTGATACCTTGGTGGAAACCATAGTAAACAGGGCCGGGGTCAACGTTATTGTCACTACTCACTCGCCGTCAACTGTCGCTATGGCACCTGACAACTCAGTTTTCGAAGTAGATAGAGAAACGAAAATACCTCGAATGGTAAGTAATGCTCATGCGGTAGATATCCTCACGGCAGGCATAGATTTCTTGAAGATTTCGTATGAAAACAGAAAGCAGATTTTTGTCGAAAGTAAGTTTGATGTGCAATATTTCCAGCGTCTCCATGGAATATTTTCCAGAAGACATCGACCAACATACCAGCCAATATTTCTTGAACCGCACAGCGGAACATCTAACTGCACTGATGTCATAGAAATCGTCCGCAAATTAAGAGCATCTGGTAGCGACTTGGTATTCGGCGTTATTGATTTTGACGGCGTGAATACAGGCGAACAGCACATTATTGTTCTCGGAAACGGAACGAGATATTCCATTGAAAACTATTTACTAGACCCACTGTACATATGTTTTTCTCTTATCAGACATGATAAGTGAGTATTCTCCGCAAATGAACCACCTAGTATTTCTTAACGAGCACCACTAGTGGGAGTTTCAGAGGTGCCATGCCCGGGAGGATAACTAGCACCAAGGCATGAAAATAAATCACGTCATGGATTCCCTGTCTCGCAGCGCCACCGATTCTCCATTTATCGCGTCTCTCACTCTACTTAAATGGTGCCAAGCAATATTCTTATTTGGAGCCATCTATTACCTTTAGGTGGAGCCGGCTTCCCATTTGTCATATCCGCCATGGAGAAAATACATCAGGTATCCTTTCTGTAATCAGCAGAAGCTACGTGATAAAAATGGAAAAACGATTTTTGGTAGTCGATCTTGAAGCGACCTGTTCGGATGACGGCAGCATCCCGCCGGAAGAGATGGAAATCATTGAAATCGGTGCCTGCTGGACCACCGAAGGTGGCGTGGTGCTTGAGCGGTTTCAGCACTTGGTCAGGCCGCTGGCGCGACCGATACTCACGCCATTTTGCAAGCAGTTGATCGGCATCACGCAAGAGGAAGTGGATCACGCACCACTGTTTCCTGTCGCCGCGCAGGCGCTGCAGGCCTTCATCAACGACATGGTGTCGCCCGATACCGTCTGGATGAGCTGGGGAAACTATGACCACAAGCAACTGACCAGGGACGCCCAGCGTCACGGGATCGCAATGCCCTTGACCATGCCCCACCAGAATGCCAAGCGACTGTTTGCGAAGGCCCAGCGCATCGGCAAGGAAGTGGGCATGGTCCGAGCGTGCGCGCTGAGCGGGATCAGCCGAGAGGGGCAGCATCATCGCGGGTTGGATGATGCAATCAATATCGCCAGGCTGATGCCCTGGGTATTGGGACACGCCACGCTCGCGGAGCAGCGTCAAGCCAGCGCGGTTGTTTCGTAAAGGACCAGAGGATGTCATTCAACGTATTCATCGACACCGAGTTCACCGATTTTCTCGATCCGCAGTTGATCAGCATCGGCCTGGTCGCACAAAGCGGCGAGGAGTTTTACGCCGAGCTTCCCTACGAGGTTCGGGAATGCAGCGAATTCGTCAAGGCCGCCGTCCTTCCGCTCCTGGGATACGCACCACATGCGGAAATGACCAAGGATGAACTCTACCTGCAGATGACCAATTGGCTCAGGCTGGTACGGCCGAAGGACCAAGAAGTCTTCATTTGCTACGACTACCAGACGGATTGGGATCTCTTCTACGATGTGTTGGATGGACGGGTGCCGCCATGGTGTCGGCGCCGGCTTGTTGCTGACCGTATCAATGAGCTATTGCGGTACGAGTTCCACAAGCAGAATAAGCTGCCCGAGCATCACGCCCTGAATGACGCCAAGGCAAATTGCTACGCTTTTCGTGAATTGCCTCCAGCCTCTGCAGGCGAGACGATCGTATAGATCGTCAGGACAGCACTGGAGACGCTGCTAGAACGTCATATTAGGGAATCGCAGCGTGAAGCGCGTTTTCCCCTGTGACGAGCGTACGGTGACGTTCCCCTGGTGGGCCCGCATAATGGCCTGCGTGATGGATAAGCCCAGTCCAGCGGAATCGGTATCAAGCTTGGTGCGGGACTTGTCTGCTCGGTAAAACCGGTCAAACAAGTGAGGAAGATGCTCCTCCGGGATTTCGGGGCCGTCATTCTCGACGGCTACCAGCACGTCGCCTTCAGACCTGGCGATCGATACCGCGATGCTTCCAGCCGCTGGCGTGTAGCGCATGGCATTGGAGATGAGGTTGCTCAACGCGCGGCGGACCATCAAGCGATCCCCCCGGACGATGGCATCGCCCGTCAACTGTAGATTCACGCCTTTTTCTTCTGCCAAGGCATCATAGAAGTCTAAAAGCTCGGTAATTTCGTCCTGGAGCTTGAGCGGCTCATAGCTGGGCAGGCTGATACCGTTTTCCGTCTGGGCCAGGAACAGCATGTCGGAAATGGTTCTGGCCAGCCGCTGCAATTCCTCGGCATTCGAGGAAAGTGTGTCCCGGTAGGCCTCATTGGTGCGCTGCTGGGTCAAGACCACATCCGTTTGCGTGAGCAAGTTGGTGATAGGCGTGCGCAGCTCGTGGGCGATATCGGTCGAAAAGTTGGTGATGCGATGGAAATCTTGCTGGAGGCGTTCCAGCATGGCGTTCAGCTTGGCCGCTAGGTCGGCGATTTCAACCGGCAACGTCTCGATGGGCATGCGTTCGCCAAAGTTATGCGAAGAGACGGCTTGCACTTTGTCCGACATCGCTCGTAGCGGCGCTAAGCCGCGCCGGGCAGCCCACCAGCTGAGCAAGACCACGATCACCGCGGATCCCGCCACATACAAAATCAATGTCGTCTGGAAATTGCGCATGAAGTGGTCATGGATTTCCGTATCGACCGCAACAATGACTTGCAGCTGCTCGCTGCTTTTGTCGTCTTTCAAGTAGGCTTTAATGGCCTGAAATTCCTGATGCTGGCCTGCATTGACCGCGAACGAATGACCGCTGGCTACACGCTTGGCTGCCGCCAGGATTGGCTGGGTCGCGTCGGCAAGGGTCGAATACATAGGCCGGCCGTCGATCGAGCTGATGTGAACGAAAAAGCCCGGGTGGTTGTGCAATGCTTCGCCGAACGTACTGGTGATGGCACCAGCACCGCGCTCGTTGACTACCATGCGGATGAGCTCAAGCTCCTTTTCTAGAAGCTGTTCGTCCTGGTCGGTAAAGTGCTTGGCCACAGTGGACATAATGAGCAGCCCAAGACCGACCAGGACGGCCGTAGATGCCAGCGCAAACAGCGCCGTGAGGCGTACGGTCAGGGACCGTTGGCGAATCACGCGGCGCTCCCGGGCGCGTCAGCATCATCCAGAATGTATCCCACCCCTCGTACTGTCAAAATCAGCTTGTGATCGAAGCCGTCATCTACCTTGGCGCGCAGGCGCCGGATGGCCACATCGATGACGTTCGAGTCACTGTTGAAATTGATGTCCCAGATCTGGGATGCAATCAGTGAACGAGGTAGCACCTCACCACGGCGCCGTGCCAAGAACTCAAGTAACGCGAATTCCTTGCTTGTAAGCACCAGCTTTCGGCCGCCTCTGCTGGCGCTGCGTCGAGGGAGATCGAGCACCAAGTCTGCGACCGTCAAACGATCTTGCAGTACCACGTTGCTACCCCGGCGCAGCAAGGTGCGTACCCTGGCCAGCAGTTCAGAAAAGGCAAATGGTTTGACGAGATAGTCGTCTGCCCCCATTTCCAGCCCCTTGACCCTGTCGGAGACGCTATCCCGCGCCGTCAGGAACAAGACAGGGACCGTCTTTTGGGCATCACGAAGGGACTGGACGATACGCCAGCCATCCACGTCGGGCAGCATGACATCCAAGATGACCAGGTCATACGGCTCGGTCATGGACAGATGGTAACCGTCCAAGCCATTTTTTGCCAAATCGACAACGAACCCGGCTTCGGTAAGTCCACGCTGAATGTATTCGCCCGTTTTGGGCTCATCTTCGACCACAAGAAGTTTCATTTTGAGAACACATAAGAAGATGGATACATGGTACGTCGAGTTCGCAAAGATGACGCAATCATTACAGGAATGTAATGCGCGGGTAATCCGACTGATCGCCAGCGCTACTTATCATCAGCGCCATATACCCATTTCGGAGAGTTTTATCCTATGTCGAACTCATCGTTCCCTTTGAATTCCCGCCGCCGTTTTGTCAAAGGGCTGGCCGCTGGAGGCGTCCTTCTGGGGCTGTCGTCGCGTGCCATGCAAGCGGTGGCTCAAGCTGCCGAAGCCCCGGCGAGCCCCTCGGCAGCGCCCGTTCTCACAGGTAACGTGTTTAACCTGGTGATCGCAGAAACGCCTGTCAATTTCACAGGTAAGCAGACCGTCGCTACGACGATCAACGGCTCTCTGCCAGGACCAACCTTGCGCTGGAAAGAAGGCGAGATGGTCACGATTAACGTCACCAATAAGCTGCGCGAACATACCTCGATTCACTGGCACGGCATTATCTTGCCGTTCCAGATGGATGGTGTCCCTGGGATCAGCTTTGCTGGCATCGCCCCTGGAGAGACCTTCACCTATAAATTCAAGGTAAAGCAAAGCGGTACCTACTGGTATCACTCCCACTCGGGGATGCAGGAGCAAACCGGGATGTATGGTGCGATCGTCATCGACCCCATTGACACCGGCAAAAAGCTGGCCGACCGAGAACACGTGATCTTGTTCTCGGACTGGATGGACGAGAACCCAATGTCGGTACTCTCCAAACTCAAAAAACAAGGGGACATCTACAATCTGAACCGCGTGACGGCCGGGGATTTTGTCCGTGACGCACGCAAAGATGGCGTGAAGGCGGCCATGGATAATCGTGCGATGTGGAATGAGATGCGCATGAATCCCACGGATTTGGGGGACTTGTCCGCAGCTGTTCTTACCTTCCTCGCTAACGGCGTCACGCCCGCAGGCAACTGGACTGCATTGTTCAAGCCTGGCGAGAAAGTCCGCCTGCGCTGTATCAACGGATCTGGCAACACCTTCTATGACGTACGCATTCCCGGACTGAAGTTGAAGGTGGTTCAGGTGGACGGCGTGGATATCGAACCGGTGAGCGTGGACGAATTCCGCTTCGGCCCGGGCGAAACGTGTGACGTGGTCGTCGAGCCCAAGGAAGATGCCTATACCGTGTTTGCGCAGACGATGGAGCGCACCGGCTACGCTCGTGGCACGCTGGCCACGCGTGCGGGACTGGCAGCACCGGTGCCGGCAGTCGACAAACCGGAGTGGCTCAGCATGGGTGACATGATGGGCGACATGTCTTCCATGGCCGGCATGGATCATGGGGCCATGGGCCACATGAATCACGGTGCGATGGCGGGTATGTCGTCCATGAGCGGCATGGACTCGATGTCGAGCATGGATAGCATGGACAGTATGGATTCCATGGACGGCAAATCCGGGACGCAACCGATGCAGGGGATGGATCATAGCCAGCACCAGATGGCCCCGGCCAATCCTCTGAAGGTGCCCAGCAAGAAAGCGCGCCATGCCAAGACCGAATATGGTCCCAGCACAGACGCCCGGGTCGATAGTGCCCGTACTAATCTGGATGATCCAGGGGTTGGCTTGCGTAACAATGACCGCCGCGTACTGACCTTGGCTGACATGCACACGATCGGTGGCCCGCTCGACAACCGTGGTCCCGAGCGTGAAGTCGAACTTCATCTGACCGGCAATATGGAGCGTTACGCATGGTCGCTCGACGGCTTGGAGTTCGGCAAGTCGACGCCCATTCATTTCCGCTATGGCGAACGCCTGCGGGTCATTCTGCATAACGACACCATGATGACCCACCCCATGCACTTACATGGTCTGTGGAGCGAATTGGAGACGCCCAACGGGGACTTCCTCGCGCGACGTCACACCATTCCAGTACAGCCGGCCCAGCGCATCAGTTTCCTGGTCACAGCGGATGCTTTAGGCCGTTGGGCCTGGCATTGCCACCTCATGTATCACATGGATATGGGCATGTTCCGTGAAGTCGTCGTCAGCTAACCAGGACCTGCACCGAAAGGCACACCTAGAATGACTCTTACCCGCTATTCAACTCAGATTCTCGTGCTGACCCTTGCCTCGGCAAGCATGAGCGCAGCATTGGCCCAGGCTCACGAAGGTCATGCCGCGCCTACAGCTAGCTCAGCCTCGCAGCCAGCAATGACCACCATGGACAGCATGGATTCCATGGACGGGAGCACCGCCAGTCCCGCGATGCCAATGGATCATGGGGCAATGAATCACGCCGGCATGAACCACGGTGGAATGGACATGGGGGGCATGGATATGGGCTCCAGTTCGACGGCACCTGCGGATGCACGAGACCCCCATGGCTATTCCAATGGCTACACGCTCAATACCGGCCCCTATGCCCAGAAGGACACCAGCGCATTGATGATGTCCGATATGCATTCCTTCGGTTCCTTCCTGATGGATCGCCTGGAGCGTGTTCATACCCGCAATGGGAATTCTGTCGCCTACGATACCCAAGGCTGGATCGGCAATTCGTACGACAAGTTCTACCTCAAAGCCGAAGGCGATATCGAACAAGGCCGCGTAGGCGATGCCCGGACCGAATTGCTGTGGAGCCATGCGATTACTCCCTATTGGGACACCCAGCTCGGCCTTCGCGTCGACGTCGGCAGCAATCGACCTGGTCGCAATTGGCTCGCCTTCGGCGTCCAGGGGCTGGCCCCGTACTGGTTTGAAGTAGAGGCGACAGGCTACGTTGGAGAGCAGGGTCGGACCGCCTTGCGCCTGGCGGCCGAATACGAGGTGTTGTTGACCCAGCGTTGGGTGCTTCAACCTCGCGTCGAGGCCAACCTGTACGGCAAAGAAGATCCTGAGCTTGGCATCGGACGGGGCCTGTCCAGCGCCGCCTATGGCGTTCGGCTGCGCTATGAGTTCTCCCGCCAATTCGCCCCTTACGTCGGAATTGAGCGCAACCAGAGTTTCGGTAGTACTGCCAGCTTCGTACGTGGTGCCGGCGGCAATGCCGGTGAGACCAGGCTCGTGGCCGGCGTACGCGTTTTGTTCTAAGTCTCCACCTTTTTAACCCTCCACAACATCTCCAAGGAGTATCGCCATGTCCTACCAGTCCCTGTTCGCTAAAACAGCCGTCACCATCGCTGCAGCCGCGTTCGCTACCGCAGCATTCGCTCACCCGAAGCTGCTTGGCTCGACCCCTGAAGACAACTCGACAGTGAGTGCACCGGAAAAGATCGAACTGCACTTCTCGGAAAATCTCTCCAAGCAGTTCTCCGGCGCCAGCCTCTTGATGACCAGCATGCCAGGGATGAACCATGCTTCGCCAATGAAGATGGCGGCCAAAGTGTCGGGTTCGGATGATCCCAAGACCATGGTAATCACCCCGAGCCAACCGTTGATGCCGGGCGTGTACAGCATCGAATGGCGCGCGGTCTCGTCGGATACCCATCCGATCACCGGCAAGATTACTTTCACGGTGAAGTGAGCAGCTAATGGACGGGATGACCGTTTTGATGCGCTTTGCGCTGTATCTGGACCTGATGCTTGTCTTTGGCCTGCCGCTGTTTCAGCTGCATGCACTGCGCCAGCCTGAGCGTTCATCCCCCTTGGGTAAGAAGTTCGTCGTACTGACGGCCAGCGGAGCCGTCATTGGCTTAGTCCTGTCGGTGGTGAGCATGCTGCTCATGACCAAGGCGATGACCGGCGCTGCCGACATCAGCTCGATTGAGCAGCACATGTTCGAGATGATGTTGACGGATACCTCTTTTGGCATGGCGTGGTGCCTGCGGATGGCGATGTTGCTCGTGGTTATCATAGCTGCGCTATGGTCGAATGTACGGCCGACCGCAAGCGCAGTTCTGATGAGCGCAGCGGGAGGCACCGCCTTGGCCACGCTGTCTTGGGCTGGTCACGGTGCCATGGACGAAGGTGCCCGGGGACAGGTTCACTTGATTGCCGACATCATCCATCTGCTAGCCGCTGGCGGCTGGGTAGGTGCGTTGGCAGCGTTCATCCTGATGTTGGTTCTGCGTTATGGTAACGACCCCGCAGATGTTTCCCTACTCAGCCGAACGCTCAATGGCTTTGCGCTGATGGGTACACTCATCGTCGGATCGTTGGTGATCACGGGGGCGCTGAACTACTGGCTGATTGTCGGGCCCACCGTTACAGGGCTTTTTTCTTCTCCCTACGGGCAACTACTGATCGCCAAGCTCGGCCTATTCGGCTTGATGCTGGCTCTGGCAGCCGCAAATCGCTATCGCCTAAGTCCGTTGCTGGAACGGGTCCATGTTTCCGGAGAACACGCCACGGCTATTGCTGCTCTGCGCAGAAGCCTTTTTGTGGAAACCTGCTGTGCTTTCCTGATTCTGGCGCTGGTCTCCTGGCTCGGTACCTTGGGGCCAATGACTGAATAAGTTCAATCCCAAGGAGGACAGAGAGTTACATGCTGGAGGATCGTTGCCCCTTATCGCAAAAGGAAAAAAGATGAAAAAGTTCTTCTTGGCGAGCTTGCTCGCGCTGACTTCTGTTGCTGCGCACGCGGCCGGGGAAGTCATCACCGTGTACAGAGATCCCGACTGCGGCTGCTGTACGGCTTGGGCAGAACACATGAGCCAGGCCGGCTACAGGCTCCATGTCATGGACAGCAAAGAGATGCCTGCGATCAAAAAGCGCCTGGGCGTACCTGAATCACTTCAGTCCTGCCATACCGCCGTTGTTGAAGCAACGGGCCAGGTGATTGAAGGCCATGTTCCGGCCCCAGCGGTGGCCAAACTCATCGCATCCCGATCGACAAAAGGTGTCGCGGTACCAGGTATGCCCGTCAACTCACCCGGGATGGGAAAGATGGACGGGAAGTTGGTCACGGTAGACTTTGTCGGCAAGGAATTCTCACGAAATTAATCGCTACCGCGATCCTGGGTACATTTCGTCCGTGGCGGGCTTACCAGCGTTTTTACATAGCTTTGACTTGCATCACCTGCAGTCTTTCTATGCTCACTAGACTTCATATAGAGGCTGCTGATTTGCATGCCTCCTAACGAATTGAGGAGAAATCATGAAACGCGTCACCCACCTGATCGGCACGCTCGCGATGGCAACATTTTCGGTTGCCGCATTGGCTCAAAACGCAGCAGAGCATGAAGGACATCATCCCGAGGCAGCTTCATCTGCATCTCCCGCAAAATCTGCTGCGGCAAGTGCCTCCATGGCACAGATGGATAGTCAGATGGAAACCATGCGCGAGATGCATCAGAAGATGATGAGCACCGCTTCTCTTGAGGAGCGCCGCCAATTGATGGCGGACCACATGAAGACGATGAAAGACAGTATGGCCATGATGCAAGGCATGATGGCAGCCAGGGCGGAGCATAAATCGCTGCCGTCCCCTGCGATGATGCAGAAGCAAATGGACATGATGCAGATGACCATGCAGATGATGATGGACTGTATGGAAATTCCAACGTCGAAGTAAGCCGCTGACGACGTGAGGGCGCGCTTCATGTGTCCCTCACGTTACCTGCTGGGTATGCCTGACACGGGAGAGCAGTAACTATGGATGAACACCACCACCATCATCACGCCGCACCAGTTCCAGCCATTGAAGCGGGATCGCCCCCGGAAAAAAGCCAGACTGATCCGGTTTGCCACATGATGGTGGCTCCCGATCCATACCGGAGGATTGAACACGGCGGGAGAGACTTTTACTTCTGCAGTGACAAGTGCATGGGCCGGTTTCGTGCTAATCCAGCCGCATTTGTCGGAGATTCATCAAAGCCCGATGTAAGCACGGTATCGTCTGACGGAACCGTCTATACATGCCCCATGCACCCGCAAGTCAGGCAGGCCTCGCCGGGAAATTGCCCCATCTGTGGGATGAGCCTGGAGCCACTGCTACCGTCGGACCAAGAAGAGGAGAACCCTGAGCTGCGGGACTTCCAAAGGCGATTCTGGCTCACGTTACCCTTGACGGTGCTCGTGACGGTGCTGGCCATGGCCGGCGGCCGCATATTTCCACATGGCCTGATCGGCCAAAGCTGGATCGAGCTCGCGCTCGGTACGCCCGTGGTCCTGTATGCCGGATGGCCGTTCTTGACCCGCGGTGTCGACTCGATCGTCCACCGCAGTCCCAATATGTGGACCCTGATCAGCACGGGCGTGGTAGCGGCCTATGGCTATAGTGTGGTCGCAACCGTCTTCCCCGAGCTATTCCCCAAGGCCTTCATGGAACACGGGCGGATCGGTGTCTACTTCGAAGCCGCGGCCGTCATCATCTCACTGACCCTGCTGGGACAGATCCTGGAACTACGGGCGCGCTCGCAGACCTCTGCCGCCATCAAATCGCTGCTCGGCTTGGCACCTAAAACAGCTAGACGGATCGCTGCAGATGGTACGGAAGAAGATATCCCCTTGAGTAACGTTCACATTGGAGACCTGCTACGGGTCCGACCAGGCGAAAAAGTCGCTACTGACGGGGTGGTCGTTGAGGGAGAGAGTGCCATTGACGAGTCGATGTTGACTGGCGAACCGGTACCCGTGACCAAGCGGTCAGGTGACAAGGTTATCGGAGCAACGATCAACGCCAGCGGAAGCCTGATCATCCGCTCCGAGAAGGTCGGGTCGCAGACCATGCTCTCGCAGATCGTTCAGATGGTCGCCCAAGCCCAGCGCTCGCGCGCCCCCATGCAGCGGTTAGCGGACGTCGTCGCCGGCTACTTTGTCGTGATCGTGGTCGGCATTGCCGTACTGACGCTGCTAGGCTGGGGATTCCTTGGACCACAACCGAGCTGGGTCTATGGCTTTGTCAACGCGGTTGCCGTCCTGATTATCGCTTGCCCCTGTGCGCTGGGACTGGCTACGCCCATGTCCATCATGGCCGCCACTGGCCGGGCCGCAACCCAAGGCATCCTGTTCCGAGACGCAGCGGCCATCGAAAGCATGAAAAAGCTCGATACGATCATCGTCGACAAGACTGGCACCCTGACGGAAGGAAAGCCAGCATTCGATCGGATATTCGCTGCACCGGGCAGTCAAGAGACGGAAGTGTTGCAGCTGGCGGCAAGCCTCGACCAGGGAAGTGAGCATCCACTAGCGCACGCTATCGTTGCCGAGGCACGCCGGCGCCAGCTTTCCTTGATGACACCCAGCAGCTTTGAATCTTCCAGTGGAATAGGTGTTCGAGGCGTGGTCAACGGCGAACGGATGGCCCTGGGCAATACCACGCTGATGGAATCTGAAGGCGTCTCTTCGACACCGCTGCTGGCTGAAGCAGAAGCTCTGCGTGCCGAAGGTGCTAGCGTGATGTATCTAGCGAGGAATGGCGTGCTTTTGGGGCTGCTAGCGGTCTCCGATCCTGTGAAGGAAACCACACGGGAAGCGCTGGCCAGTCTAAAAGACGCCGGGCTGACGGTGGTTATGGCCACCGGTGATGGCACAACCACGGCGAAAGCTGTTGCCGGAAAGCTCGGCATCTCTGAGGTCTACGGGGAGCTCAAGCCTCAAGACAAGCTCGCGCTTCTAGAACGTTTCCAGGCCGAAGGCAAGATCGTCGGGATGGCGGGTGATGGGATCAACGATGCTCCGGCGCTGGCCAAAGCAAATGTCGGGATTGCCATGGGGACCGGCACCGACGTGGCGATCAATAGCGCTCATGTCACCCTGGTGAAGGGCGACCTGCGCGCCATCGCACGTGCGAGAGGATTGTCGGTAGAAACCGTGCGCAACATGCGTCAGAATCTGGGCTTTGCTTTTCTCTACAACGCCTTGGGCATTCCCCTGGCTGCAGGCGTGCTTTATCCGTTTACCGGACAGCTGCTCTCTCCGATGTTAGCCGCGCTGGCGATGAGTCTGAGTTCGGTATCGGTAATCGCGAACGCGCTGCGGCTACGCGAAATAGATCATTGAGGGCTGCCTCATCTATTCAGACTGATGACTTCCTCGGAACCAATTAAAATGGAATCCTGCGGAAGTCATCAAATGGGTAGTCTAAACTTTTTCAGACTTTTTCCCACCTCGTTTTGGCACCGGTGCATTTGCACCGCGCATCGAATCTCCCGTGAGTTCAAGGACGTACGAGCTATGAACCACGCGATCCATAATTGCGTCTGCAACAGTCTTGTCATTGAAGGCTGCATGCCAAGAACTTAACGGGAATTGGCTGGTAAATAGAATGGAACGATTGTCCAAGCGATTTACGATCAGTTCCAACAGGTCGTTCTGGGCCCGCTTGTTAAAGACATCAATACCCCAGTCATCGATGACCAAAAGGTCAAACTTATTGAGCTGCTCGAGGCGATGCGTAAATGAGCCTGTTGCTCGTGCTGAGACCATGCTGTCGACAAGGGCAGAAACTCGGATGAAGTGACTGGCCAACCCGTCTCGGCACGCCTGGTTTGCCAGGGCGCAGGCCAGCCATGACTTTCCGGTACCAGTTGGTCCTGTAATGACTACATTGTGCCGGTTGCGGATCCAGTCCAACGATCCGAGTGTCAAGAAGAGCGATTTGTCTAGACCTCTAGGAGTGCGATAGTCGACATCTTCCAAGGAGGCATTCAGAGAAAGGCCAGCCCGTCGAAGTAGCAGCTGTAGTTTGCGAGCCTTGCGGACAGTAATCTCGTGATCAACAATACTGCGCACCCGTTGCTCGAAAGGCAGATCGCTGGCGGTAGGTGTCGTGATCTGTCGCTCAAATTCAGCAGCCATTCCTGGTAGGCGCAGATGGTGCATCTTTTCGATAGTAAGGTTATTCATCATCTTTCTTCTCTCCATGTGTTTGCAGCAACGACTGATAGTGTGCGGAGCCACGAATGTTGCAATGATCGATTGTTGGTGAATGCTCCTCGACAGATTCCTCCTCCATCAAAAGATCTAGCTTTTTGCTCAAGACATCGCGCAGGTCTTTGGTTCCTAAGATGTTGTTAGTGGATGCGTAAGCGCATACTTTCTCCAGACGGGTGTTGCCGTACTTCTTGGCCAAATTCCGCATAGCCTGAGTGGTCCGGTATCCGGAATGACGGCCGCGGCAACGATCAAGTAATATTTCTAGATGCTGGGCAGTCATTGGGCCGATTTCCTTCGCCCAGTTCATTGCCCTCTCTTTCGTCCACCCTTGTACTGCGTCGTGAGCTGCTGCTCGATGTGCTGGCAGCATGGTGACTCCATCTTTCTCAGTGCTACGGATGTGAGTGACGATGGACTGATTGAACTGCAGCAGTTCTATTGACGTGTTGGTAGCGCGATAATCAAATTCTTGACCGCGCTTGTCATGCGGGACGCTATAGGAGTGACCGTCAATTCTGACCAGATAATCTGGGCCAGCGCGAACTATCCCCCATTCGGCAGCCTCATAGCGCTCGGTAGGAAGAGATTTGAGCGCAGGCTGTTCATGCTCGATCCAGCGGCTGAATCGGCTGCCAGCGATTTTCTGAAAACTCTTACGGTTGAGCTCCTCTAGCAATGCGCGGATCGATTGATTGGCTTCTGCCAACGTGAAGAAAATTCGCTTTCTGAGGCGAAACAAGATCCACCTTTGACATAGTAGGACTGCAGCCTCGGCTCGCGACTTGTCCTTTGGTTTTCCCGAACGAGCCGGCAACGGAGCAGCGCCATAGTGCCGACAGAGCTGTAAGTATGATTCGTTGATTCGTGGCTCGTACCGATCTGCCACAGCGACTGCGGATTTCAGATTATCTGGAACCACCGTCTCGGGCACTCCGCCGAAAAACTCAAACATGCGAACGTGAGAGGCAATCCAGTCAGGGATGCGCTGTGTCCATGTCAATTCAGCATAGGTGTAGTTTGATCCGCCAAGAACACCGACGAATAGCTGCGCCTGTCGTATTTCACCGGTAGTCTTGTCCGTGATGGCAACTGTTTTACCCGAGTAGTCAACAAAGGCTGCTTCGCCGTAGTGAATTTCCCCTCTCATCGATAGCCGCTGAGACTTCTTCCAGGCCCGATACATCTTGCAGAATGAGGCGTACTGATAGAGGTTGCTTTCAGGTGACTGCGCTCTCCACTCCTCATGCAAAATCGCCAGCGTGGCACCAGGCTTCTTTAGCTGAAGATCGACGTCGGCGAAATCGATCTTGCCAAAAGACGGCCGGACTCTAGTTTTTGGGTTGATTAGGTCGTCCAGTTTTTTGTCGTCAATTTCGGGGGGGATCGGCCACTTCAGGCCAACCTTCTCGAATTGTCTCAATATGCGTTCGACCACTCTCCGGCTAAAGCCGGTCATAGTGGCGATCCGCCGCTGAGAGTAGTTCATTTCGAACGTATATCTCAGCACGTCACGTACGATGCGCACGTTTGCTCTCCTTATAGCCATAGTCACGCCTTGCGCGATAGAGCGCGCAGAAAGATGCTTGGACGAAGGAGAAACGCTCGGGCATGAGCGATCCTCCTCTCCTAAAGCAAGGTGTTGACACAGGGGGGGATGAAGGGAGATACTGAGCGCGGAGAAGTGCATTTTCCAACGCTGTTCGAAAGGGCTGGTGGCGGCAACCACCGGCCTTTTTTGTGTCCCCTTCGTTTGCGTAGATGAACTAGCTCACGAGGCAACTCCTTTCTCGGCATCACTTTGCCGTAGTGCTTTCGTCCGTTCTTGGACAAGCCATTTCGCAACGTCAATCGTTAGCGCAAACTTTCCTCTTCATTTTTCTAGCTCAAATACGGGTACGGGCAGCGTCTTGCGGACCATTGCCTGTCGATAGGCCTCTTTCGTTGGATAGCCCAGGGCGTTGCGAAGAATATCTCCGGATAGCAGCGGACCGTACTGGCGAGTCAGTTCACGGCTCAAGAGCATCTCTAGTGGTACGTCGTAGGTGTCGCTTGGAGCAGGCTCAGTCACGTCGAGTCTCGCTTAATGTGGAAATTCCCTCCAAATACTATCCTCACCTGCAGTTGCCTTCCAGCCGACGTTTTAGGCTGAAAATTGCGCATAATATCGCAATCAAAAAGGCTGCAAGTCCACTTTATGCCATTGTATTTAAATGATATTTCCTGAAATCACTTTGATACTGTACTAATTAAAATGTCGGCCACTAGACAAGCGCGGCGAGACCCGGATGTGGACAAAATCCGCTCAATATTCTGGTTCAATTGGATTGGGATGCAGATTGATTCAACGCAGGCGCATGACGTGCGAAAGGCGCTCGAACTTAATCGAAACTTCTTGGGTAAAGATGGGCAACCGGACAAAAACGCCAAGTTCTCTCAGTACAAACGCGGCGAGAGGATGCCGAATGCCACGCTAATTGAAAGCGCCGATCGCCTAGTTCCTGGTTCGCGGTCTGTTATTGACCTTCCGCTGTGGAGGGTGCTACGCCACAAAGGTGATATTGCTGGCATTGTGGCGCAGTGGGTTGCCATGTTGCATCCAAAAGTACGAGGCCTAATGATTAAGCGGGATCGGTCTATCCGCGATCAGGCAAACGATATTTACCTGAGGGAACTTGGCAGGCTAGCAACCTGGGATTGTCTCGCAGGCTTGGCGATTGTGTTACGGCTTAACATTGAGGCTGGCAATCCCGAGGGGGCCTGGAAGTGTGCTCACGCAATTTTTGGTCTTCTAGTGGTGCTTTGCCCGCAGTTGGTAGCCTATGGTATCGCTGATGAGCTCTATGCTCTGTTTGCCAATAGGTTTTTCTCGTTGCTCAAGTTCGGTGGTTACACGAGGGCGTGGACCGATCATTCGTTCACAGAAATGGCCCTGCGTGCACAACTTAGGGCTGAGCGTGAAAAAGGAATCGTCACCGGAAGTCGTCGATCGACCTTGGTCTACATAGATGCTGCGATGCAAGAAAGTTTGTGGGGTGAAGGGAAAAACTACCTGCCCTTACTGGTTCCGGATCTGGATTTGGGCCCTCCCACTAAGAACGGGATGTTGATTCTAATGCAACACCTAAAAGACTCGAAACGAGGACGAACTGAGTAGATCCCCTAATTTGGCTGGCACGACAATAGTCTGTCGGGTGGCTCACCTTAAAAATATTGTATGGCACGGCTTAAGCGCATCAGGTGGCACCGAATACTATGACTTGAGTGGTCCCGCTTACGAGTTATTCGCCGATGGTAGGGCTTTCGTTGGGTTGGCCCCTCTTAAGAATATTCGCTGGCTCCGATTGCTTACAGACACCGGGGCCGACTAGCGCGTTGGAAAGTGGCGCTACTTAAGAAGCGAATTCTGGCTCCTTATGCGTCAACTGGGTGGCGCATCTGAAGAGAATACGCAATAAGAAAACCTTTGCAGATTTCGGGGTCCCCTCGAAGCACACGTACCCTGAAATCGCCTCCCTAACGGTGCAAGAGTGCCAAACGCTGATTGAAAATTTCTTGATGAATATTGGTCTTCAGTTTACGGATCCCACTCCCACTCAGCTGGAAAATGGAATGACGGTGAACTATCCGAAAAGCTTTTTGCTCCACCAAGGGCATCAGTATGAAACCTTGATACAAACAAAATTCTCAGAGCTTAACGCGATCTCAAGGGGCCAAGGTGACTCTGCGCTTAAGCTTGGTGTGCTACGGGTAATTGAAGAATTCCCACAGTTTTTACCGACAGAAATCAAGGAGACATTCGAAAAAATTGCTGGTCCTTTTTTGAATTAAATCAGCCGTACGTCGTTGATTTTCAAGCGCAACATACCAGCTGAGAAACTGTAGGCCGATGTGGAGGAACATAATGAGGGGCCAAAGCTAAGATTCAGGTGAGGAAATCCGCCGGAGAATCTTTTGCCCAAGATATGACTTGGCTTCTTGGCTCGTCGCACATATGCTCCTTGGGCTCATAATCTGTGGGGGCGTGTGGGTTATTCGATGAAAGCAGGGCGAATTAAATCAAGCACTTACCGTTAGCCAAGAGCACCATCAATAACCCAGCCGCCCTACTCTAACATGCTGATTTTTATACGAGTTTAATAGATAGCTAGGCTATTTCGTAATCAGTAGGTCGACGGTTCGATTCCGCCCATCAGCACCAGCACACAAGGGTTTCCGGCTTACGCCGGAAATCTGTTTGGGTAATAAACACCTCCTTGGGTAATAGAAGTGCCCTCGGCGAGGTTGATAGCCCCCAAAAAAAGCCCGCGATTGCGGGCTTTTTAATTGGCCGGATGTCGGCTTCTGGCCGATAGCAGACATGATCAAGGATTGGAGGCTCCACAAACGGCCTGCTTGTACTTGTCCGCCTCAAATCGAAACGGGCCAAGCCCCTCAATCAAACGGAGCGCCTCGTAACCATTTTCGTAGGCAAATTCTTTCCAAACTACGGCATCAGCTGTCCTCTCGATGAGCACCGAGAATCTGCCACACCCGATGTCCCCGCACTCAGGGCAGATGTAGAGTCCAACTCTGCGAGGGCGAAAGTCTGAAGAGGAGGGAGAAATTTCACTCAAGATGCTATCTGTAACAGCCCCAAAACCACGCACAAAACACCCCATAAAATCATCGTGGCCGCCAGCAATTGCAATCAAACGCAACAAAAGAGATTCGCCATTGATCAAAAAGTCTGATGAGTGTCGTTCTACTGCAGTCACACCGTTGCTAGAGTAGCCAGGACGATGATGTGGAGTATGAGTCAGTATTGCGTAAGTCATCTGCGATTTTCCAATCCAATCGAACGCATCTCAGCACAGAAGGCGAACATCATAGGATGCCTGGTCCACTTCTGGCCGACAGCCTCTCTCAGCTGCTCTCGGCGTCAGTAGTGAAGACAATTCGATTACCAAATGGGTCCAGAATCGACATATCCCGGCTGCCCCAAGGAGTTGTCCGCACCTCCGGGAAATATCCCATATATGGACGGCCTTTCAGTTCTCCGTAGAGTTCGTCCACGTTCGCTACCGGGATGCGCAACGCGGATCCCGGGCAGGCATCCCCATGATGCTCCGATAGATGCAGAATGCATCCATCCCGGGAAATTTGCAGATATAGCGGCAGAAGCTTCTCAAAACGATGTTGCCAATCAATTTTGAAATTTAGCCACTCAACATAAAAGGACAGTGCCTTTGACTCGTCGAAAATCCTGAGTATTGGTATCGGCGAATGAATTCTGTTTGTCATTTCTTAAATGGATTGAGAGCCAAATTTGCTTGCAACGACAACGCGGGATTTCCATTTTTTCCGCAACTGGCCGTTGAAGGTCTATTCGTGAACATGAGGACTCCTTGTCCTCTTTCGCATAACAATAAATACATAAGCAGTAGCGACCAATACAGATGGCCCCACCGACAGGATAATTATGGGAGCATCCAAGATTTGCGTTACTGCCGCACGCGGCAGAGTTATCAATTTAGATGCCGTACCTCCAGCGAAAACCGCAAGCGTAATCTTTTGTTGTAGATAGGACCGATATACTAAAAAAACTGCTGCAGCACTAGCAATCGATACTAAAAAAATTCCGACTGCTGCCAAAACGCGCTGCGTCGCTTTTTTTAAAGTTAGCGTTGCTGCCACCATCGGAATAAACACGAAAGAAAAACAGATAAACCATACCTTCCAGTACAGTAAAAAAGGGGTAAAAGGTGTTTGCGGAGGTAGCGATATCCTCCCGTTATCGGGTGTAAATATCCAGAGCACAACTCGTAAGTAAGCCTCTTTAAATCCGTTGGTCACTACAAATCCCGCGGTCATTGAAAACATACTCAGAACAACGAGGAAGCGCGGTGACTTGGCCGCTGCAATATCAAGACCTGAAAATGGTTTATCAGGAGTATCACTGCTAGTCACAGATTTCATAACTTAAACCTCAAAAGAACCAAGTATGCAAAGACCCATGCTTGCTAAAGAATTTTTTCCCATATTTCTCGTTATGAGGTTGTCCGCTCCGGTTGCATGGCCGCTCGTATCACAACGCATTCAAGTCCAGGAACACCTGATTCAGCGCTCTTCGCTGCTTCCGAGATTTGATCGCCTCTGCGCAGAACCAGACCGCTTCTGCCCGATAGAATCCAGATTGTGAAAGCCCTCCAGCAGATCTACAGTTCCTCAGCAGCCAAAGGGCTGCGAGTCAAGACGTCCCTGACATCACAATCTGGGTAGCACCAATGCTCCCAATTTTCAACCAGCCAAGTTCTGCTGAGGGCAGCGCTGCCGCGGCTGTAACTGCTTTCCGCAGGAAGGAGCTGAAGAGGATTGATTCCCGCCTTGTGCCCGGTAATGGTGACAAGACCGTGGAGCCATTTGTCTTTTTCGCCGATCTGTTCACAGACCATCAGAACGACGATCGACTCAAAAGGATATTTGGCTGGAAACTTGAGTAAAGTCCCCCGAGGCAAGGGCTCGTCTGGAAAATCGATCAATCTTCCCCATTTCATAAGGTCTTCCTTGATAAAGGAGATTCCTGCTGCTGCCAGATAGCGGACCTCGTAGCCCAAAGCGACGACGGCGTAGCCCGATACAGAATCAGGCTACGCATCCGACAACTGATCCAGAGAATAGATGGGCGTATGAGGGGGCGATTGGTCCGTTATCTTTCCTTCAGATTCAGCCGGAAAATTGCCGGGAACGTTCGCGCTTCTGTCCAGCGGCAGGCGCAGTGAGCGCGAATTAACGGATAAATAATCTAACTTCCAGGTGAAATGACTTAATTGGTCAAAGAATTCATTCACTGCGCTGTGATGCAAACAAGATTTTAACTGAGTCCAGAAAATGGAATTTTTCAGGAACTTTGGTATTCAGGCTCCGGCCACCATCATCCTCATTTCTGATTGCTGCATTCCCCGATTCCAACTGCTCAACCAGCCACTCCATGAATGTCTCAACAGAACTTCCCAAAACGAATTTCTCATCTTCATCTCGACCAAAATTGATGACTTGCCCTACGTTCCCGCGCTCACCGGGATCCAAATCCACTCCAAGATGGTTTCCACCGTAATCGTACGCAAAAGGGATCCAGAACTTGTTTGCGTAGATCTCCTTGATCGCGCCCGCTTTTGCTGATTTGCAAAAGCGGCTGGCGCCTTGCATATCCCCCGGCGAGCATTCGTCTATCACTTTTTTCCACGACTCCCAGTGCTTACGTGCATCTGCCAGGGAAAGGAAGATGAGTCCAAAGAAGGGTCCTGTGTTAGCACTTACAAACTGGCCATCATGCATTCTGTAGAGATCCTTCAGACTTTCTGGCAAAGCTACCCCAATCTGATTCTCGAACTCTGCAAGGTCTGCCTCCGAACACCCAGGTGCCAAATCCACATAAACCTCATGAAGATTGGTTTCCAGCCATTTTTCCAACCGTTTCATCTGCTTTTTTGTCATACGTCTCTTTGCGAAGAAGGCTTATATTCGTCGGCAGCGTGTACCCGAGATAGACGTTAAATATATATTGACACCCGCTGGGGCCATTTGCCGAAGGTCATGCCCGTCGATTGCAAAAACCTCCGGTGGAAGGTCTTCTCGCCCATGGCCAGCCTGCTGGCCTATTCATTGGCAGTGGTCATATCGCCTGGATCGTCCAGCAATGCAGGCCGCTCTTCTCATTGCGCATCCCAATGTCAGGCAGGCAGCACCTTCCCCAACATCGCCGCCAGATCACTGGGAGCAAACTTGGCGACATACCCATCAGCCCCGACAGAGCGGACATGATCCTCGTTGGCAGCGCCGGTCAGCGATGAGTGGATCACCACGGGAAGGCGCTTGTATTTCTCAGAACTCTTGATCTTGCGGGTCAAGGTAAAGCCATCCATCTCGGGCATTTCAAGATCGGTCAATACCATCGCAACCTTGTCCATCACCGACTTGCCCTCGGCCTCGGCTTCAGCATTGAGCTGCTGTAGCTTGTTCCAGGCCTGGAGCCCGTCAGTGGCCATGATGAAAGGAAGATTCAATTCCTTGAGGCATTGCTCTATCAATGCGCGAGCCACCCGGGAATCATCGGCGGCCAGTACCACAGTCCCCGGTTTCAACGTGACCGGGCGAGCGCCGCCCTTGCTCGGCTCGATCGATTCCTTCATCGGCGAGACCAGGTTCAGGATGTGCTCCACATCCAGCACCTGCACCAGACGGCCCCCGTCGCGCTCAGTATCCATACGGGCAATGCTGGTCACCAGCCCGCCAGGGGCGTGGGCATCAGCCGGCAGCACCTGGCTCCAGTCCAGGCGAACGATTTCTTCCACCGATTCCACCGCAAAGGCTTGGGTGTGCCGGGCAAATTCCGTGATCAACAGGATATTGAGCCCTTGCGACGCCTTGCAACACGTGACCGCTGACAAGTCCACGACGGACATCACCTGTCCCCGGATATTGACCATCCCCATCATCGGCGGTGTCATGCCCGCAGCCGCAGTGATGGGCATCATCGGAACGATCTCGCGGATCTTGAAGACATTGATGCCGTACAGTTCCCCAGGCCTGTCGGTAGAACCATCCGGAGTTCCGACGCGAAAGAGCAGCAGTTCGAATTTATTGGTGGAAGTCAGGTTCGTACGCTCATCGATTTCTTTTTGAAAATTGTCCATGATGGTTCTCTGAAAATGGAGAGGCCTTGTTCTCGCGCTGCAGAACAGTGAGCGGATGGGGGGATGCCTATTGGGCGGCCGTACTGACGCACAACCGCCCAATGCACAGGCATGAAGGTAATGCCGTCTTCAAGCTGGCAGCGTTTCGAACTGACGCTGCGGGATCGTAGCCACGACTGCACCGGCGGTTGAAGACAGTTTGAAGGTACTAACCAGCTGCGTCAGCGAGGCGGCTTCCTGCTTCATCGTTGACGATGCGGCAGAAGCTTCTTCGACGAGTGCGGCGTTTCGCTGCGTGGCTTCATCGATTTGCGCAATGGCCTGGTTGATCTGCTCAAGCCCTCGCGTCTGTTCGGCACTGGCAACACTGATTTCCTGGACGATGCCCGAGACGTTCTTGATGCTCTCCACCACCCTGCCCATGGTCGCGCCGGCCTGGTTGACCTGCTGCTCACCAGTGGCGATCCTGCTCACCGACTGGTTGATCAATGCTTCGATTTCCTTGGCAGCGCTGGCGGAGCGCTGGGCCAGCGCCCGCACCTCTGCTGCCACGACCGCGAATCCCCGCCCCTGCTCGCCTGCGCGGGCTGCTTCAACAGCAGCATTCAAGGCAAGGATGTTGGTCTGGAATGCGATACCATCGATGACGCTGATGATTTCCACGATTTCGCGGGAAGAACCGCTGATGGCTCTCATCGTATCGACCACGAGAGCAACGGCCTCACCGCCCTCGGCCGCAATATGCGAAGCATCGTTGGCCAGCCGGTTGGCTTGAACGGCGTTCTCTGAATTCTGCTTGACGGTTGCCGTGAGCTGCTCCATGGCGGACGCAGTTTCTTCCAGCGAACTGGCTTGCTGTTCCGTACGCGCCGACAGGTCGACGGTTCCGCGTTGGATTTCTCCGGAAGCCGCGCCGATGGTATGTGTTCCCTCGCGAACATCGCTGACGATAGCGGCAAGACTTTCGTTCATGTCCTTCAACGCAGCGACCAGCTCACCCACTTCGTCGCGGCTGTCCACGTTGATGCGACTGGTGAGGTCACCGTCACGCACTTTGCGGGCAATCTCCACGGCGCCCGCCAAGGGTACCGCGATCGACCGGGTCAACCGCCAGGCGATCAACATCCCGACGACCAATGCCAGCACACTGATACCGGCCATCGTCAATTTAGCCTGTGAATAGGCACGCTCCGCCGAGGCTGCGTTTTCCTGAGTGTTCAGATAAAGGTAGTCGTTGATTTTCTGGACGTGCGTGATGACCGACTGAAGAATCGGCATGCATTCCTTGTTGAGGACAACCCGCGCCTCGTCACTCTTCATGGCCATGGCGAGTTCCACCACCTTTACCGCCACCGGGTAATACTGCTTTTCGAGATCAACAAGTTGCTCGATCAACTGTCGTTCGGCATCAGAAGCTGACGACTCGGCCACCAATCTTTTCAATTCCGCCAGCCCGTCATTGATGTCCTTTTGCGTCTTGGCGACCAGCGCTGCGTCGTTCTTTTGCAAAGCGGGATCAGTGATCAGCGTGAGGTTGCGCGCAGCGATGGCACGCAAGGTGATGCCGAACTGCGTCTTGGCAAGTGCTTTCAATTTGCCCTCGTCCACTGCGGTCAGGAATTCTATCCGGTCATTCAGTGACGAAATCTGCCGAAGACCGAAGCCAGCAACACAGACAAGCAAAAAGATGACGGCAGCCAGTCCTAAGGCAAGACGCTGGCCGATCTTGAGATTCTTCATACTCCCCCCCGAGAATTGAAAAATGACACCTTGTAGTTATAGGAGCTTTACCCTATCTCAACGACCAGGAAATTCCTGCTAACCGCATAAAATCTTTCAAGAAAAATAGATAAGCTTGATCTGAGTCAATTCGCATGCTGAATTCACCAGGCTGAAACGCGAGGATTTGCGATTTTCAGGCAACAACATCAACGTGGATTGTCTGCGCAAGGAATCAATCAATGCGTACGATGACCAACCGTCACTGCGCCGCTGCCAATCCCGGCACGCAGGAATCAAGCGGGGATAAGCTCTCCCGCCAGCATTTCCCTGGCACACCTCAGGGCTTGCGCGTAGCTTGGATGCTCTATCCGGGGTTGACCCAATTCCACTTCCACCGCGTTACGCAGCATCAGCCTTGCCTGCGCCTCATTGACACCACCGGAGAAGCTGATATGGGCAACCGCATTCGAAAGGACCTGCCGCATCCTGTCCGTGAATTCCACTGCGCTGACCGAGAGATAGGCAACATTCTTGACCAGAATCATGTGATGGCTGACCGCTAAAGCTGTGGCGCTCATGGCTGCCTCCCCGGAGATAGTGAGGTCAAGCATAGTGCAGTCGCTTTCTGCCGAGCATCGGGAAATCCCTGAGATATCCCGAGGCGATATCGAATGCCTGCGCCAGGAAAAAGGGGTTCCGGACATTCGCCTGGAACCCCTTTCTGATTGGCTACGCGAGCCATAGGCCTGTCGCTCGCAAGCGATGCTAGGCCTTCGCCAGCGGCTTCATGCGAAAACTGATCCCCATGCGATTGATGGCATTCATGGTGGCGATCACGATGGAGAGTTCGACCAGATTCTTTTCACCGAAGACAGCCAGGGCCGCAGCATAGGCATCGTCGGAAGCATGCGTCTGGCTGACCAGCGTCACTTCTTCCGCCCAGGCCAGTGCGGCCCTTTCCTGATCGGAGAACAGATAGTCCGCCTCCTCCCACACCGGCACCAGGACCACCTTGTCGACCGACATCCCGCCTTTGATCAGGTCGCGCGTGTGGATGTCGATACAGTGCGCGCACCCGTTGATCTGCGACACCCTCAAAAAGACCAGATGTATCAACTCATCCGGCAAGCCGGTGCCGGTGGTGACGTAGTGATGAAGCGCGCCTACAGCCTTGGCGCCCTCGCCGGAAATGTGAAACCAATTTGGACGTTTCATGAATTCTTCCTTGAAGTTGGGTTGAGCGGATGGATTTCCAAATCCCGCTGCACTCAAGACGGCTGAACGACGCAGCCTGTGACAACTTCAACAAGAATTCTTTGTTTAATTTTTTTTAGCCAAATGGAAGCCAGTATTCGCCACCAGCGAATACTCCCCGAGCAACCCGATCCGTCCTGCGCAGCCAGGCAAGCCTACGAAGCAGCAGACTCCGGCGCCGGCGATGCGCCAGGACGGGAACGCCCGGCCGCCTCTATCGCCTCGGCGAAGATTTCATGAATGCTGCGTGCCGTGAACGCCGGAAGCATGGATTCCGGCGCGCCCGGGCCACCCCCGCCGCCCAGGCCCGGCAGAAAATCGGACGTCCTGATTTCCACCTTTCCCTGCCCCTTCAAGGCTTGTGCGATCTCTTCGAGTCGCTGCTGCGGATTCAACGGGGCTTCGCTGAGGCCAGGAATGGCATTCTTTATGGATCCATAGCCGCCCGCATCATTGACCTCGGCAACCAGCTGGCCGTTGACCAGTACCTGCCCCACCGTCTGGTAGGCATGCTCCCTTGCATATTGCGAGTTCAATGCGTTGCGGGCCGCCTCCTCTTTGGAGCGGACCTCCATTTCCTGTATCAGGTTTTCCGGCATCTGATAAACGGCGAGGTCCAGGGAGCTGAGCAGCGTGGCCGTACCAGTCAAGCGATACGGGCTGGCAAGCCCATCCTTCTGTGCCTCGCCCACGCTGGCTTTCTGCAGGGCTTCGGCAGAAATCGTGACCTTGGTGGAGTCGCCTGCCTGTCTTGCATCAGGATCTGCTGCGGCCTGGGGTGCTGTCGAGCTCAACTTGCTTGCTGTCAGTGTCGCGGCCTGGGTGCCGGAAATCATCATCGCATTCTTTCCTTTGAGAAATGCTTCGATACACGCTTTCGCGGGGGAGACATCTAGGTTTTCCTAGTATGGGAGGGAGGCCGCGCAGTCAATCGTGTGAGTAAAAATGATTTTTTACCTCAATTCACTGCAAGGGTGTGCAAGGGCATGCCTTGCTGCTCACGATACAGCTTTAGCCCCGCCCTGCCCCAGCAATTGCAAACCCGTCCTGCGCACGAAGCTCTCATAATCCATCGGCGCTCCCACCTCGGTATCAGCGCGATTGGCCTGTATATACGCCCAGGCCCGGCCATTGCTGGCGTCATACACCAGCTTGAAAATACGGGACGGCACCGCGATATGCCCGCGTCCGATCGTGCTCGGCGCGGCATCAAACAAAGGGCCGGTAAATACGAAGACATCGCCCCGCGCGCGCATGACGTACTTGCGCGTATCACGCTCGACCTTGGACCACGGTCCTGAATTGTGCTTCTGGTTCTGCGGGACCATGTTGGCCAGCGAGAAGCTCTGCGCCATTGCCTCCGGCGTGGACATGTCACCGGCCGGTGCCATGTGTCCCCGTGCATAGCCCGATCCCCGGTAGTCCTCAAGTTCGGCACGCTCCGCACGCGGCAATCGGGCCTCCGCATAGAAACGGTCGGTGCGGTGCTGCTCGCGCGCATTCACCAGTGCGGCGCGATTGAGGCGCTCCACGACCACTAAAGGGGTCTTGGTCTGGCTGTTGTAGAGCACGGCGAAAGCGCTGAAACACAACTCCCGCAAATGCGCTCCCGCAGGCAATTGCGCAGGATGTGCACCAGGGAAAAACTGCGGGCATTGGGCAAAGCGCGTGACGGTGGGTCCGGGATCAGCGTGCCGCACCGGGGCGGGCGCGTCCTCGACGGGCAGTTCGAGGTGCGGCAGGCTGAATCGCTCGCGCAGGCCATCGGCCAGTTGCGGGTTCAGTACGCAACTGGCAATGCCGAAGACAAGGATCGTCGTGCTGGTGAATGAAATCAGGAAACGGCGGAATGCTCCCGATCGTTTCTGCTTGCTTTTGCTGGAGGTGGCCCGCTTGCGCGGCGCTGCCTTTTTCTGTCTGGTTGCCATACGGGCCGCATGGTAACTTGCCGCGACATTTGTTTCCAGTTCATCAGGAAAACCCCGATGGCATTTCCGGCTGTGACTTTTACACTTGGAGCACTGACGGACTGCGTCCAGCCTGGCAAGAAAAGGACCGCAGCTGTCGCAGTAAAACACCGATATAAAAACCAAGGCCTGTTCCGATGCCATCCGCAAGATGACGAGGAACGGGCCCCGAACAACACATCAGGTCCCAGAATGGCACTCCTTGACATGCTCTCGTTTTTCTCCCGCCTCAGCAGAAAGAAGGCTGACATGCTCGGCCAGCTTGCCGCCATCAACAAGGCCGTTGCCGTCATCGAGTTCAAGCTGGATGGCACCATCATCAAGGCCAACCAGAACTTCCTGGATTTGATGGGCTATACCCTCCCCGAAATCAAGGGCCAGCATCACCGCATCTTCGTCGCGCCCGAAGAACGCGATACGCCGGAGTACGCGCAGTTCTGGCAGAAACTGGGACGGGGTGAATTCGACCAGCGCCTCTATCGCCGCGTCACGAAATCAGGCGCCGTGGTCTGGATCCAGGCGACCTACAACCCGATCATGGATGCCAGGGGGCGTCCCTTCAAGATCGTCAAGTACGCACGGGACGTCACGCAACAGCAACTGCAGGCCGCCGATTTCTCCGGGCAGATCACCGCCATCAACAAGGTACGCGCCGTCATCGAGTTCGATGTGGATGGCACGATCCTGAACGCCAACGAGAATTTCCTGCGCGCGGTCGGCTATTCCCTCGCGGAAATCGTCGGCAAGCATCACGCCATCTTCGTCGAACCATCCGAGCGCACTTCCAGGAACTATCAGGAATTCTGGAAGCGCCTGGGAGCCGGGCAATTCGACGCCGGCCTGTATCGCCGCGTGAAAAAGAATGGCGATGCCTTGTGGCTGCAGGCCAACTACAACCCCATCTTCGACATGAGCGGGCGCGTCTTCAAGGTGGTCAAATACGCCACCGACGTGACCATCCAGACGCAGGCCACGCAAACGCTGCAGTCCGCTGTAGGCGGACTGTCGGAGGCCCTCAACGCCGGCTCGGCCAGTGCCCGGCAAGCCAACGACCTGGTCAAGGCCACGTCCACCATCGCCCAGCAGGGCGGCGCCGTGATGGAGGAGGTCGTCAACAAGATGGCAGCCATCAATGCGAGTGCCGCCAAGATCACCGAGATCGTCGGCGTGATCGACGAGATCACCTTCCGTACCAATCTGCTGGCCCTGAATGCGGCCGTAGAGGCCGCACGGGCCGGGGAGCACGGGCGCGGCTTTGCCGTGGTCGCCGGGGAAGTACGCAGCCTGGCGCAGCGCACGGCGGCATCGGCCAGTGAAATCAAGACCTTGATCGAAGGCTCGGTCAATGAGGCCAGGCAAGGCACCGAGCTGGTCAAGAATGCCGGCAAGACCATGAACACCATGGTCGATTCCATCAGCGACATCACCGGCATCATCGAAACCATCAGCACGTCCGCCACCAACCAGACCAATGAGATCGCACAGGTCAACGAGGCAGTGAGCCAGCTGCAGGTCTTGATGAAATAAGCCGCCGCCCGGGCCGGACGCCAGGCGGGACCATGCAGGGAGGCAAGCGGGCAGCTTGTATGGATCATGTCTGCTGGACCCGCATACAAGGCCTTGGTTAGAATGCACAGGACACTGTTACCGAGGCAGTGACTCACCTCTGCTACTTTCAGATTCGCAAAGCTGGCACCGGATTGTTCCCCCAGCGAATCAAAGGCCAGACATCATGGATTGGGTTCCAATCGTCTTCATCATCTTCAAGGTAGCCGTGCTTGGCATCGGCATGTTCTACGCCATCAAATGGCACTACGACCAGGGCAGGAAGGGCAAGCAGGCAGAACAGCGCGCCGTACTGCGCGCCAGTGGCAAGGTGGCCGTGATCTTCGTGGTCTCGCTGGTGGTCCTGGGCGTGGCGACCATGTTCATCTCGCGCATGCTCGGACTGGAGCTGACTTTCCCGTAAGCCGGGAAGCGCAGCCGCTTATGCCGCCGGCCGCCTGGCCAAGGCCAGTACCAGCCCGAAGAAGACCATCATGCCGCCGCTGATGCGGTTCATCCAGCGCAAGCCGCGCGCATTCTGCATCAGGCCCTTGAGCCGCGTTCCCGCGTAGGCATAGGCCGCAATGGCCACCAGTTCGAGCGCCAGGAAGATCGCCCCCAGGGTGAGGAAACTGGATAAATAGTTTTCAGGTATCACGAACTGCGGGAAGAAGGCCGTGAATACCAGGATGGCCTTGGGGTTGCCGATGGCGACCAGGAACTCCTTGCGCACATAGCCGGCAATACCCTGCTGCGCTTCGAGGCGCTGGCCACCCACTTCCGCCTTGGCAAGGAAGAGCTTGCACCCCAGCCAGACCAGGTAAGCCGCACCCAGCACCTTGACCACCGTGAAGGCCATCTGCGAGGCCATCAGCAAGGCACCCATGCCCACTGCCGCCACCCCGATCATCAAGGCGAACGCCACCAGGCGACCTGCTGCCGCGAGCAGCGCATGGCGCAAGCCATGGTGCGCACCGATGGTGATGGAGAGCAGGTTGTTGGGCCCGAAGGCCATGTTCAGCGCAAAGCAGGAAGGGATGAACAGCAGCAGGCTTTCCAGGGGCATCGCGGATCCTCGTTCAGGGTGTGGGAGGTTGTCAGCAAATCCGTCGGCATGCCCGGCCGCCCGCGCACATCGACGAAACGTACATTCTAGCCGTGCGCGCACTGACACGCAGGTGACGCATTTATTCTTACGCTGCTGTCAGCGCGGTTTTCCCACGATTCAGGAAATGACTGATGCAAGTTTTTCAATTTCGGTCACATAATCGCAAAGCCGTTCGTTCTGGTGTCAGGACGTAGCCAATCCACCCGGAGATCGCTTCATGAATCCGAGCAATCGCGCTCGCACCCTGCTGATTGTGGAAGACAACAAGGATGTCAGAAGCATTTTTGCGGAAGTCTTTCAGGGCGTGGGCTATCGCGTGCTGGAAGCCGCCAATGGCGAAGATGCCCTGCATGTCATGGCCACCGCCCTCGATCCCGTCAATGTGGTACTCACCGATCTGCGCATGCCGGTCATGGATGGCCTCGAACTGGCCACCCGCATCAAAGGCGATACGCGCTTCTCGGGCATTCCGGTGGTGCTGCTCAGCGCCACGCCGATGACCAACTCCTGGCAGGCGCTGGATGTCTTTTCCGCCCTGCTCACCAAACCCTGTTCCTTTGATCGCCTGCTCTCCACGGTGGACGGCGTGCAGTAAGACACTCGCGCCAGCTCTGCCGCAACAGGTAACGAATACGCTACCCGTCCGACAGCCGGCACTGACACCATCAAGGGAGCTTCACCGATCCCCGGCGCTGGACACCGGCGCGATGATGCAAGAACTGCGCATGAGCGCAGGGCATTCATCAAGGAGTGAAATCATGTCGAATCAGAATCAAGGCGGGTCCCGCGGTGGTTCCCACGAGCAGCACGTTCAGGCCGGGCAGCAAAGCCACAAGAATGACCAGCAGAACCAGAGCAGCAGCGCTTCCGGCCAGCAGCAGGGTGGCAACAGCCGTGGCGGCTCGCATGAGCAACATGTCCAGGCCGGACAGCAGAGCCACAAGAATGACCAGCAAAACCAGAGCAGCAGCGGCAGCGGGCAGCAGCAGGGTGATTCCACCCGTGGCGGCTCGCACGAGCAGCACGTCAAGGCCGGGCAGCAGAGCCACAAGAACAGCTGACAGCGCTGATCCGCCTCATCAGGCAGCCTGATCAACAGGCCTGCGCGCCGCTTCCCGGAAAGGAACGGCGCGCTTTTGCGCGCTTGCTGCGCGGAGCGGGCCTTTCCATGCCGGGCTGCAGAACTGCCGCCGGGCTTGTTCGTTTTTACTGCAGTCCCGGGGGCAATTCTTCCTGCATGGCGGGGGCCGGCAACAAGGCGGGCGCCGTACGGGCCGCAGGCTGCCGCAGTACCCGCCACAGGAACACGCCCGAGACCGCCATCCCGACCACGACATAGGCGGCATAGAACGCGGCGGCATAACTGCCGTAGTGAAGAAGAGTGTGGATCATGGCCATGCGTCCTTGCGCGGGAGATTCGGGTCGATGGCGTGATCTTATGTTTTATATCATTGATGCAATATCAGGAAATTTCCTAGTTGTATCGCACACACTCCACTGCTGAGCTACTGGATAGCACGCAATCTATTGTGGGGATAGCGTGGCGCTATCAAGCCGGACGCTGCAGTCAACGCAGTACGGCGACCGGCCCATGGCAGACCATGTCACTTCCAGAACATCCACCACGGCCGTTCAGGCCGCAGCGGCGCTGTTGACGCTGCGGGTATCTTCCCGGGCGGCTGCTCCAGCTCGGGAGGCCAGCGCATGGCGCTGTTGGCCGAACCGGCAAGGGCCCACCCGGGTAGTTCGTCGAGCGCACTCTCCGGGTCAAGGCCGGCAAGGTTGAGCATGGCAGGTGTCATCTGCCACGACTGGCGCGCATCCAGCCCTGCCAGGTCCTGGTAACAGCGGCGCAATTCCTGTTCCAGTTCACCCGCCTCCGACATCATGTCCAGCTCGGCCGTCTTGACCAGGATATGGCGCCAGGGCTCAGCCTCGATCCTCGCAATCCATTCTTCATAAAGCGCATGGCGCTCTGCGCCCAGCGCCGGCCGCAGCATCGCAGAACGCTGGCGCAGCCGCGCGATCCCTGTTGCACGCTCGCACGAAAGATAGGCGTGGGGGCGGTCCTCATCATCCCCGTCCTCTTCATCGTAGAAGTCGTCATCCTCGTCGCCCTCGCTACCGTCGTTGCCGTCATCCATGCGCTGCGGATGGGCAGCGTCACCTGTCCCGGCGTCAGCGCCGGCGCTGAGTTGGATATCGTCTTCCGAGAACAGGCACATCCAGAACAAGGGAATGCGCGCCGCGGCTTCGTACTCGGTGCCAATCATGGAAAAGAATTCTTCGGACTGCTCTTCGGTGGGCAGGCCTTCAAAATTCGTGCAATAGAGATAGACGCGATTGCTCAAGGAGCTTCTCCTTCAGGTCTGACAGGGACGGAGCGGGCATGCGCAGCAGCGCGCCGCCGGACTCAACGGATCTTGATCTCGACGAAGCGATTGCGCGGCTCGGCCACGCCGCGTTTTTGCGGCACGCGCGGATCGCGCGCGCCCTTGCCGATGACTTCGATGCTCAAGGCCTTCACCTCTGCGCGCTGCAGTTCGCGCTCGATCAGGCGGGCGCGGCGCAGGGACAAGGCATCATTGCTGGCATCGCTGCCGATGGCGTCGGCATGGCCGGTGAGGATGAATTCACCGGCGGGAAATTCCTTGATCTCGGCAATGGCCTTCTTGAGCAATTCCTGGGAGGCCGGGGTGAGTCGGTCGGTCCCCAGTTCGAAGAGCAGGTCATAGCTGCGCGGTCGCGCCGGCAGGCTGCGCATGACCTCGGCATAGCGACGCTCCACTTCGGCGGCCGACAGGGTCTGGGTCGGCTCGGGCTTGCCGCCGCGTGTTTCCACGGCCGCATAGGGCGAGGTCAGCGCGGTCTCGCCGCTGGCTGTCTTGACCACGATGCTGCTGGCAGATCCATCGGCCTGCGGCAGCAGCACGAAACGCTCCTTGGGGCCTGCACATCCTGCCAGCAGGGCCACCAGCGCCATCATGGCGCAGCTCATCCATGCTTTATTCACCGGCCACCTCCACGATGAAGTCGGTACCACGGATGCCGATGGTGGCCGTCGGGGTCGAGAGCAACTGGCTCTCCGGGCTGCGCTTGCCGATCAGTCCGGAGACGTAGCGCAGCGTGCCCTTGGAGAGGCGCACGGCGATGCTGCCTTCGTCGGTCTTGTCGTTGTAGGCAAACTGTTCGAGCAGGAACTGGCTGTTGGAACCGAGGGAAATGAGCGTATCGTCGCGCAGGGTGAAACCGACCGAACTGGCGGCAGCGGTGACCACGCGGTCACCGGCATAGAGCCGCTCCCCGGTAGACAAGGGACGGCTCTTGCCACTGCGCTCGGCGCGCACGTCGCCTTGCAAGACCTTGACGATGCCGGCCTGGCTGGCCGTGGCCTCCTGTGCTGTCGCACTGCCCTGCCCCAGCAGCCAGGCGCTGGCCAGCAATACGCTTCCCCATCCGGATACCCGCCCTGCATTGCCTGCCCTGATGATCCCCATGCCCCGTTCCCTTGATGTTGTGATGATGACGTGACCCATGGCATGGCCGACCAGCACGGACGGCAAGATGCCACCGCGCAATTTCACAGAAAATCATCATCAAGGTCAACAACTCTTTACAAAGGCAGGGCGCGCCCGCCGCCGCGAGAGAAGATCAAAACAGGAATGTGCCCTGCTGAGCGCGGCTACCGGGCTCGTTCTTGGGCGCCGGCCAGGCCTTCATGGCGCTGGCGGGATAGTTCAGCAGCAGCTCGCGCGCCCGCTCCGGATGGCCGGCGTTGATCCAGTCGGCATAGTGGGCGCGCGGGATGATGACGAGGTTGCGCTTTTCTTCGCCGGGCTTGTGAAAACGATTCATCAACGGATGCTCATCAGCATTGATGGTGATCTGGGTAAACGAAAATGCATACCCGCCTTCGGCCTCTTCCCAGGCACGCCACAGGCCGGCCACGCAGAAAGGCTGGTCGTCGGCCATGCCGATGGCCCAGCGCTGGGCACGGCCGCTTTCGTAATTTGGTTCATAGAACCACTGCATGGGCAGCAGGCAAGTCTGGGCCTGGTGCCACGGACCGGCGTAGCTGCGTTTCTCGGCGATGGTCTCGGCGCGCGCATTCATGGTGGAGATCTGCAGTCCTGCCTGCAACTTGCGCCGCGGCATCATGCCGTAGGTCGCCACGATGAGTTCGGGCTCGCCGTCCAGGCCGGCGCGGACTGCCGGGGCGGCGTAGTCCTGCCAGGTCTCCTCGGGCCAGTCGGGCGTGGCGGAGGTATCGGCACCGGTCAGTGCGGTGATCATGGACTTGGGGGTGGGCTTGTAGTTGACGCACATGGCAGCACAATCGCGATCACGGGGACCGCGATTGTGCCACAGCGTGGCTGGCGCCGTGGCACGGCTGCACGCCAAGAAAAAACCGGCCACGGGGGCCGGTTTCGAGGAAGCTTGACTGCTCAGGAGCAGGTCGCTCAGGCAGCCTGCTTGCCTTCCAGGATGGATTCTTCCAGGGCGATCAGGGATTCGATGGCAGCGATGAGCATGCCGATGCGGTGACGGCGATAGATGAGGCGTTTTCTTGCGCGGATGTTCATGGTTTCTCCAGCAGCCGGCGCAGGGCCGGCGGGTTGACGGGTCGGGCCACCGCCCCCGCGCCTGCATCTTCACATCGACTGCGAGCGTGCATCCAGCGGGGCGGCCAGCGGCCAAGGCCCGACATTATAGCCGACTGCCGAACCGCGCCTGCCATTGCGCCATACGCGGCCTCACGCCACACAAGCGCGGCGGTAACGCTCGCTGTAGAGGCGGGTCGCCTCCAGGCCCGGCACGAAATGATGCCGCCCGGGGGCCAGCTCGGCCACCAGCGCATCCAGGTCGACCTCGCGGGCGGCCAGGGCCGGCACGGCCGGGGCTTCGGCGGCGGCGCTGTCGCGGCCACGCGCCATTGCCCGGAAACCCGGCTGGCGTCGGCCATCGCTCCAGCCTTGCTCGATCCATTCGCGGATGACCTGCTTCTCGTAGCCATCGAAGACCCCGAACATCTGGCCCCCGGCAGCATCGATCAGGCGCCAGAAGCGGCTCTCGCTGGCCTCCTTGCCACGCGTGATCCACTTGGCCTTTTCCATCTCTTCCAGGAAGCTGGCCATGCCCTCGGGCTCTTCCAGCCACTGGTTCACCGTCTTGCCGCCGATGCGGCAATAGTCCGAATGCATCATGCGCCCGAAGGCCGCCTTCTCGGCGAGCACGCGCACCACTTCCTGCTCCAGGGAGAAGGAGCCGATCACGCCCAGCGTGCTGGCGCCCAGCTCATTGAGCAGGTAGCCACGCCGCACGCCGGCCATGAAGGCCTGCGGATCCGGGGCCTGGGCGGCCGCTTGCACGACCGCCTCGGCAGCCTTGCGGGCATGGCCGCTGGCGGCGTTGTCGATGGTCACGTGCAGGGTGAAGTAATAGGGATCGATGCCCAGCTCATTGAGCTCGTAGGCGGTGATGAGCAGGTGCAGCGGCAGCTGTTCATAGCCCAGGTTGAATCCGAACACCTCGGCCTCGAACTGCTCGCCATGATGCGCCAGCCCCAGCTGGATGGCGCCTTGCACGTAATGGTCTTCGGACAGCGCCGGTCCATGCTCGCAGCCATTGGCCGCCAGCAGGCTGCGATAGAGGGTCACATGGTTCATGGCGGCATCACCATCGCCCAGCTCTTCCAGGTAGGTGAGGATGAGCGGACGGAACAGCGGATCGCGCCAGCGCTTGACGGCACTGTAGAGCCAGGCGCCATCGACCAGCTTGGTCGGCGCCACGCGGCGCAGGAAATTGAGCGCATGCGCCCGTCCGCTGAAGTAGCGCCGGGGAGCGCCCTGCTGACGCTCCTTCAGATAGGCTTCGTAGGCGCTGCCGACCTCGATGGCGCGCGACTCCATCCACGCGGCCAGGGCGGCGGGATCATCGGGCAGGTCGCAGGGCAGGCCGGCGGCTTGCTCCATTTGCCGGGCCAGGTAGTCCCGCCCCATGGCCAGCGCGGCCTCATCGGGCGTCGGCACGAACAGCTGGGCATAGACCTGCTCAGCCTGCAAGGGGCCGTCCTGGTGGCGATAGGCTTGGGCGGCCGAGCGGGCGGCCTGCATTTCCTCGACGGTAGATCGCATACGTCCTCGCGCAAAGTCAATTGCCTGCAGCATGCGCGCTGTGGTGCGGCGGCGCTATCAGCGCCCGGCCTGCCTTGGTGTCGGAGAATGCCCCGGGGGCGGTAGGAGGATGCGGCACGGCCGGCCGCCGGGCCATTGTCTTGGCGGTTCTTATGTCCGATAATCGCGGCCATGAACGATACCGCACAACGCCCCGCCCTCCCCGATCGCCTCAGCATCGATCCCCGCAGCCCGCATTACGATGCGGCTATCTTCGAGCACGACATCGGCATCAAGCTCAACGACAAGGAATTCAACAACGTCAGCGAATATTGCATCAGCGAAGGCTGGATCAAGATTCCCGCAGGCCGCGCACTGGACCGCAAGGGCAATCCCATGCTGACCAAGCTGAAGGGACGGGTCGAGCCGTTCTATCGCTGAACGCCGCCCTTCCACCATTTCCTTCCGGCAATAAAAAGAAAGCCCGCAAGCTGTTGCGGGCTTTTTGCTTTGGAACGGGCCGCGAGCGCGTCTTATAGCGCGCTTGGCACGCATGAGATTCATCCGTGCAATCGATCAATCAGGTGCGATTCATCGATCCGGCGCATCGACCACACGCGCCCCATCCGGCCGATTTACCCTCAGGCCGCAGCGCGCTGGCGCCACTCCTGCACGGTCATGCCCGCCACCCGCTTGAACTGCCGCAGGAAATGGCTCTGGTCATGAAACCCCACCGCCACCGCCACGTCCACCACGCTCAGGCGGGGATCGGCCAGCAAGGTGCGGGCACGCGCCAGGCGCTGGCGCAGCATCCACTGGCACAGCGTATAGCCGGTGCTGGCCTTGAAGACGCGGCTGAAGCAGCTCGATGATAACTGGCACATCATGGCCAGCGTGGCCACCATGATGTTGTCCTGCAGATGGGCTTCGATGTAGTCGAGCACCATCTTTTCCTGCTCGGCATCGAGGGCGCGATAGCGCGGATCAACGGCAATGGCGGGACGGAGTGGCAAGGGGGCGCTTTCCGGCAAGAAGAAGGACGAACAAGAACGGCCTGCATCTTGCCACGAAAGTGCCGTAGTGCAAACGGCAATCAGCGCGCCAATGCGACTTGCCCTACCCGGAACACGGCCACTGCCTGTACCAGTTCACGGGCCTGGCCCGACAGGCTGATGGCCGCCGCCGCGCTTTCTTCCACCAGCGCGGCATTCTGCTGCGTGGTGCTGTCCATCTGGGTGACGGCCTGGCCGACCTGGGCGATGCCGGTGTTCTGTTCGGCCGTCGCGGCGTTGATGCCGACCATGATGTCGCTCACGCGGCGAATCGAGTTCACGATCTCTTGCATGGTCTTGCCGGCCTGGTCGGCCAGCTGCCTGCCCTGCCCGACCTGGTCGACGCTGGCCGTGATCAGCTCCTTGATCTCGCGCGCGGCCGTGGCCGAACGCTGGGCCAGGCTGCGCACTTCCGTGGCCACCACCGCAAAGCCGCGTCCCTGCTCGCCGGCACGGGCGGCTTCCACCGCAGCATTGAGCGCCAGGATATTGGTCTGGAAGGCAATGCCATCGATCACGCCGATGATGTCGCTGATGCGATCCGAGCTGGCATGGATACCCTGCATGGTCTGCACCACCTGCTGCACTACCGCACCGCCCTGGCTGGCCACCTCGGCGGCATCGCGCGCCAGCTGGCCGGCCTGGCGGGCACCGTCGGCATTCTGCTGCACGGTCGAACCCAGTTCTTCCATGGAAGCGGCGGTCTGCTGCAGCGCGCTGGCCTGCTCCTCGGTACGCTTGCTCAGGTCGGCATTGCCTTGGGCAATCTGGGCGCTGGCCGTGGCTACGCTCTCCGAATTGCTGCGCACGCTGCCCACCACCTTGCTCAGTTGCGCCGTCATGGCCTGCATCGCCATGAGCAGGCGCGCGACCTCATCACTGCCCTTGACCTCGATGTGCTGGGTCAGGTCACCGGCCGATACCGCCTCGGTCAACCGCACCGCTTCCGACAGTGAAGTGGTGGTGGCGCGGGTGATGGCCACCATCAGCCACAGTGCGGCCAGGGCCAGCACCGCCAGCGCCGCGCACAGCAAGACCAGTTCATTGCGCAGGCGCGGGATCTTGGCTTGCAGTTCATCACGCATCATGTCGAAGGAACTCGTCACCAGCACGAATTGGGTATCGATGATGCGCGTCATGGTGGCCACCCATTGCGGGGCCGGCATGGTCAGCTGGTCGGCGCGCACGATGGCGCTGTCGGCCAGTTTGAAGGCTTCATCGGCAGCGGTAACGGCCGCGGCACGCGCGCTCTCGACGTTGGCTGGCAGCGGGTGGCGACCCGCAGCAAGGGTGAGGGAACGGCGTGCGCTTTCATAGCTGCGGCGGGCGCGGTCCGACAGGTTTTCCAGGCGGGCACGTTCTTCCGCATCGGCCTGGCCCCGCCCCAGCATCACGGCACCGCGCGCACGGGCCTGGCCCAATGCTTCGGTCAGCTGCGGCAGTTCGGACAAGACCGCGCGCTGCACGTAGAACAGCGCCGCTTCGGCTTCCAGCGCCAGGCCCGAACTGTTGGCCACGTCGTCCAGCAGATCCAGTTCGCGCTTGATCAGTTGCGCATGTTGCACATTGCTCTGCGCGCCCGTGACGGACTTGCTGGCGATGCTCTGCGTGAGCGCGCGCCAGTCGGCATGGAGGCCGTCCAGTGCAGCGGTGAGGGCCTTGTCCTCCAGCGGCTGCAGGCTGCTGCGCACCCGGTCGAAGGTGGCATCAGCCTCCTTCTGGCGCTCCGCGCGACTGGCGGCGGCACCCTCGCCATCGGCCAGGTAAAGGGCCGACAGGCCGCGATGCTGCTGCATCTGCTTGAGCAGCAGCAGCAGTTCACGGCCGGGAGCAAGGGCCAGCGACTCGCGCTGGGCCGTGGCCAGGTCGTCGAGGTTGGTGCGCACCAGGAGGGTGGTGGGAACGATGAACAGCATGAAAGCGAGTGCGCCGATAAGGACGAACTTGCGTGAGTAATTGAGATGATTGATCCAGGAGCGCATGGCGTTATTGGTATTGGAGTGGAGGAAGGGGCCATCGTTGGCCGCTTGCGCTGTTGCGCGAGACGCTCCGTTGCGCCATCAAGCCGCTTCGTTGCGGCTTTTTGCAGTCGGGCAATTCTACGGAGGCCGTTTTCTTTTCCCTGGGGATTTCAACAGCGGCATCCAGTTTTGTTGTGCTATTCCGACCGTCTCGTCTCACATCGCTGTTCCTGATGCAAATACGAGTGATGACTAGACTGGACCGTTGCCAGGAGAGTTCCGCACGGAAAGAAAAATCGGCAGGCAAGGCCGCATGTATCACCGGAACTCACCGCTTCTCACCAAAAATCACGTGGCCCGCCCCCGCGTCGGACCAAAGAAAATCCGCCGCCCCTGCACACTGCGTTGCGCAGTGCCGGGGACGGCGGATGGGGGAATGGAAGGATGAACGGCGAGAACGCCGCAGTTCAACCCTGGACGTCAGCGCAAGCCCTGCGCCCCGTCCTGCAAGCGGAACACCGACACCAGCTGCGCCAATTGCGCGGCCTGGTCCTGCATGGAAGCGGCAGCGGCAGCCGCCTCTTCCACCAGCGCCGCGTTCTGTTGCGTCACCTGGTCCATCTGCGTGATGGCGCGATTGACCTCTTCGATGCCGGCACTCTGTTCGCGGCTGGCGGCGCTGATCTCGGCCACCACGTCGGCCACATGGCGCACGCTGGTGACGATCTCCTGCATGGTGCGCCCGGCTTGCTCCACCAGGTGCGAACCGTTGTCCACCTTGCTGACCGAATCCTCGATCAAACCCTTGATCTCCTTGGCGGCCTGGGCACTGCGCTGGGCCAGCGAACGCACCTCCGAGGCCACCACCGCAAAGCCGCGTCCCTGCTCGCCGGCACGCGCCGCTTCCACGGCGGCGTTGAGCGCCAGGATGTTGGTCTGGAACGCGATGCCGTCGATGACCCCGATGATGTCGGCGATCTTGGTGGAGGCGCTGTTGATGTCGGCCATGGTGCCGACCACCTGCTCGATTACCTTGCCGCCCTCGGTGGCCACGCCCGAGGCGGTGATGGCCAGCTGGTTGGCCTGGCTGGCGTTGTCGGCATTCTGGCGCACGATGGAAGTCAGTTCTTCCATCGAGGAAGCGGTTTCTTCGAGGGCCCCGGCCTGCTCTTCGGTACGTGAGGAGAGATCAAGGTTGCCTGCGGCAATTTCGCCGGAGGCTGTCGTGATGGTGTCGGTGCCCTGGCGCACGCCATGCACGATGCCGGACAGGCTGCTGCGCATGGTCTCGATGGAATGCAGCAGGCTGTGCCGGTCATTGGCCTTGAGCGCCACGGCGGTGGAGAGGTCACCCTGCGCAATCTGCTCCACGATCTGCACCGCGCGCGCCGGCTCGCCGCCCAGCTGGCGCAGGATGGAGCGCAGGATGAAGGCGGCCATGGTGGCAATCGCCCCCATGAGCAGGCCACCCAGCAACAGCAGCACCAGCGCATTGCGATAGAAGGCCTGGTTGATGTCATCGATGTAGGCACCGAAACCGATGGTCCAGTCCCACGGCGCGAAGCGGGTCACGGCATAGAGTTTCTGCACCTTTTCGGTGGTATTGGGACGCGTACCTTCAGCGATCAGGAGACCGATCTCCTTGCCCTGCAGGGCGGCACGATAGCGGTCGCCATCTTCCTTGGCGGTCTTGTCCTGGATGCCGACGCGCTTGGGGTTGGGGTGAACGTAGTTGAAATCATCGGTGTAGCCGCGCACGAAATAATAATTCTGCTCCTTGGCAAAACTGCCGATGACCATCTTGGCCTGGGCCTGCGCCTGTTCGCGCGTGAGCTTGCCGGACTGCTCCAGAGCCTGCGCCTTCTCGGCGGCGGCCTTGGCCAGCGTGACCAGCAGCGAGAGCTGGGCTTCGCGCTCTTCCATCATGGTGCGCCTGAGCGTGTTCAACGACACCATGGCAATGATCAGGATGCCCACCAGCGTGGTGGCGCACAGCCAGATGATCTTGGTTCGCAGCTTCAAATTGTCCTCTCCGTTTTTTATGATGCGCCATCATCCCGTCCGCCTTCTTGTGGCGAGCGGAGTCGGCCGGTGCTCCGGATGCTGATGGCGTAGTGCGATGTGATGAATGCGACGCTGCGCGCGGCAGGCGCAGCTTCCCCAGCTTGACACTCTATCCCGCGCGTGAAGGCAGCCTGGTGAGGAACAGGGAGGTTTTTACGGCTCTATCCTGATGTTGGCATGGCTGTGCATCGCCCGCGCTGCCCGCCACCGCATCACTTGGTGCGACCGCCCTCTTCCGGTGTGGTCGGATCGATGCGCAGGTCAGTCTCGAAACTCTGCAGCACGGCGCGCAACTCGCCGCGCTTCTGCATGGCTTCGAGCTGGGCGTTGATACGCGGCAGCAGCTTCACGCAGGGGTTGGCACGGCTCATGGCGATGTAGTTGTCGCTCTCGCTGACGAAGGGACGCAGCGGCATGAAGCGGTCGGACTGGCCGCTCTGGTTCAGGTAGATGACGCCGGTGTAGTAGCCGGTGATGAGGTAGTCGATACGGCCCGAATCGAGCTTGGTGAAATTCATGTAGGCCTTCTGCGCGGTCTCGATGATGAGGTTGTCGCGCATGAATTCATCGAAGCCACCGCCGAACTGATTGCCCAGCGTGATGGCGCCGCGCTTGCCGATCAGGTCCTTCCAGCCGGCATAGGCAAAACGTTTGTCGCGCGGCACGAACACGGCAATCGGATTGGCAAACAGCGGCACCGAGGCGAAGGCCAGGTATTGCTGGCGCTCCGGCGTGTTCTTCAGCGACGCCACCATGGCCACTTCGCCGCTCTCGGCTGCCTTGAGCACACGCTGGAAAGGTCCGACGTAACGGACCTCGTAGGCAATGTTGAGTGCGCTCAAGGCGCGCGTGGCGATCTCGATGCTGGCGCCGGTGAGGCGCTTGCCGTCATACCAGTGCAAGGGCGCGTAGTCGGAGTCCGCCGAGATGACGACCTTGCTGCAATCGGCCGCCCGGACTGCCGTGGGTGCGGCCAGCGCTACCAGCACGGCCAGCATTGCGGCGCGCTTTGTCGTGTACATGGTTCCCCCCTTTCTTGCTTCATCACGCGACCCTGGAAGAGCGGTGTGCGCAATGGCTCTGCGATCCAGAATAACCCGGTTGTGCCGCCTGCCAAAACGCATTTCGCGCAGCATGGGAGAAAAACGCGTTTTTACCACAGCCTTCTGCAGCTGACCTGTTCCAGATCAACGACTCCCGGCGGTGCGAAAGGCCGATGCAGCATCAGCCCATCGCACCATCTGCGAGCAGCAAGGCACAACCTCACACAAGCTCGCGCGAGCCCCCCCGATACGCGCTTGACCTGCCTGGCGATGGCGACGCAGCAATGACGCAGTGATACGTTTTGTAACGAAACCCGTGCTGGTCGTCAGCTTGCAGACTGACGCGCCCCGGATTGACTTGCATGCCAATGGCTCGCGCATTGACTCCCTGCAAACTGCGCATTGATGCGGCTTTTGCATTGATGAGCTCAATTGAACTCAAGTTTACATCAATCGAAAAATCCCCCTGCAGCCTCCATCACGACCCGGCCCGACTGTCAGACGCGCGCGAAAAGTCCGACAAGAAGATGCTGGGCTTTCCGACTGCCGCAGCGCGTGGGCCTTCCTATGATGAAGCCAAGTTTTCAGGCAATGCAGCTACCCGCCCCATGTTCCATGTGTGCCGTGCCTGCTTCCATGAAAACGAAGGCCAACCCTGTGGATGCATGCAAGAGCGCATTCGCCACTGAAGTCCCGATTGCATTCAGCCTCGACGAATGCGTAACCAAGGATAAAGGAGAACAGCCATGACCAAGACCTTCCTCACCGCCGCCGTACTGGCCGCTGCCACTTTCGCCACCGGCGCCTATGCCCAGTCCTATGACCAGGGCGGCAGCACCATGCAGGGCAGCCCGCAGCAGCAATACGACTCGTCGTCCTCGAGCTCGCAGTACTACAACTACCAGGGCGACCAGACCAGCTCGCCGGCCGCCATGCAGGAAAGCGGCGAGAACGGCCGCTACGTCGACCGCAAGAGCTACGAAGTGCCCAATGGTCGTCCCAACAACTATGCGCGTGAACTGAAGGACGGCCCGCTGGGCACCTCCCCGGGCGCATAATTTCCTTGTCTCGCGTCGACCTCAAAGCCCCGGCCCAGGCCGGGGCTTTTTGCATGCGCGCAACCTGCTCGCGCGCCATGCCGTAGAATCGCGCTTTTGCCGGTGCCTCTTCCTTGCGCCGGACGCACCTGGTCCTGCGATGAATCCTCAACTTGTCGGCCGCGGCATCGGCTTGTCCGTACTGGCCTCTTCCCTGTTTGCGTTTCTTTCCGGCTACACCCGCCTGCTGGCGCCACTGGATGGCACGGACATCTTCGCCTGGCGCATCCTCATCACCCTGCTGTGCGTCATCGGGCTGCTGGCCTGGCGCGGCGAACTGCCGCGTCTGCGCGCGGCCATGGGCGAGCTGCTGGCCAGTCCGGCAAGCGTCGCGCTGCTGGTGCTGATGGCAGCCCTGCTGGCTTTGCAGCAATGGCTGTTCCTGTGGGGCTCGGTCAACGGCAGGGCACTGGAAGTCTCGCTGGGCTACTTCATGCTGCCCTTGTCGATGGTGCTGGTGGGACGCTTCCACTATGGCGAAAAGATGGACCTGCTGCAGCGCCTGGCGGTACTGTGCGCCTGCATCGGCGTGGCCCACGAGCTGTGGATGACGCGCGCATTCTCGTGGCCGACACTGGCGGTGGCGCTGGGCTATCCGCCCTACTTCATCCTGCGCCGGCGCATCCGCCTCGACTCCATGCTCATCTTCGCGGTGGAACTGATGGTGCTGGCGCTGCCCTCGCTGGCGGCCTTGATGCTCAGCCCCGCCACCCTGCCTACCCTGCACACGCCGGCCATGTGGCTGCTGCTGCCGGGCCTGGGGATATTGAGCATGATCGCGCTGACCAGCTACCTGCGCGCCGGCAAGCTGCTACCCATGGGCCTGTTCGGCATCCTCGGCTATGTGGAACCGGTCCTGCTGGTACTGGTGGCCATGGCGGTGCTGGGCGAGACGCTGCAGGCCGCGCAACTGGGCACCTATGTGCCGATCTGGCTGTCGGTGCTGCTGACCGCCCTGCACAGCGTCAAGCTGATGCGCCGCCCCGCCGTCCAGCCCATGAATTGAGGGCATTTTCGCGGACTGATCGCGGCCAGCACGGCTGAGGTATCTCCTTATACTGGATCAAACGGTCAACCCTGGGGAGGGATGCGGCCGGCCATAGGGGGAGACAAATAACATGCGGCCAATGCTGGCAAAGGCAGGGAGCGTGGCGCGCCATTCGGTGGCGCGGCGGGCACGGCTGTTCGTCGTGCTGATCTGCGTGGCCATCGCCGCCGGCCACGTCTGGCAGAGCCTGGCCGCGCGCCAGGTACAGCTGGACAACACCCGCGTCTACGCCGGCAACATCGCGCGCGCCTTGGCGCGCCATGCCTATGACGTGTTCCAGGCGACCCATGGCGCGCTGATCAACATCAGCGACCGCATCGACGAGAGCGGCACCACCCATGCAAAGCTGCACGCCATGAGCCCGATCCTGCGCCGCCTGGCCGGCGAAATGCCGCAGCTCGACGGACTCTACATCTTCGACGAACAGGGCAATCGCGTGGCCACCTCCTCGCAGCCGCGCGCCAGCGATGCCAATAACAGCGACCGCGAGTATTTCATCTATCACCGCGACCACGAGGATCCCGAGCCGCGCATTCATCCTACCCTGCTCAGCCGCAGTACCGACCAGTGGGTCATCCCGATGTCGCGCCGCCTGAATCATCCCGATGGCCGCTTTGCCGGGCTGCTGCTGGCGACCTTGCGGCTGGATCATTTCAACGCCCTCTACCAGACCGTGGAGATCGGTCGCGACAGCTCCATCCTGCTGCTGCTGCGACCTGGCAAGGTACTGACGCGGCAACCTTTCGAACCGGCCTTCATCAATCGTGACCTGAGCCTGGACCCGGTCATCGGCGAAGTGCTGGCCAGCCAGGGCAGCGGCCATGTGCTGCTGAATTCGCCCCTGGACAATATTGACCGCTACGTGTCGTTCCAGCCGGTACTGGACTTCCCGCTGATCGTCACCGTGACCACCGCGAGCGAGGAAGCGCTGGCACCATGGCGGCAGCAGACCATCGTGTATGGCGCAGCCGTGCTGCTGTTGCTGATCATCATCGGCCTGTTCGGCTGGCGGCTGATCGCCCAGATCGAGTTGCGCCTGCTCGCCGAGGACCGCGCGCTGCAGGTGATGGGCGAGCTGCACCAGGCCAACCAGCGGCTGGAGCAGCTGGCGCATCAGGATGGCCTGACCGGCCTGGCCAACCGGCGCCATCTTGATACCGTACTGGAGGCTGAATTCCGGCGCGCCCTGCGCAGCGGGTCGGCGCTGTCGCTGATCATGATCGACGTCGATTTCTTCAAGCAGTACAACGATCTCTATGGCCACCAGGCCGGTGACGAATGCCTGCGCCGCATCGCCGCCGTATTGAAGGAACGCCAGCGCCGTCCCGGCGACCTCGCCGCGCGCTATGGCGGCGAGGAGATGCTGATGCTGTTGCCCGAGACCGATGCCGCCGGGGCCATGCAGGTGGCCGAAAAAATCCGCGCCGGCATCCAGGCGCTGGACCTGCCACATCGGGGCAATCCGCGTGGCGTGGTCACGGCCAGCGCCGGCGTGTGTGCCATGGAATTGCTGCCGCCCGGCGAACGCGCGGCGCAAGACCTGGTGGGCCGCGCCGATGCCGCGCTCTACGAGGCCAAGCATGGTGGCCGCAATCAGGTACGACTGGCGCAGAGGGAGCTGCCGCCGGTCCATCCCTGAAAAATCCGTACAGGAATCGGCGCACGAAGCGGTGCACGAAGGGGTGCACGAAGCGGCACAGGAAAGCGGACAGGAAAGCGCACATGAAAAATGCCGCCGGGCGCCAACCCGGCGGCATTTCTGTTGCAACGGACGAAGGACGCGCCGGGCTTATTGCTGGTGATAGGACGTCACGCGCTCCACTTCATTCTTCGAACCCAGGAACACGGCCACGCGCTGGTGCAGCTTTTCCGGCTGGATGTCGAGGATGCGCTGCTGGCCATCGGTAGCGGCGCCACCGGCCTGCTCGACGATGAAGGCCATCGGGTTGGCTTCGTACATCAGGCGCAGCTTGCCCGGCTTGCCCGGCTCACGCGCATCGGCCGGGTACATGAAGATGCCGCCGCGGTTCAGGATGCGATGGACGTCGGCCACCATGGAGGCGATCCAGCGCATGTTGAAATCCTTGCCGCGCGGACCGGTGGAACCGGCCAGCATTTCATCCACGTAGCGGGTGACCGGCGGGAACCAGTGACGCTGGTTGGAGGCGTTGATGGCGAATTCCTTGGTGTCTTCGGGAATCTTGATGTCCTTCTGGGTCAGCACCCAGGCACCCATTTCGCGGTCCAGGGTGAAGCAGTGCACGCCGTCACCGGTGGTGAGCACCAGCACGGTCTGCGGGCCATAGACGGCATAGCCGGCGGCGACCTGCCTGGTGCCCGGCTGCATGAAGTCCTGCTCGCTGGGTTCGGTCATGCCTTCCGGGGCCTTGAGCACCGAGAAGATGGTGCCGATGGAGACGTTGACGTCGATGTTGGAGGAGCCGTCCAGGGGATCAAACATCAGCAGGTATTCGCCCTTGGGATAGCGGTTGGGGATGCGGTGGATGGTCTCCATTTCCTCGGAGGCCATGGCCGCCAGGTGGCCGCCCCATTCATTGGCTTCCAGCAGGATCTCGTTGGAGATCACGTCCAGCTTCTTCTGCACTTCGCCCTGCACGTTCTCGCTGCCGGCGCTGCCCAGCACTTCGCCCAGCGCGCCCTTGCCGACCGCATGCGAGATCGACTTGCAGGCACGGCCGACGACTTCGATCAGCAGGCGCAGTTCGGACGGGATCTTGTTGTGCAGACGCTGCTGCTCGATCAGGTGTTGCGTGAGGCTGATACGTTTCATGGTGGTCTTCCTTGCAGTGGTTTTTATTTAATGAATCGGATGAATGAGTGAGGGGGCAATTATCTGTCTGACAGATCAATCGGCCAGGGCCTTGGTGATGACTTCGGCCACATCGCGCGAGAGTTTGGGGGTGGCCGCAACCTGTTGCAGGGCCAGGCGCATCTTTTCCTGCAGCGCCGGGGTGTACTTGCGCCAGCGGTCCAGGCTGCGCGCCAGGCGTGCTGCCACTTGCGGGTTGCTGGCGTTCAAGGCGATCACCTGCTCGGCCCAGAAGGCATAGCCATTGCCGTCCAGTGCATGGAAGGCCGAGGGGTTGCCGTTGCAGAAGCTGAAGATCAGGCTCCGGGCGCGATTGGGGTTCTTCAACGTGAAGGCCGGATGCTCGGTCAGGGTACGCACGGTGTTCACATCGGCATTGCGGGCCGTGGCCTGCAGGGTGAACCACTTGTCGATGACCAGGGCTTCCTGTTCGAACTCGGCATAGAAGCGCTGCAGCGCTTCGCTCTTGCCGGGGGCGGCGCTGTTCAACACCGCCGACAGCGCGGCCAGGCGGTCGGTCATGTTGTTGGCGTCCTGGTCCTGCTGCTGGGCCAGGGCCATGGCTTCTTCATCATCGAGCTCGGCCAGGTAGGACAGGGCCACGTTCTTCAAGGCACGGTGGCCGGCCGATGCAGCGTCGGGGCTGTAGGCGCCCGGGGTCTGGTGGGCGCGATACACGGCCAGCAGATCATCGCGCAGTTCGCGCGCCAGCGAGCGGCGCAGGAACTGGCGCGCCACGTGGATGGCGTGCGGGTCGATGACTTCCATCTGTTCGGCGATCATGGTCTCCGACGGCAGGGTCAGCACCAGTTCGCGGAAGGCCGGGTCCAGCGACTCGTCCTTGAGGGTGGCACGCAGGGCTTCAGCCAGGGCGCCATCGTGCTCGATGTTGTTGAGCACGGTGTCGACCGCCACCACGTGGCCGGACTGGCGCGCGGCCTGCACGGCCACCGTCAGGTTCAGCAGGCGGCGCGTGGCCAGGCGCTGGCCGGCTTCCCAGCGGTTGAAGGCATCGCTGTCGTGGGCCATCAGGAAGGCCAGTTCGGCATCGCTGTAGTCGTACTGCAGGACCACCGGGGCGGAGAAACCACGCAGCAGCGAGGGCACCGGTTTTGCATCGACGTTGGTGAAGGTGAAGCTCTGTTTGGCCTTGGTCAGTTCCAGCACGCGAGTGGTGGCACCGGCTTTCTTCTCGCCTTGCAGGGTCAGCGCCAGGTCGCGGCCCTGCGCATCCAGGAGGCCCACGGCCACGGGGATGTGGAAGGGCTGTTTCTTCTTCTGGCCGGGCGTGGCCGGGCAGCTTTGTTCCAGCGTCAGGGTCAGGGTCTTGCGCTTGGCATCGTAGTCGACTGCGGCTTGTACCAGCGGGGTGCCGGCCTGGCTGTACCAGCGTTCGAACTGCGACAGGTCGCGGCCATTGGCGTCGGCCATGGCGGCACGGAAATCGTCGCAGGTCACGGCCTGGCCATCGTGGCGCTTGAAGTACAGGTCCATGCCCTTGCGGAAGCCATCGCGGCCCAGCAGGGTCTGGTACATGCGCACGACCTCAGCGCCCTTTTCGTAGACGGTGACGGTGTAGAAATTGTTGATTTCCACGAAGGAGTCCGGACGCACCGGATGCGCCATCGGACCGGCATCTTCCGGGAACTGCGCCTGGCGCAGCACGCGCACGTCATCGATGCGCTTGACGGCACGGCCGCTGTCGCTGCCGATCATGTCGGCCGAGAATTCCTGGTCGCGGAAAACGGTCAGGCCTTCCTTCAGCGACAGCTGGAACCAGTCGCGGCAGGTGACGCGGTTGCCGGTCCAGTTGTGGAAATACTCGTGGCCGACCACCGCTTCGATGTTGGCGAAGTCGACATCGGTGGCGATGCGCGGATTGGCCAGCACGTACTTGGTGTTGAAGATGTTCAGGCCCTTGTTTTCCATGGCGCCCATGTTGAAGTCGCCCACCGCCACGATCATGAAGCGGTCCAGGTCGAGATCCAGGCCGAAGCGCTCCACGTCCCAGGTGATGCTGTTCTTGAGCGACTCCATGGCGTGCTGGGTCTTGTCGAGGTTGCCCTCTTCCACCCACACCTGCAGCAGCGCATCGCGGCCCGAGTGCAGGCGCACGGTTTCTTCCTGGCAGACCAGCTGGCCGGCCACCAGGGCGAACAGGTAAGAGGGCTTCTTGAACGGATCCTCCCACTTGGCGTAGTGGCGGCCATCGGGCAGGTCGCCCTCCTCGATCAGGTTGCCGTTGGACAGCAGCACCGGATAGCGGGCCTTGTCAGCGCGCAGCATGACGGTGAATTTGGCCATCACGTCCGGGCGGTCCGGGAAGTAGGTGATCTTGCGGAAGCCTTCGGCTTCGCACTGGGTGAAGAAATTGCCGTTGGACACGTACAGGCCCATGAGCGAGGTATTGCGGTCCGGATGGACCAGGGTCTCGATCTCAAGGGTTACCTTGGCCGGGGCGGCGGGGATGGTCAGCACGCCGCCGCCGATGCGGAAATCGCCCTTGGCCTGCGAGAGCGTCTTGCCGTTCAGGCGCAGGGCCACCAGTTCCAGCTCTTCGCCGAAGAGCACCAGGTCGCGGCCGCGGGCGGCGGGGTTGCGGGTCAGGGTGATGCGGGTGGCCACACGGGTATCAGCGGGATCGAGGTCGAAACCCATCTCGACGGTGTCAGCCAGGTAATTGGGAGCGGCGTAGTCTTTACGGTAGATCGTCTGGGGCGTATCGGTGCGCATGGAGGCCTGTCCGGGAAGGGAAATGGAGGTCAGAAAGTGAAGGCTAAGGTGAAGGCTAAGACAGCAGGAAGCCAATTCAGGTGCAGCAAAAACCCGATTTTACCAATCATCCCGCACTGCGCGAATGGAATCGGCCGGATTTGCCGCGCTCTTCTCCGTCCTGCCCTGTTGGCGGGAAGCATGTTTCATATCGGCTCCTGGCCAGTACAATGGCGGAACCGGCACTTGCCCCGGATTGGGGCGAAGCAGGCAGGCGCAGCAAGGTTTCCCGCCGATCGCTTTCCACGCGGGATCAAAATGGCCGCGCGCAGGGTCTCACGAGGCCCGGCTTCCTGCCTTTTGCTTCATATCGCCGCGCAGGCGCCCTTCCCATGGCATCCCAGCCTTTTGCCCGGTGCCCGGCCTTTTTTCTGATGGAGTTCGTTCATGAAACGCTGGCTTTATCCTCTTCTTGCAGCGGCCAGCCTGCTGCTGTCCGGCTGCGCCTCGGTGATCGAGAGCAACGTCACGTCCTTCCACGCCTGGTCGCCCGATTACAACCAGCGCGCCTATGCCTTCGCCCCCGCCAAGGAACAGGAAAACGACCTGCAATACCAGAACTATGCCGGGCTGATCCGGCAGGAGCTGCAATTCCTGGGTTTCACGGAGGCGCGTGACCTGAAGGCGGCGCAATTGCAGGTCAGTTTCAGCTACGGGATGAATACCGAGCAGGTCGTGGTCAGCCGGCCGGCCTACGATCCCTACTTCTACGGCCCGGGCTGGGGACGCTTCGGTCCCTTCGGGCCACGTCCGTTCGGCTTCTATGGACCCTACGGTCCGTTCTATGACCCCTTCTGGGATGGCGGGCCGATGCAGACCACGAGCTATCCGGTCTTCCTGCGCCGCCTGCAGATCGGCATCAGCCAGGCCGGCGACGGCAAGAAGCTCTTCGACGTGGTGGTGGACAGCGAAGGCCAGCGTGCCGGATTGACGGCCGCCATGCCGGCCATGGTACGCGCGGCCTTCGAGGAGTTCCCCGGCCCCAGCGGGGTGACGCGCCACATCCGCATCAAGGTCGACAAGAACGGCCAGCCGGAGAACTGATCGTCCTCAGCCGTGCGGCGCCCGTCCCAGGCGCTTGCCCAGGCCCCAGATGCTCAGCAGCAGCAGTGCCCCGCCCAGCCATTGGGTGGCGCCCAGGGTCTGGCCCAGCAGCAGGGCTGCCAGCAGGACGGCGGTGAGCGGCTCGATCAGGGTGGCGACCGTCAGGGCCGTGGGCGTCAGGCGCGCGGCACCCCAGCTGAACACCAGCAGCGCCAGTGCCGCCGTGACCACGCCCAGGTACAGGTACCAGGCCTGCGGCGGCAAGCCGCTGGGCCAGTGCAGCGGCCGCGCCAGGCTGGCCAGGCCCATCATCAGGGCGGCCACCACGGTCAGGCAGGTGGCTGATGGGCCGGCCCCCAGGGCCGTCGAGAGTCGCCCGCTGATCATGGTGAATCCGGTATAGAGCAAGGCCGAAGCGACCGAGCAGGCCAGTCCGATGAGCAGGTCCAGCTGGCCCGATGCTGCACCGCCGTTCGTCTCGTGCCGCGCCACGATCAGCACGGTGCCGCCCAGCGCGGCGGTGAGCACCGCCGCCAGGGTCCAGTCCAGCTTCTCCTGTCCGCGCAGCAGCGCGATCACGGTGGAAAACACCGGCGGCAGGCACAGGGCGATCAGCGTGGGAATGGCCGCACCGATGCGCTCGATCCCGAGGAACCAGAACAGCACGTAGCCCGCCATCGTGGTCCCCGCCAGCACCACGGGCAGCAGCAGCGCACGCAGGGTCGGCAAGTGGATGCGCGTGCCGAACACCAGGCACAGGAACACGGCACCGACCGCAAAGCGCCAGAAGGAAATGTCACCCGGGGCGAAGCCGTATTGCGCAATCAGGATATTGACCACCAGGGCGCCGGTCCCCCACAGGAAGCCGGCGCTGCAGGCGGCAATCAGGGCCACGCCCGAATAATGGGGCGCAGCCAGCGAAGGCGTTCTGGAGCCGGACACGGCATCTCCTTGCAATGGGGTGGGGGTGGGTGTGGTGTCCCGGCCGGTGCCGGGCGCAGCGCCACAGTGTAGCCCATCCCCCTGCCGCTCTGCTGGCGCGGCACCGTCGGCTCAATTGATGAAGCGTCCGCCGCTGCCGATGGCGGTCAGGTCGACGAAATCCGAACCACTATGATCGTTGCGGCTGAAGTGCAGGCTGAAGCCGCCGCCGTCGTAGTTGGCCGGGGTGATGCTCTCCAGCGCCCGGATCAGGCCGGCGCGGGTAAGCTGCGGGCCGGCACGGCGCAAGCCCTCGACCAGCACGCGCGCGGCGATGTAGCCCTCCAGCCCGACGAAGTTCCAGCCGCTGCCGCCGTGGCGTTCGACCGCCTTCTGGTATTCGTAGACGATGGGCAGCCTGGCCTTGTTGGGAAAGGGCACCACCTGGGTAATCTCGGTGCCGACCCCGCCCTGCTTCAGGCGCGCCGCCAGGGAGTGGCTGCCCACGAAAGAATAGTGCGAAAAACCGCCCAGGTAGCCCGCCGCCCGCATGCGCAGGATGAGCGCGGCCGCCGGTTGATAGGACACTGCCTGGATCACCACATCCGGGCGCAGCTGCATGAACTGTTCGGCAGCGGCGTCCACGGCATCGGTATTGCGCGCGATGGGCAGGCTCCCCACCACGGTCAGGCCGTAGACGGCCGCGCGCTGGCGCAGGTTCTCCAGCAGCGCCCGGCCCAGTTCGTCGTCCTGGTAGAACACCGCCACCCGCAGCCGTCCCGTGCCTTGCAGCTGGCGCAGCAGGAAATCGGTTTCCTGCTCATAGCTGGCGCGCACGTGGAAGATCAGGCGGTTGAAGGGTTCCCGCAGGGCGGAAGCCCCTGTGTGCGGGGCAATCAGTGGAATACCGGCTTCGCGGATGGCCGGCAGCGCCGCCAGCACCGTAGGCGTGCCGGAAAAGCCGAACAGCGCAAAGACCTTGTCGCGCCAGATCAGTTGCTGGGCATTGGCGAGGGTGCGTTCGGGTTCGTAGCGGTCGTCCAGGCTCAGCAGCCGCACGCGGCGGCCGTGCACGCCGCCACGGGCATTGACCTGGGCAAAATAGGTGCGCGCACCTTCCTGGAAATCACGCCCGACCTCGGCGGCCGGGCCGGTCAAGGGCGCGGACTGGCCCAGTACGATCTCCTTGGCGGTGACCCCATTCTCGGCTGCCAGCGCCACCTGCAGGCAACACGCCAGCCCCCATGCCAGGCGGCCGCACCAGACGGCGACCCCGTGCCAGCTCCTTCCCATCTTCCTCTCCCGCCAAAAAAGTTCTCCCTGGAAGCCCGGGTGTGAAGGAAATCACACCAAGGCCCGAAGGCAGCATTTGACGATCAAGGCGAAGAAAATTGCGCGATCCACGCATAGTCTTGGGTAAATCCCGATAACTTGCGAGATTCATACCGAAGTATTTCGATATCCGGCCAAAAACTAGGAGAAGTAGGCTTCGCTGGCGAAGGTAATGACCACGATCATGAGCACCGCGCAGATCAGCACCGCCAACAGCCGCCCGAACTTGGGCGAGCCGTCGGCGCCGGCCGCCTGCTCGGGGGGATGGCCCATGGGATTGTCGAGGCCGGGGTCGCGCGGGGGCTGGTCCATGAGAATTCCTCCTGTGGCAGGGTCATGAGGCGATCACGCGGCCATCACGGGATCAGGATGGTCGAACCGGTGGTCTTGCGGCCTTCCAGGTCGGCGTGGGCCTGGCCGACATCCTTCAAGGCGTAGCGCTGGTTGATCTCGATGCTGATCTTGCCGCTCTGGACCATGTCGAACAGGTCGCCGGCGGTGGCATCGAGTTCGGGACGGGTGGCGATGTAGTTGCCCAGCGAGGGGCGGGTCAGGAAGAGCGAGCCGCGCGAGGCCAGTTCGGACACGCCGAACGGCGCCACCGGACCGGAGGCATTGCCGAAACTGACCATCATGCCGCGCGGGCGCAGGCAGTCCAGGGAGCCGGTGAAGGTGTCCTTGCCGATGGCGTCATAGACCACCGGCACCCCTTTGCCGCCGGTGATTTCCTTGACACGTTCGACGAAGTTTTCGGTGGTGTAGTTGATGACGTAGGCCGCGCCATGCTCCTTGGCCAGGGCCGCCTTTTCGTCGCTGCTGACGGTGCCGATCAGGTTCACGCCCAGGGCGCGCGCCCACTGGCAGGCGATCAAACCGATACCGCCGGCCGCCGCATGGAACAGGATGGTCTCGCCGGGCTGCACGGCATAGGTCTGGCGCAGCAGGTATTGCACGGTCATGCCCTGCAGCATCATGGCCGCGGCGGTGTCGAAACTGATGGCGTCCGGCAGCTTGACCAGGATGTCGGCCGGCATCACGCGCGCTTCGGCATAAGCGCCATTGGGACGGCCGGCATAGGCCACGCGGTCGCCGACCTGGAAACCGGCCACGCCCGCACCAACGGCTTCGATGGTGCCGGCGGCCTCCTGGCCCAGGCCGGCCGGCAGCGGCTGCGGATAGAGACCGGAGCGGAAATAGCAATCGATGAAGTTCAGGCCGACGGCTGCATGGCGGATGCGGACTTCACCGGGACCCGGCTCGCCCACTTCCACGTCCACGTATTCCATGACTTCGGGGCCGCCGGTCTTGCTCATGCGGATTGCTTTTGCCATCTGGGTCTCCTTGTATCGGGTGGATTTCAAGCCTGGATATTCATATGTCGAGGGGCAGTATAGAACGCCTCAGCGCTTCTTGCGCGACAGCAGCCACATGCCCGCCAGCACCAGGGCGGTGCCGGCCAGCTGGATGCCGGTAATCGGTTCATCCAGCAGCACGGCCCCCATGAAGAGCGTCGAGACCGGCCCCACCAGCCCAGCCTGGGCGGCCGTGGGAGCGCCGATGCGAGCTACTGCCACCATGGTCAGGAACACCGGCAGCACCGTGCAGAACACCGCATTGAACAGTGAAAGCTGGTACACCGGGGCCACCTGCGTGACCAGGTCGGCGGGCGCGCGCAATATGAAGAACTGGATCAGGCAGGCCACGCTGGAGACGCACATGGCATAGGCCACCAGCCGCACCGCGCCGACCCGGCGCACCAGCTCGCCGGAAGAGATCAGGTAGATCGAATAGCTCAGGGCCGATCCCAGCACCAGGGCGCTGCCGAGGATGACGTTGCTGCCGCCGGTATGGAGGTCATGCTGGAGCACCAGCACGGTGCCGAAATAGGACACCAGCAGCGCCGCCCATTCGATCCAGCCGACCTTGCGCTTGAAGAAGAAAAAGGCGATCAGCATCACGAAGGAAGGCGTGAGGAACAGGATCAATCGTTCCAGCCCGGCCGAGATGTATTGCAGCCCGAGGAAATCGAGGAAGCTCGACAGGTAATAACCCATCAACCCCAGCACCACGATACGCAGCACGTCGGCGCGCGCCAGCGGCGGCTGGGTGCGCGCCTTCCAGAGCGCCACGGCGGCGAACATGGGGAAGGAAAACAGCATGCGCAGCGTGATCACCATGACGGCATCGACCTGGTAGCGATACATCAGCTTGGCCACGATGGCCTTGGCGGAAAAGAAGATGGCGCCGATGATGGCGAGCAGCAGCCCGCCCAGGAAGGCCTGGCGCGGGGTGGAATGAACGGGGGTGGGGGCGGCAGTCATGGCCGCGATTGTAAACCCTGGGCTGCGCCCGCGCCGCGCGGGCGGGCGCAGCGCAGCGTCAGCGCTTCTTCATCAACGAGCCGAGCACGCCGCGAATGAGCTCGCGCCCGACCTGCGAACCGATGCTGCGCGCGGCCGACTTGACCATGGCCTGCAGGGGAGAATCGCTGCGGCGATTGCCGCCGCCGCTGCCGAAGATGCCACCGGCGGCATCCTTGAGCAGGTCGCCCAGGCCGCCGCTCTCCTCTTGCTGGTTCTGCGGCGCAGGCTGGGGTTGAGGCCGGGACTGCGGCATGCGCGCACCGCCGCTCGGACGCGACGTGCCGGCAGGCGCCGGTGCGCTGCGGCCTGCCGATGCGCCCCAGGCATTGTCATCGGCCGGAGCGGGGGCTGGCTGCGGAACCGGGGCCGGTGCAGGGGCCGCCTGTGGCTGCTGGACGGCGCGGCCCTTCAGGCGTTCATAGGCCGACTCGCGGTCGACGGCCTGTTCGTAGACGCCGGCCACCAGCGAAGAGGCAATCAGGGCGCGTCGTTCCTCCGCACTGATCGGGCCGATCTGCGAAGCCGGGGTCAGCACATAGCCGCGCTCGACCATAGTGGGCCGGCCCTTCTCATCGAGGAAGGACACCAGCGCCTCGCCCACGCCCAGCTCGGTGATGGCCTGGGCGGTATTGACCATGGGGTTGGGACGGAAGGTTTCAGCGGCCGCCTGCACCGCCTTCTGGTCGCGCGGGGTATAGGCGCGCAGGGCGTGCTGCACGCGGTTGCCGAGCTGGCCCAGCACGGTGTCGGGGATGTCCAGCGGATTCTGCGTGACGAAGTAGATGCCCACGCCCTTGGACCGGATCAGGCGCACCACCTGCTCGATCTTCTGCAAGAGCGGCTTGGGCGCCTCATCGAAGAGCAGGTGGGCTTCATCGAAGAAGAAGGCCATCTTCGGCTTGTCCAGGTCGCCCACCTCGGGCAGGTGCTCGAACAGCTCCGAGAGCATCCACAGCAGGAAGGTGGAATACAGTCGCGGCGCATTCATGAGCTTGTCGGCGGCGAGGATGTTGATGATGCCGCGCCCCTGGGCATCGGTCTGCATCCAGTCCTCGATGTTCAACATCGGTTCGCCGAAGAAGCGGTCGCCGCCCTGCTCGTCGATGGCGATCAGCCCGCGCTGGATGGCGCCCACGCTGGCCGCCGAGATGTTGCCGTATTCGGTCTTGAACTGGGCCGCATTCTCGCCCACATGCTGCAGCATGGCGCGCAGGTCCTTGGTATCGAGCAGCAGGAGGCCGTGATCGTCGGCAATCTTGAAGACCAGTTGCAGCACGCCCTGCTGGGTATCGTTCAGGTTGAGCATGCGGGCCAGCATCAGCGGGCCCATGTCGGAGACGGTGGCGCGCACCGGATGGCCGAGTTCGCCGTAGACGTCCCAGAACGCCACCGGGGCAGCGGCCCAGGCCGGCTCGGGCAGGCCCAGCTGGGCCAGGCGCGCGGTGGTCTTGGGCGAGGCGCTGCCGGCCTTGCCCAGGCCGGAGAGGTCGCCCTTGACGTCAGCCATGAAGACCGGCACGCCGATCTCGGAGAGGGCCTGGGCCAGCACCTGCAGGGTGACCGTCTTGCCGGTGCCGGTGGCGCCCGTGATGCAGCCGTGGCGGTTGGCCAGTTGGGGCAGCAGGCACAGTTGCCCGCCGGCATGGGTGGCGATGGGAAGCGGATTAATCATCTCGACTGAGCCTTCAAGGCAAAAATGACGGGGTGGCGGTATGGTAAAATGCCCGCCCGATTATAGTCAGAACATGGCGCCAGGAAATGCATTATCGAGCCCTGGGCGCCGGGTCCCCTGCTGCAGCCATGCCTTGCCCGCGCCCGCCGGTCTTGCCGAGGCGCCTCCAGGCGCGGCTTGCGCAGGCCGGACGGTTCTGGCCCCACCCTCTCGCAGGAAAGATTGAACATGGCTGGACACAGCAAATGGGCCAATATTCAGCACCGTAAAGGCCGTCAGGATGAAAAGCGTGGTCGCGTCTGGACCCGCCTCATCAAGGAAATCACCGTCGCCGCCCGCATGGGCGGGGGCGATCCGGACACCAACCCGCGCCTGCGCCTGGCCGTGGACCGTGCCTCCGACGCCAACATGCCCAAGGACAACGTCACCCGCGCCATCCAGCGCGGCACCGGCGCCCTGGATGGCGTGAACTATGAAGAAGTGCGCTATGAAGGCTATGGCATCAACGGCGCGGCCATCATCGTCGATTGCATGACCGACAACCGCGTGCGCACCGTGGCCGAAGTGCGCCACGCCTTCTCCAAGTTCGGTGGCAACATGGGGACCGAAGGTTCGGTGGCCTTCCTCTTCAAGCACTGTGGCCAGCTGATGTACGCGCCCGGTACCGATGAGAATGCCGTCATGGAAGCGGCGCTCGAAGCCGGTGCCGAAGACGTCCTCACCGACGACGAAGGCGGCATCGAAGTGCTGACCGCCCCCAATGATTTCTCGGCCGTGAAGTCCGCCATGGAAGCCGCCGGCTTCAAGGCCGAAGTCGCCGAGATCACCATGAAGCCCTCCACCGAGACCGTGTTTGCGGGCGAGGACGGCGTCAGGATGCAGAAGCTGCTGGATGCGCTGGAGAACCTGGACGATACCCAGGAGCTCTATACCAACGCCGTGATCGAAGAATAATTCACCCGATCACCCGGCCGGTTTATACAGATACGGACAAGACGACCCTTTTTCGCCCCATTCGCCACTTTTATCTTCCTATCCCATGAAAATCCTAGTTGTTGGCTCCGGTGGCCGTGAACATGCGCTGGCCTGGGCCATTGCCAAGTCGCCGCGCATCCAGACGGTCTATGTTGCTCCCGGCAATGGCGGCACCGCGCTCGACGAGCGCCTGCAGAACATCGCCATCACCGATCCCGTGGCCCTGGCCGACTTCGTCGAGCAGGAGCATGTGGCGCTGACCGTGGTCGGCCCGGAAGGCCCGCTGGCAGCCGGCATCGTCAACGTCTTCCGCGCCCGTGGCCTGAAGATCTTCGGCCCCACCAAGGAAGCGGCGCAGCTGGAAAGCTCCAAGGACTTCGCCAAGGCCTTCATGCAGCGTCACGCCATCCCGACCGCCGAGTACCAGACCTTCTCGGACGTGGCAGCCGCGCACGACTACATCGCCAAGAAGGGCGCGCCCATCGTCATCAAGGCCGACGGCCTGGCTGCCGGCAAGGGCGTGGTGGTCGCCATGACGCTGGAAGAAGCGCATACGGCCGTGGACATGATGCTCTCCGACAACAAGCTGGGCGATGCTGGTGCGCGCGTGGTGATCGAGGAATTCCTGGCGGGTGAAGAAGCTTCCTTCATCGTCATGGTCGACGGCAAGAACATCCTGCCCCTGGCCACCAGCCAGGACCACAAGCGCCTGCAGGATCACGACCAGGGGCCCAACACCGGCGGCATGGGTGCCTACTCGCCCGCCCCCATCGTCACCCCGGCGCTGCATGCGCGCGTGATGCGCGAGATCATCGTGCCGACCGTGCAGGGCATGGCCAAGGATGGCATCCCCTTCTCCGGCTTCCTGTACGCGGGCCTGATGATCGATGCCGAAGGCAATCCCAAGACGCTGGAATTCAACTGCCGCATGGGCGACCCCGAAACCCAGCCCATCATGGCCCGCCTGAAGACGGACCTGCTGACCGTGTTCGAACATGCCGTCACCGGCACGCTGGACAAGATCGAGCTGGAATGGGACCGCCGTACCGCGCTGGGCGTGGTCATGGCCGCCCACGGCTATCCGGAAGAACCGCGCAAGGGTGACCTCATCACCGACATCCCGGCCGAGACCGCCGATTGCGTCACTTTCCATGCCGGCACCGTCCTCAACGGCGAGAAGCTGACCACCAACGGTGGCCGCGTGCTGTGCGTGGTGGGCCTGGGCGACAGCGTGAAGGTCGCGCAGAAGCACGCCTATGACGCTGCCGACCTGATCCACTTCGCCGGCTCGCAGATGCGCCGCGACATCGGCTGGCGCGCCCTGAAGCGCTAAGCCGGGCCGCATGCCGTGCAGATCCCCCGCAACGCCGTGCGTGTTGCGGGGGATTTCATTTTGCAGGCATGCGCGGCTCTTCCCGTGCCACTGCAACAAAATGACACTGCCGTAGCCTAAGCACGACGGGCGTTTCCGGCCAGCATGCCGGCGCCACGAACCGCATTCCCAGAAGAAAAGGACATATCGATGCCAGACCACCTGCTCAATTTCGAAACCTTGATCAACCTCTACCTGGTGCCTTTCGGGCTCAAGGTGATTGCCGCCATCGTCATCTGGATCGTCGGCGGCATGTTCATCAACACCCTCTCCAGGATCGTGCGTCGCGTGCTGACCGCACGCCAGTTCGAGACCACGCTCATCAACTACGCCAGCTCGGCCATGCACGTCATCCTGCGCATCCTGCTGGTGATGGGCATCCTGGAGGTGTGCGGCATTCCGACCACGTCCTTTGCAGCCATGATCGGCGCGGTCGGCGTGGCGCTGGGCGTGGCCTGGTCGGGCCTGCTGTCCAATTTTGCGGCCGGCATCTTCCTGGTGGTGCTGCGCCCCTTCAAGGTGGGCGACTACATCACCGCCGCCGGCCAGACCGGCACCGTCTCCGACATTGGTCTCGTGACCACCATCATCACTACCGACAACAACCTGCGCGTCATCATCGGCAACAACAAGCTGTTCTCGGAAAACATCATCAACTACAACGTCAACGCCACCCGCCGCACCGACCTGCGTTGCCAGATTGCCTACAGCGTCGATCCGCAGCAGGCCATCGCCAAGCTCTCTGAGCGCATCAAGGCCATTCCCAACGTCTTGCAGACGCCCGCGCCGGGCATCGTGATCCAGGAATTCAATGCCACCGGCACCCTGATCGCCCTGCGTGTGCACGCGCCCACGCCCAATTTCGGCCAGGTCTACAACGACGTGCAGAATGCCATCGCCGAGGTCTGCCTGAAGGAAGGCTGGCCGGCGCCGGCGACTTACCAGGTGGCCGTGCCCCTGGCCCAGCCGCCGCAAAACTGAGGCCTTTGCCCCACAACGCCGGTCCGGCATTACCTGCGGACCGGCTTTTGACGCCCCAGCCCGGGGCTGTCAAGGTACAATGGCGGGTTGGAACGCATTTCCGTCCAGTAACCGTGTACCAGAGCGACCCGCCGTGACCACCCATTCCAACGCCTCCACCAACACCGCTGCCGTCAAGGCTTACCTGCAAGACCTGCAACAGCGCATCGTCGCAGCGCTGGAAGCCGCTGATGGCAAGACTTTCCTGTCGGATTCCTGGGAACGCCCCGAAGGCGGAGGCGGCACGTCGCGCCTGCTGGAAGAAGGAAACCTGCTGGAACGCGGCGGCGTCGGCTTCTCCCACGTGATGGGCAAGAACCTGCCGCCTTCGGCGGCGGCCAACCGCCCGCACCTGGCGGGCCGCGCCTGGGAAGCCATGGGCGTGTCGCTGGTGCTGCATCCGCGCAATCCCTACGTGCCGACGGTGCACATGAACGTGCGCTTCTTCACCACCCATGCCGAAGGCGAAGAAGCCGTCTGGTGGTTTGGCGGCGGCATGGACCTCACGCCCTACTACGGCGTGAAGGAAGATGCAGTCCACTTCCACCGCACCTGCCGCGATGCGCTGCAGCCTTATGGTGATGACTTGTATCCGCGCTTCAAGAAGTGGTGCGATGACTATTTTTACCTGAAGCATCGCAAGGAGCCGCGCGGCGTGGGCGGCATCTTCTTCGATGACTTCAATGCCCTGCCCTTCGAGCAGGCGTTCGCCCTGCAACGCAGCGTGGGCGATGCCTTCCTCGACGCTTACCTGCCCATCGTGGCGGCGCGCCGGGAGACGCCCTACGGCGAGCGTGAACGCGACTTCCAGGCCTATCGCCGGGGGCGCTACGTGGAATTCAACCTGGTCTTCGACCGGGGCACGCTGTTCGGGCTGCAGTCCGGCGGACGGACCGAGTCCATCCTCATGTCCATGCCGCCGCTGGTGAAGTGGCGCTATGACTGGCATCCCGAGGCGGGCAGCCCGGAAGCGGCGCTGTATTCGGACTTCCTGGTCCACAAGGAATGGCTGTAATGGTGCCGCCCGCGGCGCAGCGCTGCATTGCCGTGCTCGGCGGCAGCTTCGATCCGGTGCACAATGGCCATGTCCTGTTGGCCGAGCATTTCGTGCAGTTGCTGCAGCCCGATGAGCTGCGCGTGATCCCTGCCGGCAATCCGTGGCAGAAGCACGGCTTGCAGGCCACCCCGGCCGATCGCGTGGAAATGGCAAGACGCGCCTTCGACCGCCAGCAGGTGCCGGTGGTCATCGATGAACAGGAAATTCGCCGCGCCAGCGCGACCTATACCATCGATACCCTGCGCGCATTGCGCGCCGAGCTGGGACCGGAGGTGTCCATCGTGTTCCTGATGGGCGCGGACCAACTGCAACACCTGGACACCTGGCAACACTGGCAGGAACTGTTTGACCTGGCGCACCTGTGCGCCGCCTCGCGGCCCGGCTTCGAGCTGGCCGACGCTCACGTGCCGCCGGCCGTGAGGGAAGAATTCAAGCGGCGCAGCGCTGCGCCGCAAGAGATCCGCAGCACCACGCACGGATACGGCTACCTGGCCCTCGGGCTGGCGGTCGATATCTCGTCGACTGAAATCCGTGCCCAGCTGCAACGCGGCATCCGACCCGATTCGCTGATCCCGGGCAGGGTGCTAGACTATATCGAACAACAACATCTGTACCGAACTCAATAATGGACATCAAAAAACTGCAAACCCTGGTCGTGGACGCCCTGGAAGACGTCAAGGCCCAAGAAATCCGCATCTATGACACCTCGCACCTGACCAGCCTGTTCGACCGCGTGGCCATCGCCTCCGGTACCTCGAACCGCCAGACCAAGGCGCTGGCTGCGTCCGTGCGCGACAAGGTCAAGGCCAAGGGCGGCAACGTCGTCAGCGTTGAAGGCGAGGACACCGGTGAATGGGTGCTGGTCGACCTGGGTGACATGATCGTGCACATCATGCAGCCGGCCATCCGCACCTACTACCGCCTGGAAGAAATCTGGGGCGACAAGGAAGTCAAGCTGGGCGCGGCCAAGCGCACCGGCACCTCGGCTGCCGCCAAGCGTGCCGCGGCCGACGAAGCCCCGGCCCCCAAGACCCGCCGCACCCGCGCCCAGGCTGAAGCCGTCGAAGCCAGCCAGGCCCTGGACGACGACGAGGACGCACCGAAAAAGCCGGCCCGCAAGCCGCGCGCCACCACCACCAGCACCACCGGTACCCGCGCTGCTGCCGGCACGACCCGCACCACCCGTACTACCGGCACCAAGACCACGGCGGCCAAGACCACCACCACCCGTGGTACCGCAGCCGGCAGCAAGACCACGACCACCAAGGCCGGCACCACCCGCAAGGCCGCTGCGCCCAAGACCCCGACCGGCAAGACCGTGCGCGTGGCGCCCGCCAAGAGCGAGACCGCCAAGAAGCCGGCCGCCAAACGCACCAGCAAGGCTTGATGCAGCTGGTCATCGCGGCCGTCGGCCACAAGATGCCGGCATGGATAGAAACCGGCTTCCAGGAGTATGCCAAGCGCATGCCACCGGAATGCCGGATCATCCTCAAGGAAATCAAACCCGTCGAACGTTCCGGCAGCCGCACGGCAGAAACCGTGATGGCGCAGGAGCGCGAGAAGATCGAAGCGGCGCTGCCCAAGGGCGCGCGCGTGATTGCGCTGGACGAACGCGGGCGCGACTGGACCTCGGTGCAGTTGTCCCAGCAGCTGGTGCAGTGGCAGCAGGACGGGCGCGACGTGGCCTTCGTCATCGGCGGGGCTGACGGGCTCGATCCCGGCTTCAAGGCCGGTGCCGATACGCTCATCCGCATCTCCAGCATGACCTTGCCGCACGGCATGGTGCGGGTGATGCTGGCCGAGCAGCTCTATCGCGCCTGGTCAATCACGCAGAACCATCCGTATCACCGCGCCTGACGGCGTCCACCGCCGGCTTCCGGCCTCCCGGTACCGGCTCTTGACATCCCTGGCTCAATGAAACAAGCGGACCACAAAATCTATCTCGCCTCGAAAAGCCCGCGCCGCCGCGAACTGCTGCGCCAGATCGGCATTGATTTCGAACTCATGCTCTCCGACAAGGAAGTCGACGAGAGCGTGCTGCCCGGCGAAGCCCCGCTGGACTACGTCGCCCGCGTCACCCGCGCCAAGCTCGACAGCGCCCAGCAGACCATGATCCTGCGCCAGCTGCCGCATCGCCCGCTGCTTGCGGCCGATACCACCGTGGTGGTGGACGACCTGATCCTGGGCAAACCGGCCGATCACGATGAAGCCGTGCGCATGATCACCCTGCTCTCCGGACGGACCCACCAGGTCTTGACCAGCGTGGCTGTGGGCGTGACGCACGGTGTGGAAACCGAGGTCTGGCAGATCGTGCAGCAGTCCGACGTCAGCTTTGCCCCTTTGACCGCAGAGGCCATTGCCGCCTATTGCAATACCGTCGAGCCCTACGACAAGGCCGGTGCCTACGGCATCCAGGGCCTGGCCTCGGTCTTCATCAGCCATATCGTGGGCAGCCATTCCGGTATCATGGGGCTGCCGCTCTTCGAGACGGCTCAACTATTACAACAAGCGGGCGTTCGCATCCTATGAGCGAAGACATCCTCATCAACATCACGCCGCAGGAGACGCGCGTGGCGCTGATCCTGCAAGGCGCCGTGCAGGAACTGCACATCGAGCGCACCCTCTCGCGCGGCCTGGCCGGCAACATCTACCTGGGCAAGGTGGTGCGGGTGCTGCCGGGCATGCAATCGGCCTTCATCGACATCGGCCTTGAGCGTGCCGCCTTCCTGCACGTGGCCGACATCTGGGAAGCCCGTCCGCACGACGGCCAGAACGCGCCGGCCATTCCCATCGAGAAACTGCTGCACGATGGCCAGACCATCACGGTGCAGGTCATCAAGGACCCCATCGGCACCAAGGGTGCGCGGCTGTCCACGCAGATCTCCATTGCCGGGCGCATGCTGGTCTACTTGCCGCAGGACAAGCACATCGGCATCTCCCAGCGCATCGAGAACGAAGCCGAACGCGAACTCCTGCGCAGCAAGGTGCAGGCGCTGCTGCCGGCGGAAGAAAAAGGCGGCTTCATCATCCGCACCATGGCCGAGGATGCTTCCGACTCCGATCTGCAGATGGACGTGGAATACCTGCGCACCACCTGGGCCACCATCATCAAGCAGGCCAAGACCAAGCCGGCCCCCACCCTGCTGCACCAGGACCTGTCGCTGGCGCAGCGCGTGCTGCGCGACTTCGTCTCCGACCAGACGGCCACCATCCAGGTCGATTCGCGCGAGAACTTCCACATGCTGCAGGAGTTCGGCGCCATCTATACGCCCTCGGTGCTGCCCAAGCTGATGCACTACCGGGGCGAGCGTCCCCTGTTCGACCTGTACGGCGTGGAAGAGGAAATCGAACGCGCCCTGGGGCGCCGCGTGGACCTGAAATCGGGCGGCTACCTGATCGTCGACCAGACCGAAGCGATGACCACGATCGACGTCAACACCGGCAGCTTCGTCAACGGCCGCAACTTCGACGACACCATCTTCAAGACCAACCTGGAAGCGGCGCACGCCATTGCACGCCAACTGCGGCTGCGCAACCTGGGCGGCATCATCATCCTGGACTTCATCGACATGGAGAGCACGGAGCACCGCCACGCCGTGCTGGCCGAGCTGGGCAAGGCGCTGCAGCGCGACCGCACCAAGATCTCGGTCTCGGGCTTCTCCACGCTGGGGCTGGTGGAAATGACCCGCAAGCGTACCCGCGAATCGCTGGCCCACATCCTCTGCGAGACCTGCCCGGCATGCAAGGGCCGTGGCCAGGTCAAGACCCCGCGCACGGTGTGCTATGAGATCCTGCGCGAGGTCATGCGCGAGGCCAAGCAGTTCAATCCCCGCGAATTCCGCATCCTGGCCTCGCAGGTGGTGGTGGACATGTTCCTGGAAGAGGAATCGCAGCACCTGGCCATGCTCGGGGATTTCATCGGCAAGCCGGTGTCGCTGCAGGTGCAGAGTGATTACCAGCAGGAACAATACGACATCGTCCTGATGTAATGGCCAGCCCGGGGGACGGCCGCAGCGCATGCATTACAATGCGCACTTCGCGGCCGGCCGCCTGCGCTTTCGTGCTATCCATGCCCATCCAACCCTCCTTCGCTGTCTTCCTTCTCTGTGCAATTTCACTGGTCATCCCTAGCGGTTTTTCGCTGGGCGCGGCCATGCTGGTGCTGGGTGCGCTGGCGCTGCTGCTTCCATCAGCGCCCCGTGTGCGCCTGCAGCGGGAAGACTGGCTGCTGGTGGCGGTACTGGCCGGCTATTTCGGGCTGCATGTCCTGCTGAACCTGATCCATCACGCGCCTGGCCGCCAATATGATGCGCCCGCCCGTTTCCTGCTGGCCATCCCGGCCCTGCTGCTCTTGCGTGCCTGGCCGCCGCATCCTGCCGCCTTGTGGCATGGCGCGGCCGTGGGAGCGATCGGAGCCGGACTGCTGAGCCTGTGGCAATGGCTGGCGCTGGCGCTGGACCGTCCGGGCGGCAGTACCAACCCCATCCAGTACGGCAACATCAGCGCCTTGCTGGCCGTGCTGTCCGCCTGCGGCCTGGCGCGCGCCATACAGTTGCGCCAGTCTCTCCCCTGGAAACTCCTTCCCGCCGCCGGCGTGCTGCTGGGCCTGGCCGCCTGCCTGTTGAGCGGCAGCCGCGGCAGCTGGCTGGCCCTGCCCTGCTGTGCCCTGCTGGCCGCCTGGTTGCTGCTGCGGGCCGGCCAGGGACGGCTCCTGCTCAAGCTGGGTGCGGCTGGCTTGGTGGCCATTGCCGCACTGGCCCTGTTGCCCAACTCCCCGCTGACGGCCCGTGCCCGCCAGGCCATGACCGAAGCGGATCACTACACCCGCAGCGCCAATGCCGACTCGTCCGTGGGCGCCCGCCTGGAAATGCTGCGGGTCGGCCTGCACCTGGCCCCGCAGCACCTGCTGCTGGGATGGGGCAAGGAAGGCATGATGCAGGCCAAGCAGCAGATGGTGCGCGAGGGCCTGGCCTCGCCCTCGGTCGAGGAACACACCCACCTGCACAATGAATACCTCGATGCCGTGGTCAAGCATGGCCTGCCTGGCCTCTTGGCCGTGCTGGCCTTGTATCTGCTGCCCCTGCAGCTGTTCGCCCGCCGGCTGTGCCAGGCAGGCAGCCGCGAAGCCCGGCTGGCAGCAGCGGGCGGCATGATGCTCATGCTCAGCTATCTGGCCTTCGGCCTGACCCAGGCGTTCCTGACGCACAACAATGGCGTCATGATGCTGGCCTTCCTGATGGTGATCTTGTGGTCGCTGGCGCAGGAACAGCCTGTGAGCCCGGCGAACACGGCATAATCTCTCTTTTTCGTTATCTGCATGACCTGCAAGCAAGGATCCCGATGCTGTCCCACAACATGAAACGCTTGGCCGCCCTGCACTGGCCCTACAAGAAACGGCTGGCCATCGCCTTCATTGCCATGATCGTCACTGCAGCGACCGAACCGGTCGTGCCTTACATCTTCCAGGTGCTGCTGGACAAGGGCTTCGTGGGCAAGCCGATGTTTTCGCTGTGGCTGGTGCCGGTGGCGGTGATCGGCATCTTCTTCATCCGCGGTATCGCCACCTTTACCAGTTCTTACATGATGACCTGGGTCTCCACCCGCATCCTCAATGAACTGCGGCGCCAGATGTTTGCCCGCATGCTGGACCTGCCGGTGCAGTTCTATGCCACCAATACGGTGGGCAAGGTCATCAACTCGATGATGTTCGAGGTGCAGCAGATCATCGACATGGTCACCAAGGTGTTCACCTCCATCCTGCGCTCGGCCCTGACGGTGCTGGGCCTGTTGGCCTGGCTGCTGTACCTGAACTGGGTGCTCACCATCGTGACCCTGGTGCTGCTGCCGCTGGTGACCATTGTGGTGCGCACCACCGGCAAGCGCCTCAAGAAACTCAATCGCGACTCCCTGAACGTCAATGCCGAGATGACCCAGGTCATCGAGGAAACCACGCGCGCCCAGCAGGTCATCAAGATCTTCGGCGGCCATGACTACGAAAAGGAACGCTTCCACCGCCGCGCCGAAAACCTGCGCAGCTACACCATGCGCATGACGGCAGCGTTCTCTTCCACGGTCCCGATCACGCAGCTGATGACGGCTACCGCAGTAGCGGTCGTGATCGTGATGGCGCTGATCCAGTCCGGCAACGGCCAGATCACCGTGGGCGGTTTCGTCTCCTTCATCACCGCCATGCTGATGCTGCTGGCCCCGCTGAAGCAGCTGGCCGAAATCAACGGCCCCCTGCAACGCGGCATGGCCGCTGCCGAAGAGGTCTACAACCTGATCGACAAGACCACCGAACGCACCACCGGCGAAGCGCTGACCCAACGCGCGACCGGCACGCTCGATTTCGTTGATGTCAGCTTCGCCTATCCCGGCCATGAGCAGCTGGCGCTCAAGAACATCAACCTGCATGTCGAGGCCGGTGAAACCATCGCCTTCGTGGGCATGTCCGGCGGCGGCAAATCGACGCTGGTGAGCCTGGTGCCGGGCTTCTATTCGGCCACCTCGGGCGAGATACTGCTCGACGGCCGTCCCATCGAAACCATTTCCCTGGTGAGCCTGCGCCAGCAGATCGCCATGGTGAACCAGAACACGGTGCTCTTCGACGACACCCTGGCCGCCAACATCGCCTATGGCGACCCGAAGCCGGATCCGGCGCGGGTGGATGCCGCAGTGGAAGCGGCGCACTTGACCGACGTGGTAGCCGGCCTCTCCGAGGGCCTGCAAACCCGCATCGGCGACAATGGCTCGCGCCTGTCCGGCGGCCAGCGCCAGCGCGTGGCCATTGCCCGCGCCATCTACAAGGATGCCCCGATCCTGATCCTGGACGAAGCCACCTCGGCGCTGGATACCGAATCCGAACGCGCCGTGCAGGCCGCGCTGGATCGCCTGATGCAGGGCCGTACCACCTTCGTCATCGCCCACCGCCTGTCCACCATCGAACGCGCCGACCGCATCGTGGTGCTCTCGCACGGACAGATCGCCGAGATCGGCAACCACCAGGAGCTGCTGCAGAAGGAAGGCGTCTACGCCAACCTGTACCGCCTGCAGTTCTCCCAGCAACAGGAAGCCTCCGCCTGAGCATGCGCCAAGACGACACCCTGATCCCCGCCGACCTGCTGCAGAAGTCGGACAAAATCCTCTTCATCGCCCACCTGGCCCTGGGCGATTTCACCTACCTGCAGAATTTCTTCAGGGGCTTTGCCGAGCAGAACCCCCATATGAAGATTCACCTGTGGGTCGACGAAGTACGGCGCACCGCAGATGCCGGCCAGTGGCCGCACCTGAAGAAATACGCCCTGTACGACTGGACCGCCGCCTGCCCCTTCTTCGCCAAGGTCTACACCCGCACCTACAGTCCCGAGCTGTATCGCGAGTCCATCGCCGAGGCGCGCCGCGAGCACTATCCCATTGTGGTCTCGCTGGCCACCTTGCGCCCGCACCTGTATGCCGCACTGGCGCGCGAGATCAGCCCCGAGGGCTGGGTGGTGGGCATGAAGAAGACGGTGAAACTGTTCCAGCCGCATCACCTGCTGGCCTATCGCAAGCTCGATGCAGCCATGCCGCCCTACCGCAGCCCGACACCCGAGCATCACATCAGTGATGTCTATGCGCACTGGTTCCGGCAGTTGAGCGGCGTCGAAGTTACCGGCGCGGCACGCTTCCCCTTCGTCGACATCCCGCCGCAGTGGCACCAGTACGCGCGGGACCAGCTGGTGGCCTGGCAGTTCGCGCCACGCCATGGCAAGCTGGTCTTCATCAATCCCTATGCCAAGACCAAAAAACGCTGCTGGCCGCTGGAGCACGTGGCTGCACTGATCCAGGCCATGCAAGCGCGGCCGGGCTGGGAAGAGGCCTGCTTCATCGTCAACGCCGTTCCCCAGGAGCTGGCCCATGCACGCGAAGTGATCGGCCGCTATGGCCTGCAGCGCACGCAGCTCTTCAGCGCTGAGGAAAACTTCTTCCAGCTGCCGGCCATGCTGGCCTGCTGCGACCTCATCATCTCGGTGGAAACGGCGGTGATGCACCTGGCCAATGCGGTACAGGTACCGGTCATTGCCCTGATGCGCCAGAAGAATCCGGAATGGGTGCCGGTCGACCGCGACCATAGCACCGTCATCACCGCGCCCGGCCGCCGCGACTGGGTCAAGGCGGTGAGCGTAGAACAAGTCATGAAAGCGATCTGATGAACGTCCCCAGCCAGCAAGAGATCATGGCCGTGCCGGAAAACGGCAAGCCTTCCTTCCACATCGCCTTCTGCGTGGACAACAATTATTTCCGCGCCATGGGCGGCACCATCGCCTCCATCGTGGCCAACAACCCGGGACAGCATTTCACCTTCCACGTGCTGGCCTTCGAGGTGTCGGAAGAGCATCAGCGGCGCCTCAAGCAGCTGGAATCGATGTATCGCGTCAAGACCGAGCTGCACCTGCTGAACCTGGCGGACTTCACGCAGTTCTCGCACTTCCTCGGCCATTCGCATTATTCGCTGTCGATCTTCACGCGCCTGGTCATTCCCACGGTGCTGGCCGGGGTGACCGACCGCGTGCTCTACCTGGATGCCGATATCCTCTGTTTCAACCGCGTCGATGAACTGGTGGACATGGATATCTCGCAGGACATCGCGGTCGTGGTACCGGATGCCCCGGTCACCCTGCAGCGCCGGGTGGCGGCGCTGGGACTGGCGCACAATGAATATTTCAACGGCGGCGTGATCTTCATCAACATCCCAAAGTGGCTGGCAGAGGATATTACGCCCAAGACCCTGGATGCCCTGCTCAACAGCACCACCGACATGCGCTTCAACGACCAGGATGCGCTCAACATCGTTCTCAACGGCCGCGCGCGCTACCTGTCGCCGAAGTGGAATTACCTGTATGACCTGATCCACGATTTGAACGTGAACAAGTTCGCGCTCAAGCCGGTCGGCAAGGCCATCTTCGTGCACTTCGCCGGTGCCGTGAAGCCGTGGGCGGCGTGGAGCAGGCATGAGGCCTGCACGCTGTTCCGCCGCTATCTCGACATCTCGCCCTGGGCCGACATGGCGCTGGACCAGGAGCCGCGCAATACCAAGGAACTGCGCATGCACTCGCGCTTCATGTACCGCCAGGGACGACCGCTGGAGAGCCTGAAGTGGTACGTGCGCTACCTGCGCAAACGCCGCGCGCGATGAACAGCGCGCCGCTTTCCGCCTGAGCCCGTACAACCGCAAGAACAGAAACACACCTCTTTGTCATGCCGATCACCAGCAAGCATATCCTCATCAGTCGCACCGACAACATCGGCGACATCGTCCTGACCCTGCCCATGGCAGCGCGGCTGAAGCAACTCAATCCGGGCGTGAAGATCAGTCTCCTGTGTCGCCGCTACGCGGCCGATGTGGTGCGTTATTGCGACGACATCGATGAGGTCGTGGAAGAAGAGAATGTGGCCGATGACCTGGTTGGCTTCCTGCGCGGCAGCGACATCGATACCGTGATCCTGGCCCAGCCCAACCGTGAACTGGCCAAGGCGGCCTTTTTCGCCCGCGTGAAGCACCGCATCGGCAATGCGCGGCAGAAGGTGTACCAGCTGATCTACTGCAATGACCGCGTGCGTTTCAGCAAGGGGCTGTCGGAGAACCATGAGTCGCAGATCAATTTCGAATTCCTGCGCCCGTATGGCGATGACCACATTCCCACGCGCGAAGAGATTCCTGATCTGTATCACTTCACCGTGCCGCGCGACGAGGAGATTGCGGCGGGCTTTGCGCCCTACCAGTTCAACCTGATCCTGCACACCAAGTCCAATGGTCACGGCCGCGAGTGGCCGGTGGAACACTACATTGAACTGGCCCGGAAACTGGCCCACAACGAGGGGCTACATATCTGGCTGACCGGTAGCGCTGGAGAGGGAAAGTGGCTGGAAGAGCATGCATCCTTGCTGCTGGCGCAGCCAAATGTAAGCAATACCTGTGGCCGCTTCAGCCTGTCGCGCCTGACCGCATTCATTCATCAGGCTGACGGCCTGATCGCCAGCGGCACCGGCCCGCTGCACCTGTCAGCTGCGATCGGCCAGCGCACACTTGGATTGTTCCCGCCGACCAGACCGATGCACATGGGTCGCTGGGCCGCATTGGGCAAGCGCGCACACAATCTGGCCACCGACATCCCATGCAGCGCCGACTGCCGCCGCATTACCGAACCCACCTGCGATTGCATGCGAAAGATCACACCGGAGACGGTGCTGAAAATCGTCTCCAGCTGGATTGGAGAAAAAGAGCTGGAGCGCTAGGGCCTGTTCACGTTCAATCTGCGCGTGCGAAAAATCGCCAAGCGTTGACTGCACAGGCGCGGCGACGCGCCGTGGTGGTGCCACGGCAAGCAGCTGCAACAAGGGCAGGCGACACTTGGCGACCGCTCACGGAGGGTTGCCCCCAGATTGAATCCAAACCGGGCCCCTAGGCCACGATCGGGACTGGGGTAGCGCTTTTCTTGACTTGCACCAGGAATGCCGCCAACAGGATGACATATAGCCCGTCCAGCACTGGCCAGAAAAACATCAGGTCGGTCAGGCCAAACGCAAAGAATCCGATGACGATCAGGCAGCCGGACTGCGCCGCCGCCCGGCAGTCCGGGGATGTATCTCGTAGATGGCTGGCAAAGTACCAAGCGGGAACGAGATAAACCGCCAGTAAAGCTGCGGCGCCGAAAATACCGGATATGGCCATGCTAAATAGCAGCTCATTATGCGAATGCGCCAGCGTAGTGAGCTCCCGGGTCACTTCGCCGCGGTCCGCCATCGCCTTTATGTTCGGCTCATAGTTATCGCGGCCGATGCCAAATACCGGATTGCGCGCGAATAGCTTGAGCGCGGCGCCCCATAGTTGTAATCGTATGCCCACCGCAGTGCTCTTCTGTTCCCCCTGGGCGTAGCTGCTGATTTCCGAGCTTGTATTGAACAATCGCTCGCGTGCCGCCTGATTGAACGAGAACATCGCCCCAAGCGCCAACGCCAGAGCCAGCACACAAAGCAGCTTGCGGCCGATGTTCATGCGGGACACGGAAAAAAAGAACACGACGAACAGCCCTACCGCGACCCAGCCACCGCGCGTCTGCGTAAGCACACCGGTATAGGCGCCGGCGAGAAAGGCCAACAGGCACAGCGGCTTCTGCACGCGGCCATCGCCACGGAAAGCGCACAGGCTCAGTACGCCGAACAACAAGGCAATGTTCGAATAAGCGATCACGGAAATGAAACCAATGTTTCCGTCACGGACCACGCCACCGTCGGTAAAGAGGTAGGCCTTGACCGCCAGCACCAGCGCCGCCGCCATGAAACTCCATGTCAGTAGCTTCAAATGCTTGAGATCAACCAACAGCAGAATCCATAAAACCAAAGGGAACAGCGCCAGCCGCAGCGCCCGATCATAGTGCTTGAAGGCAAACTGGCCAGCCGATGCCTGTTGCAGGAACACCGCCAGCACCGTAGCAGCCAGCGCCACGCACAATGGCCAGTAGCGGCGCAACAGCGAAGCGAAGCCGGGCATACCAGCCGGACGGATACGCAACGCAAGCGAAGCCAGCGAAGCCAGCAACATCAAGTAGAAAATCGCATTGCCGGCATTGTGTATTGCCAGTGCAGCTACCGGATAAAGTAACAGCAGTGCAGTGACAAACCACTGTAAGCTCCGGGACAAAACGTTACTGACAACCATTTATCATTTCCTAATACTCAACTGTGACTGCTTCCTTGCCAAACGACGCCACCAGCGAACTCTGCAAGCTGTCGCTCGGATTGATCCGCCATGCATCGCCCAGCACGACTTCGCAGGCTGCATCAGCCTGACGATACTTCATCACGAATGGCAAGCCCTGCTCCTGGCGATGCGCAGCCAGCGTGTCGCGCAGGTGATTCGGGTCGATCGCCTTGTTGATCGACACCACCATGCGCACACCGTACTGGATGCGCGCCGCGCCCAGGTCCATGACCTTGTCGGCGGCCACCCGCAGGCCGCCGTTGAAACGGTCTTCCGACACCTTGCCCGAGACCACCAGCAATTCATCTTCCTTGATGAGATGCTTGAAGGGCTCGAACAATTCGTTGTAGATCGTGGCCTCGATCACACCCGTGCCATCGTCCAGCGTGCAGATCACCAGCTTGCCGCGCTGGGTCATCTGCACCCGCACGCCGGTGATGATGCCGGCCAGGCTGCGCGGTTCCCACGAGGGTTCGAGGCTGGCGATCTTGGTGCGCACGAAGCGGCGCACTTCCTTTTCGTAAGCCGAGAACAGGTGGCCGGAAAGATAGAAGCCCAAGGCGCCCTTCTCTTCGGTCAGGCGTTGCTTGTCGCTCCAGGCGGGCACCTGCACGTATTCCAGCGGCGCTTCCAGGTCGCTGTCGTCGCCACCGAAGAGGCTGACCTGGTTGGCCGATTTCTCGGCCTGCTCGGCGCTTTCCCAGGCCAGGTTGACCGATGCCTGCAGGATGGCGCGGTCGACCTTGAAGCAGTCGAATGCACCCGCGCGGATCAGCGAATCGATGGTGCGACGGTTGATCTGTTTCTTGTCCACCCGCTTGGCGAAGTCGAACAGGTCCTTGAAGGGGCCGCTCTTGCGGGCTTCCAGGATGGCTTCGATGGCGTTCTGCCCGGCCCCCTTGACGGCGCCCAGGCCATAGCGGATCTGGGTGGCCTTCTTGCCCGGCTCGCCCACCGGCATGAAGCGGTAGTCGGACTTGTTGATGTCCGGCGGCAGGATGGCCAGCTTGCAGATATCGATCGAGTCCTCGATCAGGATCTTGACCTTGTCCGTATCTTCCATGGCCAGCGACAAGTTGGCGGCCATGAACGCGGCGGGGTGATGGGCCTTCAGGTAGGCGGTGTAATAGGACAGCAGCGCATAGGCGGCCGCGTGCGACTTGTTGAAGCCGTAGCCGGCGAACTTTTCCATCAAGTCGAAGATTTCGTCGGCCTTGGCCTGGTCCAGCCCGTTCTTGGCCGCGCCTTCGCGGAACAGTTCACGGTGCTTGGCCATTTCCTCGGCCTTCTTCTTGCCCATGGCCCGGCGCAGCAAGTCGGCGCCACCCAGCGAGTAGCCACCGATCACCTGCGCCATCTGCATCACCTGCTCCTGATAGACCATGATGCCGTAGGTCTCGGAGAGGATGCCCTCGGTACGCGGGTCAGGATAGTCGAAGGCTTCGCCGTGCTTGCGCTTGCAGAAGTCGGGAATCAGGTCCATCGGGCCGGGACGATACAGCGCCACCAGGGCGATGATGTCCTCGAAGCGGTCGGGCCGCGCATCCTTCAACATGCCTTGCATGCCGCGGCTTTCCAGCTGGAACACGGCGACCGTCTTGGCCTTGGTCAGCAGTTCGTAGGAGGGCCGGTCGTCCAGCGGCAGCTTGGCCAGGTCGAAATCGGCCATGGCCGGATCGAGCATGCGAATGTAGCGCACTGCACGGTCGAGGATGGTCAGCGTGGTCAGGCCCAAAAAGTCGAACTTCACCAGGCCGACGGCTTCCACGTCGTCCTTGTCGTACTGCGAGACCACGCCGGAATCGCCGCCCTGGGTGTAGAGCGGGCAGAAATCGGTCAGCTTGCCGGGCGCGATCAGCACGCCACCGGCGTGCATGCCGATGTTGCGGGCGATGCCTTCGACCTGCTGGGCCAGACCCATCAGCTGCTTGACCTCTTCCTCGTTCTCCAGCCTCTCCTTCAGGAGAGGCTCCTCCTCGATGGCGTCGGCCAGCGTGACCAGCTTGCCCGGCTTGAAGGGAATCAGCTTGGAGATGCCGTCACAGAAGTTGTAGCCCAGGTCCAGCACGCGGCCCACGTCGCGCACCGCACCCTTGGCGGCCATGGTACCGAAGGTGGCAATCTGCGAGACCGCCTCCTTGCCGTAACGATCCTTCACATACTGGATGACGCGATCGCGGCCTTCCTGGCAGAAGTCGATGTCGAAGTCGGGCATCGAGACGCGTTCGGGGTTCAGGAAACGTTCGAACAGCAGGTTGTAGCGCAGCGGGTCGAGGTCGGTAATCAACAGGCAGTAAGCCACCAGCGAGCCGGCACCGGAACCCCGGCCAGGGCCGACCGGCACGCCATTGTTCTTGGCCCACTGGATGAAGTCCGCCACGATCAGGAAGTAGCCCGGGAACTTCATCTTGATGATGGTGTTGTTCTCGAACTCCAGGCGCGCTTCATAGCGCGGGCGCTGCTTCTCCCGTTCTGCTTCGTTGGGGAACAGTTCCTTCAAGCGCACTTCCAGGCCGGCCTTGGTCTGGGCCACCAGGAAGTCGTCGATGGTCATGCCGTCGGGCGTGGGGAAATCCGGCAGTTGCGGTTTGCCCAGCTGCAGCACCAGGTTGCAGCGCTTGGCGATCTCCACGGTATTGGCAATCGCGCCAGGCAGGTCGGCGAAGAGCTCGGCCATCTCGGCCTGCGACTTGAAGTATTGCTGCTCGTTGAAGCGGCGCACCCGGCGCGCATTGGCCATGATCTCGCCCTCGGCGATGCAGGTGCGGGCTTCGTGAGCGATGAATTCTTCAGGGCTCTGGAACTGGATCGGATGCGTAGCCACGCACGGCAGGCCCAGCTTTGCGCCCAGGGCCACGCTCTGGCGTACCTGCAGTTCCATGTTGGCCTGGCCGGCACGCTGCAGTTCCAGATAGAACGCACCGGGGAAAATCTCCGCCCAGCGGCGCGCGCAGGCTTCAGCCTGGGCCAGGTTGCCGTTGTCGATGGCCTGGCCAATGTCGCCCATGCCGGCACCCGACAGGGCGATGAGGCCATTGCCGCCATCCTGGTGGCGCAGCGCATCGAGCCATTCGATACGGACTTCAGCACGGCCCTTGTATTGGTTGGTGAGCCAGGCCTGGGACAAGACTTCACATAACTGCAGGTAGCCATGACGGCTTTTGATCAGCACCAGCAGGCGGAAAGGTTTTTCGCGGTCGGCGTCGTTGGTGATCCACAGGTCGCAGCCGGCGATGGGCTTGACGCCCTTGCCGCGCGCTTCCTTGTAGAAACGCACCATGCAGAACAGGTTGGCGAGGTCGGTCACCGCCAGGGCGGCCTGTCCATCCTTGGCGGCGGCCTTGACGATGTCGTCAATACGCACCAGGCCATCCACGATGGAGTACTCCGAGTGCATACGGAGGTGTACAAATTGCGGTGTAGTCATAGGGTCGACATTTTACCGGAGCTTGCGATCCTGACCGGTTCCGATTGCTCTCGATTTGTGAGAAATATGAAGACTTTACACCTGCCCCTTGTGCCCGATCGTCCGGGCTTGCCTTGATCTGCATCAGAGAAGCCGCAGGCACCGGCCAAATAACTGCGGCCATCCGGGGTGCACGGTTATAATGCTGACGATTCAAAGACTTACAGTTGAGTACGCCACCATGCAGTCCCCGCAGACCCCCTACGTCAACATTGCCGCCTACAAATTCATCAGCTTCGATGACACTGCTGAAAAGCGTCCGGCATTCCTGGAAATTTGTCAGAAGAATAACCTTCGTGGCACCGTGATCCTGAGCCCGGAAGGCATCAACCTCTTCCTGGCCGGCCTGCGCCATGAAATCGACGCCTTCCTGGCCTGGCTGCGCGCCGATGCGCGCTTTGCCGACCTGATCGTCAAGGAAAGCTATTCCGAGAAGCAACCCTTCACTCGCATGCTGGTGAAACTGAAGGCCGAGATCATCACCATGAAGCATCCACTGATCAAGCCGGAGCTGGGCCGTGCGCCTTTCGTGGAGCCCAAGGAACTCAAGCGCTGGCTGGACCAGGGCCATGACGACGAAGGCCGTCCGGTGGTGATGGTGGATACGCGCAACGGCTTTGAGGTCGATGTCGGTACGTTTGACAACACGGTGGATTACCGCATCAGCAAGTTCACCGAATTCCCGCAGGTGATCGAGGAGCACAAGGCCGATTTCGAAGGCAAGACGGTCGTCACCTTCTGCACTGGCGGCATTCGCTGCGAAAAGGCCGCGATTCATATGCAGAACATCGGCTATGACCATGTCTACCAGCTCGAAGGTGGCATCCTGAAGTATTTCGAGGACGTGGGCGGTGCCCATTACAACGGCGACTGCTTCGTCTTCGACTATCGCACCGCCCTGAGCCCGGAGCTGAAGGAAACCCAGACCGCTCAATGCTTTGCCTGCCGCGCCGTGGTCACCCCGCGTGAACAGCTCTCGCCGGACTACGTGCCGGGCAAGTCCTGTCCGCATTGCGCGCCCAAGCAGCGAGCTGCGCATGAATCCAGCTCTGCAGCAGCCTGATTGCTGCGCATCCCGGCAACGAAAAAGCCGACCCCTTGCGAGGTCGGCTTTTTTACATGTTCACGACTTGCGTCGCTGAGATGCAGATTACTTCTTGAACTTGGCCGCCGTTTCCACCACGCGCGCACCGAACAGCTTGGCGGTTTCCAGGTCGCCCGGCAGCGGGCCTTCTTCGGGCGAAGAGTCCGACGGGCTTTGCGCCATCAGGCCCGAGAAGGAACCGACGAAGTTGATGTCATTGCGCTGGGCAGCCTTGCTGTTGGCAGGCATCAGGCCGGTGCCGACCCAGATCATGCTGTGCTGCATGCCCAGCGTGAACAGGTAGTGCAGGGTCGAGAGCTTGTCGCCGTTCATGGTGGCCGAGTTGGTGAAGGCGGCACCGACCTTGTCCTTCCACTTCTGGCTGAACCAGGGCTTGGAGGAGGCGTCGGCGAACTTCTTGAACTGCCAGGACACGGTACCCATGTAGGTCGGCGAACCGAAGATGATGGCATCGGCCGCGTCCAGGCTGGCCCATTGTTCATCGGTGATGGTGCCTTCGGCACTGATGGCGATCAGCTCGACAGCGGCGCCGGCAACGCCGGCCGCGCCAGCCTGCACGGCTTCGGCCTGCTTCTTGGTGTGGCCGTAGCCGGAGTGGTAAACGATGGCAACTTTGGTCATGACGAAATTTCCTTCTCTAGAGAGTGAAGTGACGCGGAAAAAACCGCCGGTGTGATCGGTACCGGCGGGTTGCTACTGCAAACTGCTTGCTGCATTCCTGCATGCCGGCGCAGCAAAGCTCAGCGCGGCAGGTCAAACAACAGGACTTCGGCCTTCTCGCCGCCGCTGATCTCGATGCGATCCACCGCACTGAGCTTGACGGCATCGCCCGCCTGCAGGGCCTGGCCATTGACGCTGATCTTGCCACGGGCTACATGCACATAGCCCAGGCGACCTTGCGGCAGGGTGTACTCGGCGCTTTGTGCACCGTCGAACAAACCGGCGTAAAGCTGGGCATCCTGGTTCATGCTGACCGAACCTTCCCGGCCATCACGCGAAGCTACCAGGCGCAGCTTGCCATCCTTGTCGGCGGCCGAGAAGTGCGCTTCCTGGTAACCCGGCTCGGCGCCAGCACGGTCCGGCATGATCCAGATCTGCAGGAAGTGCGTGGTGCCGTCCTGGGAGTGGTTGTACTCCGAATGACGCACGCCCGTGCCGGCACTCATGCGCTGCACGTCACCGGGACGGATCACGCTGCCATTGCCCATGCTGTCCTTGTGCGCAAGTTCACCTTCGAGCACATAGGAAATGATCTCCATGTCACGGTGGCCATGGGTACCAAAGCCCTGGCCTGCGGCCACGCGGTCCTCGTTGATCACCCGCAGCGGACCGAAGCCCATGTGCTTGGGATCATAGTAGTCCGCGAAGGAAAAGCTGTGATACGAATCCAGCCAACCGTGGTTGGCGTGGCCACGATCGTTCGCTTTGCGAAGTTCCATCATGTCAACACCTCTTTCTTGAGTGGGACCAAACCGGAATTGATTTGGTCAAAATGTTTGTCGATGGCGTCACTATAGTGGCTATCTTTTATGCAGATAAGGTCTAAAATCCGTAGTGTTCGTTCAAAAAATTTAAACAAGTGGAGCAAGACGTGAACCTGACCCTGGAATCCCTGCTGATCCTCGACATGATCGACCGCAAGGGCAGCTTTGCCGCGGCCGCCGTGGCCCTGGACCGGGTGCCCTCGGCCCTGACCTACAGCGTGCGCAAGCTGGAGGATGACCTCGATGTGCTGCTGTTCGACCGTCGCGGCCACCGGGCCCAGTTGACACCGGCGGGCCTGCAATTGTTGCAGGAGGGCCGTCATCTGCTGCTGGCCGCCAGCGACCTGGAACAGCGCGTCAAGCGCACCGCCACCGGGCGCGAAACCGAGCTGCATATCGTGCTCAACAGTCTCATTCCCTTCGACAAGATGCTGCCGGTCATCGACGCCTTCGACCGTGAAGAATCCGGCACCCGGCTGCGCTTCACGCCCGGCGTACTGACCGGTGCCTGGGAAAAGCTCATCGAGGGGCGCGCCAACCTGGTCATCGGGGTGACCCTGGACGGGCCGGAAGTGGTGCGCACCAGCGGACGTTTCCAGATGCAGGAGCTGGGCGCGGTGGACTGGGTGTTTGCAGTGGCACCGACGCACCCGCTGGCTTCGGCCACGGAACCGCTGTCGGCAGAGCTGGTGCGTAGCCACCGGGCCATTGCCGTGGGCGACAACAGCCAGTCCCTGCCCACGCTGACCATGGGCCTGCTGTCGGGCCAGGAAACGTTGACCGTAGCCACCGTGGCCGACAAGCTGCAAGCTCAACTGGCAGGCCTCGGTTGCGGCCATCTGCCGCGCATCTGGGCCGAGCCCTACCTGGCCACCGGTGCCTTGGTGGAAAAGCAGACCCTGGCCGCCAAACCCAACGACAACTTCATGGTGGCCTGGCCCAAGGCCGAGCAGGGCAAGTCACTCAAATGGTTCATCCAGCACCTGGCGCAGCCGCATGTACGACAATCATTGATCGGCCCCATCCCGCTGCGGGAGCAGGCGTGAGCGGCCACGCCTATGTCGGCCGTTTCGCGCCCTCGCCTTCCGGTCCGCTGCATGCGGGCTCGCTGGTGGCGGCGCTGGCCAGCTACCTGGATGCACGGGTGCACGGTGGCCGCTGGCTGCTGCGCATCGAGGACATCGATGAGACCCGCACCGTGCCCGGCGCGGCCGACGACATCGTCGCCACCCTGGCGGCCTTGGATATGCGCTCGGACGGCCCGATCCTGGTGCAGAGCCTGCGCAAGGCACGCTACCAGCTTGCACGCGAGCGCCTGGGATCGCTGGCCTACCCCTGCGGCTGCAGCCGCAAGGAAATCGCCGATTCCAGGGTGGGCATGGCCAGTGACGGTGCCGCGCTCTATCCCGGCACCTGCCGCCACGGACTTGGTCCGGGCAAGACGCCACGCACGCTGAGACTGCGCGTGCCCGATGCAGGCCAGTCGGGCGAACGGGTGCAATTCACGGACCGCTGGCTGGGACCACAGGTCCAGCACCTGGCTTCGGAAGTCGGGGATTTCGTGCTGCAGCGGGCCGATGGCTTCTGGGCCTACCAACTGGCGGTAGTGGTCGATGATGCCGAACAGGGCGTCACCGACATCGTGCGCGGCGCCGACCTGCTGGACTCGACGGCGCGGCAGATCTACCTGCAGGGACTGCTGGGCTATGCGACGCCGCGCTACCTGCACGTGCCGCTGTTGATGAATGCGTCGGGGGAAAAGTTTTCCAAGCAGAACGGCGCCCAGGCGCTGGACCTGGGCCAGCCGCTGCAAGCCTTGCAGCACGCGGCGGCCTTTCTTGGACTGGACACGGGCGCAGCCCGTGACAGGGAAGGATTCTGGACCCAGGCCCTCACCGGATGGCGAGCGCGTTTCGGTCCGCGCTGAGAAATTGGCTCAGCGCCTGGCGGATCAGCGCCTGGCGGATCAGCGCTTGGGCATGCCGCCCAGCAAAGCTGCGACCTTGGGCTTGGGACGGTTGTTCTTGGGCAGTTCCGGCTTGGTGGAGACGGTCTCGGTGGCGCTGGGCTCATAGGGCTTGAGGAACCAGGGATCGACCTTCTCGCGGCGTCCCGACGGGGCTGCACCGTCGCGGCTGCTGCGGCTGCGCTCGCCACGGTCACTGCGTTCGCCACGCTCGGCGCGTTCGCCCCGGTCGCTGCGTTCACCGCGCTCCGAACGTTCACCACGCTCACTGCGCTCAGCGCGCATGCGCGGTGCAAAACCGGCCAGCTCGGCACGTTCGAATTTCTTCTTGATCAGCTTTTCGATGTCGACCAGCAGGCGTTCATCCTTGTCGCAGAACAGCGAGATGGCATCGCCCGAGGCGCCGGCACGGCCGGTACGGCCGATACGGTGCACGTAGTCTTCGGCGTTGTAAGGCAGGTCGTAGTTGATGACGCAGGGCAGCTCGGCGATATCCAGGCCACGTGCAGCCACGTCGGTAGCCACCAGGACTTCGATCTGGCCCTGCTTGAAGGACTCCAGCGCGGCCATGCGTTCGGACTGGGTCTTGTCGCCGTGGATGGCAGAAGCCTTCACACCTTCGGCCAGCAAGGTACGCGCCAGGCGCGAAGCGCCGATCTTGGTGTTGGAGAAGACGATCACCTGCTTCAGTTCGCGCTGGCGAATGATGAAGCTGACTGCATCCGCCTTGGCCGCTTCCTCCACCTTGTAGATGGTCTGGGTGACGTTTTCTGCCGTGGCATTGCTGCGCGCGACTTCGATGGTGACCGGGTTGTTCTGGAAGCTGGCGGCCAGCTTCTTGATCTCGGGCGAGAAGGTGGCCGAGAACAGCAGGTTCTGGCGCTGCTTGGGCAGCAGGTTGATGATGCGCTGCAGGTCCGGCAGGAAGCCCATGTCGAGCATGCGGTCGGCTTCGTCCATGACCAGGATCTGGGTCTGCGACAGGTTCACCGTCTTTTGCTGCACGTGGTCCAGCAGGCGGCCCGGGGTAGCGATGACGATTTCGACGCCGGCACGCAGGGTGGCCGTTTGCGGTGCCATGTCCACGCCGCCGAAGACGACGGTAGAGCGCAGCGGGGTGAAGCGTGAATAAGCCTTCACATTGTCGGCCACCTGGTCGGCCAGTTCGCGGGTCGGGGTCAGGATCAGGGCGCGCACCGGGTGACGGGCGGGCGAGGCGCTGTGGCTGGCATGGGCCAGCAGGCGCTGGATGATCGGCAGCGAGAAGCCGGCGGTCTTGCCGGTGCCGGTCTGGGCCGCGCCCATCACGTCACGGCCTTGCAGCACCACAGGAATGGCCTGGGCCTGGATCGGGGTCGGATGGACGTAGCCTTGTTCGGACAAGGCTCGCAAGATATCCGGCGAGAGGCCGAAATCTTCAAAACGGACGGCAGGGGCAGCCGGTGCTGCGGACGCGGACGTGGTGTCGGACATGGTTTATTGCGAACGGTGCGACAGCGCCGCGGCAGCCGCCAGGCGGCTCCGGTGCATGGGGTGCATGCGCACGGGTTCTGATTGCTTTCTGTGTTGATGTGTTACGGGCGAACCGGCCAAACCTGCTCGGCCGGGCGCTTCGGATGATGCAAACGCTAAAGACGATGCTGGCCGGGCAAACGACTTGACATGCCCGGCATTCCCTACGGAACCCCGTATTATACGCCGCATCGCCGCCGGCTTCATGACAGTTTGGTTTCTGCCACCTGCAGCAGGCTTGCAAGCCCTGCAGGAGGCGATCGGGCAAGCAGTCCCGGGCAGCGCCGCATCCGCGACGGGGCCCGGCTGCCAGCGTCTTAGCCGATGGTGATGTTGATGTCAGGCAAGCCGTCCACATGCCCTTGCAACTGGTCGCCCTTGACCACCGCGCCCACGCCTTCGGGAGTACCGGTGTAGATCAGGTCGCCGGGGAACAGCTCGACCAGGCCGGAGAGATAGGAAATGGTTTCGGCCACGTTCCAGATCAGGTCCGACAGGTCGCCCTGCTGGCGTACTTCGCCATTGACCTTGAGCCAAACGGCACCCTTCTCCGGATGCCCGGACTGGGCCACCGGCACGATGGGAGCGCACGGCGCAGACTGGTCGAAGCCCTTGGCCATGTCCCAGGGACGGCCCAGCTTCTTGGCTTGCGCCTGCAGGTCGCGGCGGGTCATGTCCAGGCCGACGGCGTAGCCATACACCAGCTCCAGGGCCTTCTCCACCGGGATATCGCGGCCACCGCCGCAGAGCGCGACCACCAGTTCGATCTCGTGATGGTAGTCAGCGGTCGCGGCCGGATACGGCACCACGGAATCGGTCGGCACGACCGCATCGGCCGGCTTCATGAAGAAAAACGGCGGCTCGCGGTCGGGATCATGGCCCATTTCGCGGGCGTGGGCGGCATAGTTGCGGCCCACGCAATAGATGCGGCGAACTGGGAAAGGCGCGCCGCCGACCACCGGGACGGTGGCCTGGGCGGGGGCGGGAATGGCGAAACTCATCGGGAAGACTCCGTGGTGGCGACATGCATGACGCGGCATGCGGTGGATGAAGAACCGGTCGATGCCGGCTAACGCATCAGTTGTCTGATGTCCGGGTAGTGTAAAAGAAAAGAGCCGGCCCCGCTCGCGCCCCTGGCATCCGGCCATAGCCCGCAATTGGAGGGCGATTGCCCCGGTAATCCGCTCGCAGAAAGCGAACGAATTTGAGACACTTGCCAGACTCCGGCGCTCTCGGCGCTCTTCCTACCTCTCGACACTATCCATGCATCCGCAAGCAAACGCTTCCCAGATCCTGTTGCAAAAAGCTTTGGCACTTCACCAGAAAGGCAAGCTCGGGCCGGCCGAAGAGCTTTACAAGAAAGTGCTGGTCAAGCTGCCGCGTCATTTCGAGGCCAACTATCTCTACGGCATGCTCAAGCTCCACCAGGAAGATTGGGAAGCGGCCGAAGCACAACTGGCCAAGGCCATCGAACTCAATCCGGACCATCCGGATACCTATTTCGATCATGCCGGCGCCCTGGTCCACCTGGGCCGTGATAGCGAAGCGGTGCAACGCTACAACCAGATCCTGGCCCAGAACCCGGCCTTTGCCGATGCCCTGCTGGCGCGCGGTAGCGCCTTGCGCAGGCTCAAAATGAGCCGCGAAGCGCTGGAAGATCTGCAGCAGGCGGTGAGGCTGGTGCCGGACAATGCCGAAGCCTGGTTCCAGTTGGGCAACCTGCAGCACGAGCGCTACGCCTACCGCGATGCGCGCGAGTGCTATGAGCGCGCGGTAGCGCTGCGCCCCGATTTCATCGAAGCCTGGTTCAACCTGGGCAATACCTGCAAGGACAACTTCCAGTTCGACCAGGCCCTGCTCGCCTACGACCGTGCACTGGAGGTGCAGCCGGACTTCTTCGAAGCCCAGTCCAACCGCGGCTTCGTGCTCTTCAAGATGCATCGCCCGATGGAAGCGCTGCAAGCCTATGACCGCGCCATGGAATTGGACGACAGCTCGCCCGACCTGTGGTTCAACCGCGGCTCGACGCTGGAGCAGCTGTTTCGCTTCGACGAGGCCAGCGAGTGCTATCGCCGCGCCCGCGAGCTCAAGCCCGACGCCAGCTCGGCCGCCTGGAACGCTGCCCTGCTCAAGCTGCGCCAGGGCGATTTCGCCCAAGGCTGGCCGGCCTTCGAAGCCCGCTGGGAAACTGAACAGATGCGCTCCCAGCGGCGCCAGTTCCTGCAGCCCCTGTGGCTGGGCGAATCCTCGCTGCACGGCAAGACCATCCTGATCCACGCCGAACAGGGCTTTGGCGACACCCTGCAATTCGTGCGGTACCTGCCCCGTGTGGCCGCCTTGGGCGCCCGCGTGCTCCTGGAAGTGCCACCAGCGCTCTTGCGCCTGCTGTCCAAGGCGCCGGGTGCGGCTGAAGTCATCAGCAGCGAGCAGTTCATCCGCCCCAGCTTCGACTACCATTGCCCGCTGATGAGCTTGCCCCTGGCCTGCAAGTCTTTCAGCGAAACCGACATCCCGCGCGCGCCCTACCTGCTGCCCGACGCCGACGCTTGGGCCGGCTGGCTGCAGCGCCTGCCGCAGAACCGCGCCTTGCGCGTCGGCCTGGTGTGGGCCGGCAGCTCGGCGCAGACCCATCGGGATGCGGTGCGCATCGACGGTGAACGTTCGCTGCCCTTCGAGGCGCTGGCACCGCTGGTGGCCCTGGCTGAAGAGCATCCGCAACTGGAATTCCATTCCGTCCAGGTCGGCCAGGCGGCCGTGGCGCAACTGCAGGCGCATCCCCTGGGCGCGCGCGTTCGCGATCACTCCTTGCAACTGGGCGACTTTGCCGAGACCTCCGGCCTGGTCGCACAGCTCGACCTGCTCATCAGCGTCGATACCTCGGTATGCCACCTGGCCGGTGCCTTGGGCACGCCTGTCTGGCTGCTCAACCGGGCCAACACCTGCTGGCGCTGGCAACTGGAGCGCAGCGACACGCCCTGGTATCGCAACTTCCGCATCTTCCGCCAGGCCAATACCGGCGACTGGAATGACGTGATCGCAGAGGTCCGCACGGCCCTGCTTCAACAGTTGGGCTGATGCTGGTACCATGCGCGCCGATGCGGATGACCAGCTCATCCGCCGGAACCTGGCGCGCCGGCTCGCCTCATACCCTGTAACGCACCAGCGGCCCGAACCCCATTGCATTCGGACAGGCGGCACGGCCACGCGCCCTGCCGCCTGTCGGCATGAAGACTACAAGGACAAGACGATGCACGCCCCC
>NZ_VSWE01000015.1:0-180691 GCF_009668275.1 Herbaspirillum sp. CAH-3 | reverse complement strand
GAGTTTGTGCGATCACCCGCAGAAAGATGCGCAGCACCATGCTCAGCACCGCTCCGTCGCGTTGCATGAAGTACCGCAACCTCTTGGGCACGGAGAGCACCCACTGGCGCACCGGCAGGCGGGGGAAAACGTGGTCGCTCAGGTGTGCCGCCGTCTCCACCATCCGCCGCGTGGTGCACGAGGGGCAGACTCCCCGGCCTTTGCAGGGGGTCTAAGCCGGAACCCCCGGAAATTTTGTCACCCCAAATCCAGCCCGGCCAAGAGCGCGTCGAGGTCGATCATCTTGCCTCCGTTCTGGAATGTGTAGTGCCCATTCAGCAGGATGTGGCGCCAGGCTGCAGGCGACATCCGGGTGATCAGCGTCACGGCCTTGGCGTTGCCGCTGGCCTCGCACTTCGTCAGCAGGTGCGACAGGATGGCCGAGTTGTAGTATATGATCGCATTCGCGATCAGGCGCGCGCACTGGTTGCTGATCTCGATTTCGATGTCAGTCCGCCCGGTCAGCTCCTTCTTTCCGCCGACCTGGGCGATGGCCGAGCGCAGCTGGTGGTAGGACTCGATGCGGTTTTGTGAGCGGTGGACATTGCGCTCCAGTTGCGGATCACGCAGGTAGCGCAGCGTGTAGATGCTGCGGATGAGCTTGTCGAATTCGAAGATCGCCCTCCGCGTCGGGTTCGTCGTGGTGTAGGTGCACAGCTTGCGGATCAGCGAGCCCTGGGTCATCTCCTTCAGCCCGAGTGTGGCGACAATTTGATTCATGCTCTGGTTTTCGTCGACGATCGCCGGCAGGTCAACCTGGCCGACCGGGCGGATCAAGTATTTCTCGTACAGCGCAGGGTCATCGGCGCAATACAGTTCCTTCAGTTGTTTATCCATCGCGGTGAAGCGCGGCTCGAAGCGCGGGCCGAAGCAGTACAGGATGGCGAAGTTGGCCTTGTTGACGCTGTGCATGTCGCCGGTGATCGCCATTGGCACGATGTCCGACGTGTTGCGATACCAGATGTCAAACACATGGTGCGCCTCGTATTCGTGTGCGCCGATCAAGTTGCCGTTGATGGGTACATGGTTGCATAGCAGCGTGTAGGCGACCACGCCCTTGCCGCGCCCGAAATACTTGCGCGAAGAGCGCGCCTTCACGGTTGGCCGCTCGACGCCGAATTTCTGACCATCGACGGCACCGTACAGCGTATCCAGATCAAACGAATAATGCGGGAAGATCGGCAGCGCGGCAATGGCGTTGCTGATGCGGTCGTTGGCGGCCTGGAGCGATGCCTGGCGCAGGTACTGCTGGTACGTCGTCTCCAGCACGTGGTACGGGATGTCGCTGGTGCGCGCCATGACCTGATTGCCGTGGTTCATCGCCTGCGCGATGATGACCGCCATCAAACTGTCGGCATCGGCTACCTTCTTCGCATAGCGCGGCTGCAACGGCGTCAGCGCCGACAGGAACTGGCACTGTCCGTTGACGAAGCGGAACACGTCGGCAACATCGCAGTGCGGCAGTTGTTCGTAAAACCCCTTCTCGCGGACCTTCTGATTCTCCACCTTGGGCTTGCGCCAGATCAGCTTCTTCGTGTCCTTATCGTAGTCCAGGTGCGTCAGTTTTCCTTGTTTCAGTTCGGTGTTGAAGGCGAGCCATTGTGCGCGCAGCTCGGCCGTCAGCACGTCGAGCTGGGCTTTGATCGGCTGACGCAGGAAAGGTATGTCCATTTGCGCGAGCGCGTCGGCCTTCTCGTCCATCGAGACCAGCTCGTCGGAGAAGTGGCGGTGTTGCAGGCTGTCGTCAAGATAAATCTCGCCCGACTGGAATCGTTTCCTGATCTGCCGATAGAGCCAGAATTCGTAGTGGTCAGCGTGCAATCCGGTCTGCTTACCGTCGGCATCGAAGGTCAACAGGTATGGTCGCAATCGTTTCGGCAACGTGGCCACCGGACATTCCGCCATCGGCCGTTGCGACAGGCGCTGCTGCTTGGCGAACACGCTCTTGGCCCAGGCCAGCGCTGCGAGCCAAGGACTGTCGGGGACGGTGCTGGCAAAGTCGAGTGCGACATACAGCGGTCGCAGATGTCGGCGGATGCGTTCGGCTAGATTGTCCACCGCCTGCCAGTGCAGGGCCAATTTGCTCATCGGCTTCACGCTCAAGCGCTGACCGGTGATTTGTAGCGTGTCCTTCGGCATGATCTTGAACGCGCGCTGGCGCACGGTGCCGAACGGCGTGGCGTCGTCTACCGTGTCATCGACATAGATCAACAGCAGGCGACCGACCTGCGGCGTACCCTGCTGACGGCGCACATGTTCCGCTAAGAAGGACTTCTGCGCGAGCGCGCTGCTCTCGTCCTCCAACTGCTTCATGTGATAGGCCATCGCATCGACCAGGTTGTCGGAGAGCTGCCGGTAACGTTGCCAGGCGTAGCACAACAAGTAGAGATGGGTCTGATCCGCCTTGAGGTTGCGCAGGTCGTGAACGGTATAGAAATTCGCCAGGCTCGCGTAGTACAGCAGGTTTTGCTGCGAAACGCCCAGCTTGGGCAGTAGAGCCTTGGCGATCCGGTGCAGTGGCTCCAGCACGGTGCGCTTCTCGCGCTCGCGGATCATCTGACGCCAGCCGAAGCTCTTGGCGTCCTGTTTGAGCGCCGCCAGTTGAGACAGGGTGTCATCACGTACCAGGAGCTGGGTTAACGCGGCTTTGGTCGGCTCGTCGATCACTTCGCCCAACAGATCGGCAAGGCGTCGACGTTCAGTCGACAGTGCGTCGCTGATGATATCCTGTAACGTGGTGTACGCCGGACGGACGATCTTGTGTTGGTTGAGCCAGACGATCAATTCGGTAGCGACGAATCCCGGAGTCACGTCGCGCAGTGCGATTTGTGCGGCCTGTATGGCAAGTTGCGGAATGAACTCACCAGACCATTGCCGGTAGCCAAACAGATCGGCGATGAGCCTGCGCTGGGTGTAGAGCTCGTGGTCGGTGATCGTCTTGTGCTCGAATGCCTCTCCTTGGCAGTATCGGCTCAAGACAAAACCAACATCATCTTCGACGTCAAGCCAGTCAAAGCGGAAGAACGTCTGCTTTGCCTTGAAATAACCGATCTGCAAGATGCTGTAGACCTGTGCCGGAATGCCCGGCCGACTGGTGGCAAGCGCCAGTTCCGCTTCCGACAGCGCCAGGAAGCCCAACTGCTGGCCGTCGTCGAAGTCGGGTAGTCCATAAAGCGCTTCGTGTTCGGCTTCGGAGAGGACGGTCAGTCGCTTGCTCTTGGCCGTCATTCCTGTGCTGCCTTCGTGGCGGCAGGCCAGCCGATCCTTGCCAACGTCTCGATCAGCGTAGTGCGCTTGACCTCGAAGTTGCGGCATACCGCCGCCTTCGACATGTCGCCGTTCAGTGCTGCGAGAATGGCGTCCAATTTCTCGCCTGTGATCGCCAGCGGCCGCCCGCCGCGACGGCCGCGGCGCTTAGCGGCGGCAAGTCCGGCTATGACGCGCTCGCGCGTCAGCGCGCGCTCGTACTGCGCGAGGGCGCCGAACACCTGGAACAGGAATTCGCCCGACGGCGTGGTGGTGTCCATGCTTTCCGTCAACGAGCGAAATCCTACACGCCTTTCCTTGAGCCCGTTCACGATACCGAGCAGGTGCGGCAGTGAGCGGCCAAGCCGGTCAAGTTTCCACACCACTAACACGTCTCCGGTTTGGAGATATTCCAACGCTTTGGCTAGGCCTGGCCGGTCATCCCTGGCGCCGGAGGCATGATCCTGGAACAGGTGGCGCACATCGACGCCGGCCGCCAGCAGCGCGTCGCGCTGAAGGTCGGTGGACTGGCGGTCATTGTCAGTCGATACGCGCATGTAGCCAATAAGCATGTGCGGAAAACCAGTGGATTGAGATTTGCGTATGGTATACCATTGCGGCACCATTTTCCGTACGAAATTTCTGGGGTGTTGGGGATCGCCGTGACGGTTTCGGCCGAACTGTCGCCAAACAACTGTTTTCCGTCAAGCGCACTGAACAAATTCGACCGAATTTGGGTGTCTAACAGTCCTTGTTAAGAGACGTTAGTTGTTCAATAGATGTATTCGTTGATTCATATTAAAATAATTGCCGATAGTAGTTGAAATCCCGGTCGCGAAAGCATATCGTTGGCGTTCAGTCAGCCGCCCAGGATCCCCAACCCGCTCCTGATGCACACAGATTCTTCCCCAGGCTGCCTTCTTCTTTGCACCCGGCCAAGCCCCGCCGACATCACCTCGGATTTATTTCTAACGAATTTCAATGATTGTCGCCAACCAATCGATGCCAGGTACCGAGTCCACCCTGAACAATCCGCAAGTCGTTGATCTGCAATACGATTTCGGCTGAAGTGTGGTGCGATATTTGCAAGGAAACAAATACCGGCCCCGCGCTTTCTTGCAAATTTGGCAGCCCATGAAGCCCCACACCCGCACCGCCCAGACCGCCGAGATGTTCCGTCCGCGCTTGGATGAGCAGCTCAACATGAAGCATCCGCTGATCCGCCTTGCCGGGCTGATGAACTGGGAGTTGATCGAGCATCACTTCGCGGGCCACTTCACTTCAGGCCGAGGTCGGCCAGCCTTGCCACCCCGCTTGGTGGGCGGTCTGCTGTACTTGCAGCACGCCAACGATGCCTCTGATGAGATGGTGGTCAACACCTGGCTGGAGAACCCGTACTGGCAGTTCTTCACCGGCGAGACCTACCTGCAAACCGAGTTGCCCATTGATCCGTCAAGCCTGACTCGCTGGCGCCAGCGCATTGGTGAAGAAGGCGTGGAGTTGCTGCTGGCTGTGACCATCGAAGCGGCTAAAGCCGCAGGTCTGATCAAGCGCGCCAGCCTGGACAAGGTGATCGTGGACACCACGGTGATGCCCAAGGCCATTGCCCACCCCACGGACAGCCGCTTGCTCGAGCGCAGCCGGCAGCACATGGTCAAGTTCGCGCAAGACCACGGCTTGAGCCTGCGCCAGAACTACAACCGCGAGGCGCCGCGCCTGGCCACACAGGTCGGCCGCTATGCCCATGCCAAACAGTACAAGCGCATGCGTGCCGCCATCAAGACACTGCGCACCCGAGTGGGCCGCGTTCAGCGTGACGTGCAGCGCCAGTTGACCAAGCTGCCCGAGCAGGTTCAGGCCAAGGGGCAGGACCTGCTGCAGCGCGTGGGCCGCATCCTCACGCAAAAGACCAAAGACAAGAACAAGCTGTATGCCCTGCATGCGCCCGAAGTGGAGTGCATCTCCAAAGGTAAGGCACGCAACCCCTACGAGTTCGGTGTGAAGGTCACACTGGCGACCACGCTCAAAGAAGGCCTGGTGGTGGGCATGCGCTCCATGCCCGGCAATCCGTACGACGGGCACACGCTGGATGAGACCATCGAGCAGGTGAGCATCCTGGCCAACCACCGGCCGCGTACTGTGATGGTGGACAAGGGCTACAAGGGTGCCGAGGTCGAGGGCGTGCAGATTCTCAGATCAGGCCAGCGGCGAGGCGTGACGCGCACGATGAAGGCCATGATCAAACGGCGAAGCGCGATCGAGCCGACGATCGGACACATGAAGAGCGACGGACGACTGGATCGAAATCCACTCAAGGGCGCGCTGGGCGATGCGCTGCATGCCGTGCTGTGCGGTGCCGGGCACAACATCCGCCTGCTGCTGAGCCTGTTGAGGCTTTTTGTTGCCCATCTACAGGCCGTTGTCTTGGCTTGGCTGGCGCGCTCGGCCTGTCACTACCGCGTTCAGGTTGCGCTGACTGCCGCGTGAGGCAATTGTTCAGGGCGGACTACCGACTTCGGATTTATTAGGAAGTCGCCGACTTGAGGCTCCCCGTGCAAGCGAATACGAACTACTTCAGGAGAATTCAAATGAATATCACAAACTTGAAAATCGGCGTACGGCTCGGCGCGGGTTTCGGGCTGGTGTTGCTGCTGATGGCGTCATTGATCGCGATCGGGTTCATACATCTGACCAGCATTGGCGAAACCAGCAACAAAATGGTTGATAAGGATTGGGTCAAAGCGGAGGCGGCAAACACGATCGACGCCACGACACGGGCCAACGCACGCCGGACCATGGAACTGCTCATTGCGCCCGACAAGGCATACGCGGACAAGATCCGCGAACATATCGAGTTCAACAAGAAAACCATTAACGAGGCGATGGAGACTCTCGACAAGCTGATTTACCGGCAGGAAGGCAAGGCCCTTCTGGCAAAAATCAAGGAGAGCCGCGCCCAATATGTCGCCTCCTTTAGAAAAGTTGACAAGCTTGTGGCCGAGGATAAGCGGGACGACGCCACCCGCATGATGATCACCGAAACGCTCCCGGCACTCGATGTGCTGCAGGGCAGCATCAAGGAATTTACGGAGCTGCAGAAGAAGATCGTCGAAACCAGCGGAGCCGATATTAAGCAAAGCATCAATTCCTCCCGGAATCTGATGATTGGCCTGGGAATGGCTGCAGTACTAATCGGCATCGCCTTTGCATATGGCATCACACGATCGATCACCCGCCCAATAAATGAAGCGGTAAAAGTGGCGCAGACCGTCGCCGCCGGCGATTTAACCAGCCAGTTCGATATCAATTCGATGGATGAAACTGGACAGCTGTTGCAGGCGCTCAAGGATATGAACGATAGTCTGGTTAATATCGTTGGCCAGGTGCGCATCGGCACCGATACCATCGCCACCGCCTCCAGCCAGATCGCCAGCGGCAACTTGGATCTGTCTTCCCGTACCGAGCAGCAGGCCAGTTCACTCGAGGAAACCGCTTCCTCGATGGAAGAACTGACCAGTACTGTCAAGCAAAACGCCGACAATGCGCGCCAGGCAAACCAGTTGGCAATTTCTGCCTCGGAAGTGGCGATCAAGGGTGGCACTGTAATGTCGCAGGTGGTCGACACTATGGGTTCGATCAATGCATCGTCAAAAAAGATTGTCGATATTATCGGCGTGATCGACGGCATCGCGTTTCAAACCAATATCCTGGCACTGAACGCGGCGGTGGAAGCGGCGCGTGCCGGCGAACAAGGGCGCGGCTTCGCAGTGGTGGCGTCCGAAGTGCGCAACTTGGCGCAGCGCTCGGCGGCGGCAGCGAAGGAAATCAAATCCCTGATCGGCGATTCTGTTGAAAAGGTCGATATCGGTGCCAAACTGGTTGATCAGGCCGGCTTGACCATGCAAGCCATCGTCAACAGCGTCCAGAGCGTCACTGACATCATGGGAGAAATTACGGCGGCCAGCCAAGAGCAGACCTCGGGCATCGAACAAATCAACCAGGCCATCACCCAAATGGATGAAGTCACACAGCAGAACGCCTCGTTGGTAGAAGAGGCCGCCGCAGCGGCGGCGTCCCTACAGGAGCAGGCTGGCAGTCTGGCTCAGGTCGTCAGTGTGTTCAAGATTGCTGCGACGCAAACGACGTCCAGAGCGCCTATACAACCAGCACGACGTCTGGTGCCACTAGCCAGCCCGGCCCAGGGAGTCGTTACGCCATACCGGAAAATAAAGGGCGGTCCGCGGGTTGCTCCGTCACATAAACGCCTACCGGTAGCAACAGCCACAGTCAACGACTGGGAAGAATTTTGACCCAGCATTCGACGCCAGACCACCGCGATACATGATGGTGCTCCCAATCGGTTCGGTGGAAGCGGAGCTAAGGAAATGCCAAATTCTGCTGTTTTTTGGTTTACCGCCCCTGAATGGGCGCTACACATTTCAGAGCGGCGGCAACATGATCGACCTGGACGCGCTCTTGGCTGTGCTGGATTTGGGGTGACAAAATTTTCGGGGGTTCCGGCGTAGAACCTCAAAACCGGGACTTTGGTTGCCGGCGGATCGCATCAATGGATACACAATGTGTATCCATTGTGCTACCCTCTACCGATGTCGCTCAAAGACTCCGGGATGCGCATCAGGGTGGAGAAAGAGCTGCGCGAGGCGTTCGTGCAGGCTTGCCGAGCCCAAGACCGGCATGCCTCCGACGTGCTGCGCGACTTCATGCGCACCTTCACGGAGAAGCAGCTACAAGGCCAGGCCGACCTGTTCGCCGGCTCCAAGAGAAAACAGAAATGAACGTGCAGACGGAACAAGAGCTAGTAGCCCTGTGCCTTGCCCTCATCGCAGGACAAGGCGGCCTGTCTGCGGCCGAGCGCAAGCTCGCGAAAGCCGCGCCGGCATCGGCGCTCAAGCCTCGGGACATCGACGCGATCCGCAAGGCGATCTCTCGCGGCGGCGATCCTCTGGGAGAGGCGTTTTCGTTGATCCGATCAGCGGCCGACCGTCGCGCCGCCGGAGCCGTTTACACGCCTGCGCCGATCGTGCGCTCGATGATGACCTGGCTGGCCAGCCAAGGTGCGCCAGCACGCATCGTCGATCCGGGTGCGGGGTCGGGTCGCTTCATCCTGGCCGCAGGCGAAGCCTTCCCCGAAGCGCAACTGGTGGCCGTGGAAATGGACCCCCTGGCCGCGCTGATGCTGCGCGCCAACCTGAGCGCTCGCGGCTGGACCGATCGGGCGACCGTTCTGGTCAAGGACTACCGGGAAGTCAAGCTACCGCGCTGCACAGGCATGACCGCCTTCATCGGCAATCCGCCCTATGTGCGGCACCACGACATCGCCGAAGACTGGAAAGCCTGGTACGCCTCCAACTTCGCCGACTTCGGCATCAAGGCGAGCGCGCTGGCCGGCCTTCATCTGCACTTCTTCCTGCAAACTCGCCTTCTCGCGAAGGCTGGCGACGTGGGCGCGTTCATCACCTCGGCCGAGTGGATGGATGTGAACTACGGATCGGCGCTGCGCCGCCTGCTGCTTGACGAGCTGGGCGGCATCGCTCTTCACGTCCTCGAACCGACCATCGAAGCCTTCCCCGGCACGGCGACGACGGCCGCCATCACCTGCTTCCGTGTCGGTGAAACCGTCGAGCCTGTGCGCGTGCGATCCGTCGACGAGCTGGAACGGCTCAACGGCCTGTCGAAGGGAACCGACATCCCGCGCGAGCGGCTGCACGCCGCCCCGCGCTGGTCGATCATCGTCCGTCCATCCGAACAAGCTGCGGCCGGCGAGATCGAGATCGGCGAGCTGTTCCGCGTGCATCGGGGCCAGGTCACGGGAGCAAACGACATCTGGATTGCTGGCGAGCATGCGAGGGGCCTGCCCGATCGCGTCAAGCTGCCGGCCGTCACCAAGGCCAAGGACTTGATCCAGGCCGGCGCACATCTGCAATCGTCCGAGGTTCTGCGTCGTGTCGTCGACTTGCCCGCCGAGCTGGACGAGTTCACCAAGGAAGAGCGCCGACGCATCGCCGCATTCCTGTCGTGGGCGAAGCTCAACGGCGCGGATCAAAGCTACATCGCACAGCACCGCAAAGCCTGGTGGTCCGTGGGCCTCAAAGCCCCGGCCCCGATTCTTTGCACCTACATGGCCCGCCGGCCGCCTCAGTTCACGCTCAACGCATGCGACGCGCGACACATCAACGTCGCGCATGGCCTCTACCCTCGCCAGCCGCTGGACGATGGCGTGATGGCTCGCCTGGTGACGTGGCTCAACAAGAACATCAACACGGGGAGCGGCAGAACCTATGCCGGCGGCTTGACCAAGTTCGAGCCCAAGGAGATCGAGCGCCTGCGCATCCCAAGCCTGGAAGCATTGCCTGCATGACAAGCGCACCGCCTCGATGGACCACTGCCGAACTAGCCGAAGACGCCGCGACCTCTGCCTCGCAGTTCCGAGCTGAGCGCCTGGCCGTCACCGATTCCTGGGCGACTCACTACAACCAGGCGCGCGGCAAGTTCGAGCTGCTGTTCAAGAAGCTGAGCGACCTCAATCCCGGCGCGATCACCGACGACAACCTCGCGGAAGCCTACGGGTTGGGACTGGGCGAGGCCCTGCGCTACCTGGCCGGCCCGCCGATCTCTGACGACGATCTCCAAGTCATCGCTGACGTCGATTCGATCGCTCCCGGCGTTCTGAAGAAGGATGCCGAGGCTCTGCGCAAGGTGTTCGGCGTCATCGAGCGCGTGATTGACCCTTACCGCTTCCCCTGGATGGAAGCCGGCGGCGCACCTACGGCCCAACAGCGCGAAGCCGCCTTGCTGGCGTCGTCTGTGCTTCTGGCCGCGCAGCGCATTGCCACCGAGCGACGGAACGAAGGCAAGGAAAACCAAGAGACGACGGTCAAGGACTATCTGCGCACCCTGGGCTTCACCGAAGCCCCGGCGGTGGCGATCAACACGATCGTCAAAGGGCCGCAGCCCATGCAGTTCTGCGCTGAATGCCAGCTCGGCGAGCGCAAGGCCGATGTCGTCGTGCGCTTGCACGACACGCGCCTCATGGCGATCGAGTGCAAGGTGTCGAACAGCGCGACCAATAGCGTCAAGCGCCTGAACAACGACGCGGCCGTCAAGGCTGAGTACTGGATCAAGCAGTTCGGCACCGCGCAGGTCGTGCCGGCCGCGGCACTGGCCGGCGTCTTCAAGGTGCTGAACCTCGAACAGGCGCAGGCACGCGGTCTGTCCCTGTTCTGGTCGCACGACTTGGACAAGCTCGGTGCGTTCATCGAATCGACAAAGTGAGACAAACATGCTGCTTGGCAAAGTCCCTCACCACGACATCGCCCTTGGAACCTACCAGCGCTCGGACGGGCAGAAGTTCAAACTGACGGCACGACTCTTCGAGCTGCCTGCCGAATACGACTACTGGCAAGCGACCTACGACGGGGAGCATGACCAGTGGGGACATATGCGGTTCGTGCTCACAGTGCCCAAGAAGATCGCATCAAGCCTGGATTTCGCTCGCGCCATCGTGACGGGCTCCGCTCTCGACCAGGTGAAGGCATGCCTCAACAGTGCCACGGATAAAGGCCGCGACCTCGCACCGTGCTTCGCTTTGGACGGTTGGGTGTTGATCTGAACAGCGCCCGAAGGGCGCACGGCTAGGGCGGCCTGGAAGGTGGCCGGCGACGCCGGCCAGTCCCGTAGGGACCAAGCGCGAAGGCGCGCGCCTGGAATGGGCGTCCCGGTCCCCGCGCAGCGGGGAAGCCCCAAAGGGGGTTACTGCCCCTTGTACGGGATCGGCGGCGGCGAGGCCATCAACATCAGCCCGCCCGTCACCTGCTTGACCTTGGCTTGCGGATAAACGGCCAGCACGGCACGCAAGGCGATCAGAAACTTCTTCTTGAAGTCCTTATCGGCCTCCTTCCCCTGGTAGGGGTTCCTTTGACCCGCGTGCAGTAAGCGACGGTAGCCCAACCCAGTGTTTACGCGGGCTTCAGCGATGCGAAATTCAACAATCTCTTTAAAATCAATCACTTACTGTTTGCCTTCCCCGTCCGGGTATGATGGTGCGCATTGTTCTCTTCAGAGAGTTAAACAATGGACCACTGGCACGCTCCCTACCTCGGCCTGCGCCACATTCCGCCCGAACTGACTGAGTTTGAGCTGAACACGTTCTTCACGTTTTCTGCCAAAGAACAAACACTGATTCAGGCGCGGCGCAACCTCCTCTACCGCCTGGCGCTCGCCCTTCACCTTGGGTTTATCCGGATGACGGGCCGCACCCTGGATGCCTACAAGCAAGTTCCCAAGGTTCTGTGGAGCCATCTTGGCGAACAATTATCCATCGCGCCGCCTGAAATCGGAACATTGCGCTCGCTCTACGAGACACGGCCGCGAACGTTGATCGACCATCAGCAACTAGCGCAGCAAGCACTCGGTTTTTCATCGATGACCGAGCACCAGCGACGTTACCTGGTCCGCTGGCTCAAAGAGACATTAGTCGGCCGGCCGGACGCCTCGACGCTGCTCATGCAGGTTAAAGGTTGGTTGTATGAGCATCAGATTCTGATACCCCATGATCGCCAACTGAAGCGCGTGATAGCTGAGGCAATCCGCAGCCACGAAACATCCCTGGAGTCGACCTTGCTGTGCTGCTTAGGCGAGGCCAATGTTCAAGAGTGGAGCCGGCATCTTGCCGCGCCGGTTGGTGATCGGGCCAGTCTTCAGCAGTGGCTGTGGGCAGTTCCGGTGAAGCATTCAACGGTTCAGATGTCCGAATTGTTTGAGAAAATCGACCATCTGCATGGATTGCGAGTCCCCATCAGTTGGCCCTCCCAGATCAACGAAACGCTAGTTCGTCATTACGCACGGCGATGCGCCAACCGCCCACCCTCCGTCAGTAAGCGCATTACATCTCAGTCCCGTGGGCTGGAAACCGCCTGCTTCATGCGCTATGCCCTTTGCTCGGCGACCGACCAGCTACTCGCGATGTTCCGCCGATGGGCAATTGAAGTTATAACAGAGGCCGGCAGACAGGTCGACGCCGGTCGACCTGATCTAAAAAGGCAGCTCTGCGGTTTTGCCGAGTCGGTGAGGCTGCTCGCCTTGAACACTGACACTCCGGCCGACGAATCACTGACCAAGATCGTGGAACTGGCGGACCAGGTGCTACAGCAGCACGCGCCCAGCCGGCGTAGTTTAATCCGGCTGCAGCTAATGACCAAGAGCGCTCAGGCGCGTGCAATGTTGCATAAGCTCGTCGCGCTGCCATTTGAGTCCGAGACGCAGCATCCCGTGGTGGACGCAATCAACGTGCTTCGCAACCTTTACGGCCCTGACGGTAACAGCGAATTGCCAGAGGACGTCAATATTAAACTCGGTCGCGTATGGAGGGAGAACATCGAGGGCGAAGACCGTACCGAGGCGCTGCGAGCATTCGAATGGGCAACTATCTCCGCATTACGAATGGCGCTAAGAAATGGTTCTGTGTACGTTGATCACAGTTTCTCCTTTCGCAGTCGCGCTACATTGCTCATCCCTGAAGACGAATGGAAGGCAAAGCGGAACCACTATTACGGCCACCTGGAGCTGCCGCAAGATCCCAAGGTCTTTTTGGCAAAGATTGTCGACCACCTTGACGGCGGCCTTGATCGGCTGAGAGATGCTTATCTTCGCGGCGAGGTGCGCATTGAGGCAGGTCGCGTACGCAATGAGGCTATCGTGGCTGAGGAAAGAGACCCGGCTCTAGATGCGCTGCGTCGCGCCATCTTTGATGATCGTCCAGTGGGTCAACTTCCCAAGATCATCCTCGATATCGACAGCGAGGTGCGTTTTTCCTGGATGCTCTTGGGTAGGGAGCCGCGCTCGCGCAGTGAGTTACTTCTTGTTTATGCCGCTGTGCTGGCGCACGGAACCTCCTTGTCGGCGGCTGACATCTCCCGCATGATTCCTGAACTCAAGGCCTCCGCGATCCGGCAGATGATGAAGGTCGTTGCCGATGAGCGCAAGTTGCGTGAAGCGGCCGATGCGGTGCTAGCCTACATGCATCGCCACCCTATCGCGGCGCACTGGGGAATTGGCGACTTGGCCTCCTCCGACATGATGAGTCTGGAGACAACCCGCACCGTATGGCAAGCCCGAGCGGATCCACGTCGGCGTACCGCCTCCATCGGGATCTATACTCATGTGCGTGATCGCTGGGGCATTTTTTACGACCAGCCAATTTTGCTCAAAGAACGGCAAGTAGGCGCGGCCATCGAGGGGGTGGTGCGGCAAAACGGAACCGATGACGTCGCTCAGCTCGCCGTTGACACCCATGGCTATACCGATTTTGGCATTGCGGTGGCCAAAGGTCTGAAGTTTGATCTTTGCCCTGTCCTACAGCACATGCGTGACCGCTACTTGCACGTCCCCCGTGGACATATGGTGCCGGATGAAACGCTTCCAGTGGTCGCTGGGGACGTCGACCTCCTTGCGATCGAAGCTATCTATGACCAGTTCGTGCGGGTTGTCGCGTCCATCCGGAGTGGCCGGTGTACGGCCGTACAGGCTTTACAGCGCTTCGGTTCTGCAGCACGAGGCCAAGAGGTATATGACGGAGGCGTCCAACTTGGGAGGCTGTTGCGCTCTATATTCTTGATAGACTATTTCACTAACCCAACATTCCGTCGAGAGTTGCGGCATGTTTTGAATCGCGGCGAAGCCGTACATGCGATTCAACGCGCCGTTCACACCGGTAAAATCCCAACAGAACTTGCTAAGCGGCCAGAGTCCCTCGCTGCCGTATCCTCCAGCCTTTCACTACTAACCAATGTGCTGATGGCTTGGAACACGGCCCATATGCAACGCACCGTCGATCGATTTCAGAAGATCGGGGATGAACCAATTGCTCCAGAACTGCTGCGACGTATCGCGCCCACTAATTTGGAGGGGCTCAATCTGCGCGGAACGCTTGAGTTTCCGCTGGCTGAGTACGCTCTTCGCATTCTACCTAGTAGCGCTGAGGTGGTGCGCGCGTCGCTTCAAAGGCACATGCATTAAGCTGGCGCTACACGTCCGGCATCGGCAGCCGGACGCGGCGAACGATTTAGGCGGCCATTTGACTGCATGCTTCAGCGCAACGCGTACAAGCTTGTGCGCAGTCCTGGCAGTGCTGGGCCTCGTGCTTGGCGCACTCTTCAGCGCATGCCTTACAGATCCGCGCACACAGCGTGCAAACCTCTTGGGCGAACTCGCTGCCACGGGCCATTAACTCAGCAGCGGTTCTGCAGATGGTGGCACAGTCGGCATCAGTGGCGATGCAACGAGCCATCATTTTCACATCGTCTTCTTGCAAACAAGCTGCAGCACATCGGTCGCAAGCTGCTGCACACGCATAGCAGGCCTCGATACAGGTACGAAAATCTTCATGTGACATTTCGATCTCCTTGATAGATGGGCAGTCCGACTACCCGGATTGCGTTCTGGCCAATGCCAGACTCATGGCAAACAGGAAGCTAGGTGATCACTCTTCAATGGACGGCCAGCTTCCATTCCTTTTTCCAACGACTCATCGTGGAAATTTCTTCTTCTTGTTGTGAGATGACCTTCTTGGAGAAGGCAACAATTTCTGGGTGACGGGATTTCTTGATGGCGTCCTGCGCCATGGTGAGTGCCCCACGATGATGTTTGATCATCATGTCGAGGAACATGGCATCAAACTCATCGCCTTGACTCGACTGGAGCTTTTCCATCGACATACCTTTCATCGACTGCATCATGCCGGGCAGTTTCATGTTCACAGCACTCCCCTTATTGGGAAACCATTGCGACTTCCATTTGCGTAGTTGAGCAATCTCAGCACCCTGGTCATCAATGGTGTTCTTCGCCATTTGTTTTAGCTGATCATGCGCACTGCGGCTATCGACTAGCTCGGCCATCTGGACTGCTTCCTCGTGGTGCTTGGCCATGGTATCGAGAAATTGCTCGTCATATGAGTGAGACGAAGTCGTCATGGCGTCACCATGTTGAGGCTCAGCCGTCGACTGACGCGGAGATACTTCGGCAGGCTGCGTTTGAGAAAATGCTGCTGCTGAGGCGATGAAAGCTGCCGTCGCTAGGGCTACTTTGGATGAGATTCGCATATGGGCTCCGTGGTTGGATAACTGAAAACTACTGACCATAGGAGCGAGTTCAAGCCTCGATGTTCATAAAATTCGCGCCTGAATTGAAAAGAATTCGGATGCAGTGGTCACCGCACCGGTAATTAGACATGCTCTCCGGTGTGGCTCGGAAGCTTCTGGTGAGGGGCAGCCCTTTCAAGTAGGTGCGCATGCTAAGTCGAGCTACGCTAACTGAACAAGGAAATCACCATTCAGAAAAAAGATCGGCTGCGGTTGAGCCGGAAGGCTTCCGGTGGGGCGCTCGGAGATCAGTAGGACCTGCAAGCGGAACTTACTGATGCCGCACGGTAGCTAAAGCAGCTGCGCTAAAAAGGGAAGTGCGAAAAGCGGGAACACTTGGGGGGAAACCACACTGGTTATGCGGGGGAGAGTTGTTTCAATGCGCTGCTCGTGAATACCAGCCGGCTCCAGCCATAGGTAGAGCTCAAAGAAAGTGATGTGCGAACTACATGGAAGCTTTTTGGACGGGGCTACCGTACCGAGTTGCCGTTCCTGGGCTAAAAAAATCGGGAGCACATTCAATCCGTTGAACGTGCTCCCGCTACCTGCAGAACTGGCTCTTTTTGGGCACAAACCTCGCCAGAACAGTCGTGGATTTAGTAAATCAGCAAGGGTTGCAGATGACGTCTTATGGGCTGTATCCGGTCATTCTTGCTCTGGCGACGCCACAGTAACGTCGTCTTTTGCACGGGCTGGCAAGAGTCGCGCAGAGTTCAGAATAAACGTCAGCTCGGAGGCGACGTGGATGAACGCAGCGACCAGCGGATTGAGTAGACCGAATGCTGCGAGACCGATCCCCAGGAGATCTACGCCAATCGTGCCAGCAAAATTGGCCCAAATGATGCGTCTGGTGCGGCGTGCGATCACGAGCATGTCGACGAATTTTTCCAAGTCATTGCCAAGCAGCACCACGTCAGCGCTTTCTCGCGCCACGTCCGTACCAGACCCCATGGCCACCCCGACTTGTGCCTCGATCAGCGCCGGGGCGTCGTTGACACCATCGCCGACCATCGCCACGATGCGGCCAGCACCCACCAGTCGTTGCACATACCGGCGCTTGTCCTCCGGCAGCATGTCAGCGGCCACTTCCACCATACCCAGCTGTGCAGCCATCGCATCAGCGACGACCTTCGTGTCACCAGTGAGAAGGACGGTGCGGATACCCAGAGCATGGATCGCCGCGACTGCTTTACGCGCTTCCGAGCGTACGCGGTCCGCCACCGCAATAGCTCCCAAGAACTGCTGATCACGTGCGACGAATACTTCGGAGGCTTCCGGATGGCTTGCCAACATGCCCTCCGGCACCATAATTCCATTGTCTCGCATGAGGGCGAGATTGCCCACCAACACGCGCTGGCCACCCACGGTCGCGTCGATGCCTCGTCCCGGCGTGTAGCCGAAGCGCTCCGGCTCAGGAATAATCCGCCCCGTGGCCTGCGCATGGGCGACGATCGTCTTACCCAGCGGATGTTCTGAACGTAGCTCGGCTGCTGCTGCTGCGTCGAGCAGCGCCTCCGGCGCGATGCCATCGGCTGGCAGCAGGCTCTGCACTTCCGGCTGTCCGTAGGTCAGGGTCCCCGTCTTATCTAACACCACCGTATTGACTTGACCCAACTGTTCCAGGAAAAGCCCGCCTTTGACGATGGCGCCGGCACGTGCGGCACGACCGATCGCTCCAAGGATGGCCAGAGGGGTGCCGGCCGCGATGCCGCAGGCACCTGCAACGATCACCACCGAGATCGTCGAACGGATATCACGCGTCAGAAGCCAGGTGAGCACTGCTGCACCAAGCGCGAAGTAGACGAGATAGCCTGCCAATCGGTCCGCGAGGCGCTGCACCGGGGCGCGCGAGCGCTCTGCCTGTTCCACCGCCTCGATGATTTTCCCGAAACTGGTGTCGCGGCCAATGCGTTCCGCGCGAATCTCTAACGCACCTGATTGATTTATTGATCCAGCGAAAACGCTGCTGCCAGCCGTCTTCTCCATGGGCAGCGATTCCCCGGTGATCCGTGACTGGTCGACAAATGAGTGGCCAGCAAGCACGGTACCATCTACCGGAATGCGCCCGCCCGGACTCACCAAGACAGCGTCGCCGACGGCGAGCGCATCGGCATCGACTTCCGCGACGCTGCCGGCACGCCGTACTGAGACTGCACGCGGAAGAAAGTCCAGCAGGTCGCGAATTGCTCGCCGGCCGCGCGAGACCGTCATGCCCTCCAGCACCTCGGCGACCAAGACGAACAAGGTGATAACCAGTGCGGTGAAGAATTCTGAAATAGCGGCCGCGGCAAGAATAGCAATCGACATGGAAAGCTCCATTGTCATGCGCCGCGCGACCAGATTTTCGAGTGCCTCCTTGAAGATCGGCCAACCGCCGACAGCTAGCCCCACCAGGCCGATCAGGCTAACGGCAGGAAACGGCTCCCATAGTTTGAACCAGACTGCCGCCGCGGCCAAGGCGACCACTGCGATTCTGAGCATTTCGGGCCACTCAAAGGCGTGGTCGTGATCATGGTGATGTTCGTCATCGTGGTCATGATCATGGTGATGCCCATGATGGTGAGCCTCGGGCGCGGTGGTTCTCTGCCTTGTTTGGTCCGACAGGTCTTGCCCCTGTGGATGATTGTGTCGTTGGTTCATGGACAATTTCCTTATTTGAGATAGGTGCGCAGCACATCGATCAACTCGTCGGCACCCTGACTGCGTTCGGCTTCGCTGATCGCCGGGCTGGCGATGTGCGTGTCGACATGATCTTCAATGACTTCAGCCATCAAGCCCTGAATCGCGCCTCGCACGGCGGCGATTTGATGCAGCACCTCGGCACAGCCCTTCTCAGCTTCAAGAGCGCGCTCCAATGCTTCGACCTGGCCGCGGATGCGGCGCACTCGGGCGAGTAATTTGGTTTTTTCGCGAACGGTGTGGCCCATGGCCGGCCCCTCAGTTAATAATATAGGGGGGTATGGTATCAGGCACATGCGGGGTGCGCCAGCAGTTTCATCGATGGCGTAGCGCCGGACTGGCTTTCATGAGGCGCTGATTGGGTCAGGACGCCTTTTGAACCGGCCACGGACATGTGGCTCAGCCGGACGACCGGTGTGTTATCCAGATCAGCGCGACGCAGGGCCTAGTTGGACTAATTAGCACAATCTACGGCACCGGCAGAAGGAAAGCTCCGTTGCGAGAGAATTACACAGGCCCTGCCAGCGGATTTTTACCATCCACTTCCGGGATTGCCCAACGGAAATGCTTAGCGCGTTGTTCCACGCAGCCTTAGGGCATTAGCGATCACCGATACCGAGCTCAAACTCATCGCGAGTGCGGCCAACATCGGGGACAGAAGTTGCCCCGTGAATGGATAAAGCAGGCCCGCAGCCAAGGGAATGCCTAAGGCGTTATATAAGAATGCAAAGCCGAGGTTCTGACGCATGTTGCGCACCGTTTCAACGGACAGTTCCGTCGCACGCGCGATGGCGCGCAGGTCGCCCTTCACCAGGGTGACATGGGCGCTATTGATCGCCACGTCGGTGCCGGTTCCCATTGCGATGCCGACATTTGCCTTGGCCAGCGCCGGAGCGTCGTTGATCCCATCGCCCGCCATCCCGACGATCTTGCCTTCGGCCTGGAAACGTTCTACGAGCGCGAGCTTGTCTTGAGGCTTGACCTCACCGAAAACCTCGGAGATGCCGAGCTTTCCGGCAACTGCTTTCGCCGTGGTTGTGCCATCACCGGTGGCCATGACCACCGTCAGCCCGGCTTCTTTCAGACTGGCCAGCGCCTCCCGTGTCGTTTCCTTCACGGGATCAGAGACCGCTAGCAAGCCCAAAAGGACGCCATTTCTCGCCAGATACATCACGCTGGCACCTTCGGCACGTAAAGCTTCTGCTTCAGCCAGCAGCGGTTTCGAAGAGGCGCCTTCCGATTCCATCAGCGTGGTATTGCCCAACGCTACCCGCGCCCCATTGACTACGCCTCGAACACCTATTCCACTGGAAGATTCAAAGCTACTGGGTGTCATCAAGGAAAGCTGGCGTCGGCGTGCCTCGGCAACGATAGCGTGCGCTAGTGGATGCTCACTTCCCTGATCGAGGCTTGCCGCCAGCTGCAACACCTCCGTCTCTTGACTGCCCGGTGCGGCGATTATCCGGTCAAATGCTGGCTTTCCTTCCGTGAGCGTGCCAGTCTTGTCGACGATGAGCGTATCGAGCTTTTTCATGCTCTCAATGGCCGCTGCGTCTCGGAACAGAATGCCTTGGGTTGCGGCCCGGCCAGTGGCGGCCATGATGGACATGGGTGTGGCCAGGCCAAGCGCGCACGGGCAAGCGATAATCAGGACCGCAACCGCGTTGACAAAGCCATAGACCCAGCTGGGTTGTGGCCCAAAGAATCCCCAGCCAAGCAGCGTCAGCAAGGCTATGCCGACGACGATCACGACAAAGTAGCCGGCGACGACGTCCGCCAACCGCTGCATGGGGGCGCGCGAGCGCTGGGCTTGGGCAACCATCTGAACGATCTGCGAAAGCATGGTCTGCGACCCGACCTTCTCGGAGCGGATGATCAGGCTTCCGCTGGCATTGATCGTTGCCCCGATAACCTTGTCACCTGGCCGCTTGGTAACGGGGACCGGTTCGCCAGTCAACATCGACTCGTCAATAGCGCTCTCTCCCTCCACGACCACCCCGTCAGTAGCGACTTTTTCGCCAGGGCGGACCCTTAGCAGGTCGCCAATATGAACGTTGCTCAGGGGGATATCTTCTTCCGTTCCATCTGCAGCGATCCGTCTCGCTGTTTTAGGTGCCAAGCCGAGCAGTGATTTGATAGCGGCAGAGGTCTGCGAGCGCGCCCGCAGTTCCAGGATCTGTCCCAGCAGGGTCAGTGAGATGATGACGGCTGCGGCTTCGAAGTAGACCCCAATCCGCCCGTGTTCCATGAAGGCACGGGGGAACAGTTCGGGGAAAACGGTTGCGATCACACTATAGCCATAAGCGGCTACCACGCCCGTGCTGATCAGAGTCCACATATTGGGGCTGCGGCGGGTAATCGAATTGACACCGCGGGTCAGGAACGGCCAGCCGGCATACAAGACCACGGGCGTACCGAGTGCGAGCTCTATCCAGCTTTGGCCGGTCAGGCCATGTGGGAATAGGCGGCCGCCGGCCATGGCCAGTACCGTGACAAGCACCGTCAACGGCAACGTGAGCCAGAATCGGCGCTGGAAGTCCCGCAGCTCAGGGTTGTCCTCTTCTTGTTCTGATGGTAGCAGCGGCTCCAGGCTCATCCCACAGATGGGACAATTTCCCGGCGACGCTTGCCTGACTTGTGGGTGCATGGGACAGGTATAGATAGCCCCGTCAGCCGGCGCGGTGCTCGCCTCAGGCTTTAATTGATCTCCGACAAATGCATCCGGATTCGTACGGAACTTTCCCATGCAGTTGTCACTGCAGAAGTAAAAATCCCTTCCAGTGTGCTCAATCCTGCGATTCGGATCGGCAACGACCTTCATGTGGCAAACCGGATCAGTTTGGTTCTTTTCAGGGGGCATATCCGCGCCATCGCCTGGAGCAAGTGCGCTGCGATGGTGATGGTGGTGATGTTCATCCATAGATACTGCTCTCCCGGGTTAGGCATACGTATCAGGTAATGTGACGGGCACATGCGGCGGCCCGCCACGTCGACAGCTATTTACTTCGACGGCAGCATTCCCATAGCGTCCATCATCACGCCTTGGATCTTTGCCGTACAGCGCTTGATCATTTTCATGTGATTAGCCATCAGATAGCGACGTTCTTCAGGAGTTGCCCGATTCATCGTTTTCTGTGCATTTCGCACATGGTTCTCAGCTGACCTTCCATCTGCGCCATGGCGGCACTCTCGACAACCCATTGGCCGGAGACACAGCTAACGCCGGCTCCGGATGTTGCTCCTCATAATCAGCCGTGTTTGGCGGTATGCCATCCTCGATAGGAAGTCTAATGAGCATCGGCGGGCGATGAATGACACAGGTCAAAAAAAGCAAAATGCTTAGAGACACGGTTGAGGTAATACGCAACCAACGACGCTGCGGGATCAATTCCGCAGAAACTCCTTGCCGGTGAAGTCCACGGTGACCAGCTTGCCGTCCATCTTTCCCATTCCAGGAGAGTTGATGGGCATACCTGGGACTGCAACGCCTTTTGTCGATCGAGATGTGATGAGTTTGGCCACCGCTGGCGCCGGGACATGGCCTTCGATCACCTGGCCAGTTGCCTCTACAACAGAGGTATGGCAGGACTGAAGGGCTTCAGGCACGCCAAGGCGCTTTTTGATCGTAGGCATCTCTTTGCGGTCAATGACATGAAGCTGGTAGCCGGCCTGGCTCATATGTTCTGCCCAAGCCGTGCAGCAGCCGCAGTCTGGGTCTTTGTACACAGTGATGGCTTCCCCAGCCGCGTGCGCAGCAATAGAGGTCAGAAAGAGCAGGCTCGCGGAGAAGAACTTTTTCATTCGACTGTCAGTGGGAATTTCAATTGGCTGACGGGCGGATGTTGTTATCATCGCGCCCGCCGAGAAATGCATGGATAGATAGCTTATTCAGTCATCGGCCCTAAGGTTCCGAACCAGGCGACAAGCACCAAAATCAGGAAAGCACAGGCAGTTTCAAAGAGAAGACTCTTCTGAAGGGCGGTAATTGCTTCACGATGCTCACCGGAGATGTGAGCACGCTCAAGTAAGGGACTGAGTCGGTATCTATTTGCGGCGGCCAAGGCGAGCATCAACGCGAACAAGAATAGCTTCGCGATCAGAAGCTGACCATATTGCGAAGACAGAAGCCCGGCGAAAGTCGGACCGACGATGAGCCAATAGTTGATTGCGCCGGTGATCAGCAGCGAGCCAACGATGACTGTTCCCATCAAAGCGAAACCATTGAGCGTACGGCTTAGCAACGCAATGTCAGCCGGCCCATCTCCATAGCGCCATACCAACATGAGCACGAACACGGCTAAAGCCCCAACCCAGGCTCCTGCAGCCAGCAAATGAATAATGTCGGCCGCTAAATGCAGCTCTCCGCGCACACCTTCATCCATCGCACCATGGCCACCCCAAGATAAGGTCGCCAAGGCAACGGCACCAGCCAAGCTCAGGATACACAACCTGAGGGTATGAGCGCGGGAGACGAATAGTCCGGCCACGACGAAGAGGACCAGCATTGCAATACGCAGGCACCATGCCATCCCGAACGACGTCTCGGTCAGCATCATTTCGATCATGTGCTCTTCAATCGCGCTGAAATCCGCGGCCCCGCTCATCGCCTTGACCATCAGCACCATGCTGATGGTCGATAAGATGATTCCGACCACAGCCAGAGCGACGGCCAGGTTAGCGAATTTCTTGGCAAGGACGGATGACCGTTCAGGCTTACGCAAAGCATGTAGCTGAAACAACGGCAAGCCGAATACGAGCATCAAGACCACATACAGCGCAAAGCGCACCAAAACTGTCATCCAATCCATCGTCAGCTCACTTCACCGTGAAAGTGATCTTGCCGGTGATCGGGTGGGTATCCGAAGAGACCGCGCGCCACTCGATGCTATAGACACCCGGGGTCAAGGGTTGGGTCGGCGTCACGACCATGGTCTTCGGATCATCAGCACCTGATACCTTGGCCGCCACCTTCATGGGCGAACCGCCATGATTCATACCAGGCATCCCGGTCATCAGCAACGTGGCCCCGGAAAACTGTTTGGAGAGGTTTTCGGAGAAGCGCAATTCAATTTTTTCAGGGGCGCTTCCGGTCGAGTTGTCTTCCGGAGTGGAGCCGAGCAGTTTGGGGTGAGCAAAGGCTGCCGTAGCGAAAGCCGCTGCAGCGATGGTGACGGCTGTTTTAGCGAAGAGAGACTGGTAGGACATGGCGATTCTCCTTTGGAGGTGTTGTGGAGGGACAAAAAGGTGGAGACTTAGAATAAAACACGTACACCGGCTACCAGCCGGGTTTCACCCGTATTTCCGCCGGCACCACGTACATAGCTGGCGGTACGGCCGAAACTCTGGTTGCGCTCGATGCCGACATAGGGCGCAAATTGACGAGTAATTTCATAGCGCAACCTGACGCCGTAGGCGGCACTGGACAGACCCCGTCCGATGCCCAGTTCGGGATCTTCTTTACCGTACAGGTTAGCTTCGACACGGGGCTGAAGAATCCAGCGCTGGGTCAGTAGCAGTTCATACTCGGCGGCAAGCCGCAAGGCAGTACGACCTTGTTCGCCGACGTAGCCTGTGGCTTCCACTTCAAACCAGTAGGGGGCCAGGCCCTGCACACCGAACGCTAACCAATTACGGCCGGGCCGGTTGCTGCCTACGTCGACACGCAGGCCGAGCTGGGTGTCCCAATAGGGGGTAATCGCATGGCTCCACAGCAATTCGGTCCGGGCGTCGCCCACGCGGCCTTGCTCGATATCGCCTTCGGCCTTGATGAAGAACTTGTCATAAGAGTTCCCGATCCAGCCTTGGGTATCGTATGCAATCGAATTGCCATTGCGGGTATGGACGCGCTCCAGACGGTCTACCAGGAAAGACCCAAAGGAATGCATGTCTGACATCATCAAGGCGCTAGTGTCCTTCTGGGCATAGGGTCCGGTATTGAGGGTGTAGCCGTTAGAATAGCCATTCGGATCACGGGCGTCAGCGGGCGCGGTCGAACTGGAGCCCATGTCCATTCCCCCCATGTCCATGCCACCATGGTTCATGCCGGCGTGATTCATCGCTCCATGATCCATTGATCCGCCGGCACTGGCGGTACCGCCGTCCATCGAATCCATGCTGTCCATGGTGGTGGCAGCCTGGGTGGCCGAGTTGCCCGGTGCGGCTGTGTGGCCCTCGTGAGACTGCGCCCACGCTGCATTCATGCCGGCCGATGCGAGTGCCAGCACGAGGATCTGAGTTGAGTAACGGGTAAGAGTCATTCTGGGTATGCCTTTCGGTGCAGATCCTGGTTAGCTGACGACGACTTCGCGGAACATGCCCATGTCCATATGGAACATGAGGTGGCAGTGCCAAGCCCAACGGCCCAGGGCGTCTGCCGTGACCAGGAAGCTGATTCGCTGAGCTGGCTGGACCGGAATCGTGTGTCGACGCACCAGAAACTCGCCATTGGGCGTCTCCAGTTCGCTCCACATCCCGTGTAAGTGCATGGGGTGCGTCATCATCGTGTCGTTATGGAGGATGACCCGCAGGCGCTCTCCATAACGGAAGTGAACCGGTGTCGACTTACCGAATTCAAGCCCATCAAGCGACCAGGCGTAGCGCTCCATGTTGCCGGTCAGATGAAGCTCAACCTCCCGCTCCGGACCGCGGTTGTCCAGCGGGCCGCCGACGGTGTGCATGTCGGCCAGCGTCAGTACACGGCGGCCATTGTTACGCAGGCCCACGCCCGGATCGTCCAGGTTGGTACGCGCCGTGTCGACACGGGCATCGGTACTCGGGCCATATTCGGTGCGAGCATGACGGGCCTTCTTGCTCGGTACTTTCAAGGGATTGGCAGGAGCCATCTGGTGCTGGCTGTGGTCCATACCTTGCATGGGTTGAGCGCCGCCATCCATGTTCTGCATCGGCGTATTGCTATCCATGGAATCCATGCTGTCCATGCTGGACATTGAGTCCATGTTCATCGAGGACATGTTGCCCATGGCACCGTGGTTCATATGCCCCATGGCACCGTGATCCATTCCCCCCATGGATGACATATCGCCCATCATGTCACCCATGCTGAGCCACTCCGGCTTGTCGACTGCAGGCACGGGGGCAGTTAGCCCAGCGCGCGTGGTCAGCGTGCCACGAGCGTAGCCGGTACGGTCCATCGTCTGCGCAAACACGGTGTAGGCATCTTCCTTAGGCTCAACGACCACGTCACAGGTTTCGCCCGGCCCGAAGCGGAATTCGTCTACGCTGATCGGCTCGATATCCACGCCGTCGACTTGAACCACCTTCAACTTCAATCCAGGAATACGTACGTCATAGAAGGTATTGCCGGATCCGTTGATACAGCGCAGGCGGACTTTCTCACCGGGCTTGAACAATGCGGTCCAGTTGCCTGCCGGCGTGACGCCGTTAGCGAGGAAGGTCAGAACAGCTGCGGACAAGTCCCCCAAATCCGTGGGATTCATGCGCATCTCATTCCACATCGCGCGATTATCTATGGCCGCCTTCATGCCATCTTTGCGTGCGTCGCGGACAAAATCCCCAGCCGTCACACGGTTCAGATTGTAGATATCCCCTTGCTTTTTGAGTTTGGAGAGAACCGACATCGGATTCTCATCCATCCAGTCCGAGAAGAGGAGCACATGTTCCCGATCAGCCAGTTTCTTGCCAGCATCAGCGGGATCGATGACGATAGCGCCATATACCCCGGTCTGCTCTTGCATCCCCGAATGGGAGTGATACCAGTAGGTACCGCTTTGCTTTACCTTGAATTTGTAGGTAAAGGTCTCTCCCGGAGCAATGCCTGCAAAGCTGATACCCGGTACACCATCCATTTGGAACGGCAAAATAATGCCGTGCCAGTGAATCGAGGTATGTTCACGCAGCTTGTTGGTGACGTTGATCGTGATCATGTCACCTTCTTTCCAGCGCAAGGTGGGGCCCGGCAGGGAGCCGTTGATCGTCGTGGCGATGGACTGCTTGCCTGTGAAATTGACAGCTGATTCAGCGATCACTAGGTCAAACACCTTACCTGTGAGAACGGGTGCCGCTGAGGGGCTCGCCGGTGTTTCAGCAGCCTGAGCCACCGCTTGCATGGCACGCGACGACAGCCCCAAAAGGACGCCTCCAGCGGCCAGCCCTTTGACAAATCGGCGGCGGGAGTGCAGAGGGGACGATGAGTTCGACATAGGATGAATCTCTCCGAATTGGGGATATGGCACTGATGATAAGTAGCGCTGGCGATCAGTTGGATTACTCGTGCATTACATTCCTGTAATGATCGCATCACTTTGCCGAACTGGACGTACCATGTAGTGGTCGTTCTACATGTTAATACTATGAAACTTCTTGTGGTTGAAGATGAGCCTAAAACCGGTGAGTACGTCCAGCGCGGACTGACCGAAGCAGGGTTCGTTGTTGATTTGGCAAAAAATGGCTTGGACGGCTACCACTTGGCCATGACCGAGCCATATGACTTGGTCATTCTGGACGTCATGCTGCCCGACGTGGACGGCTGGCGCATCGTGCAATCGCTTCGTGACGCCCAAAAGACGGTCCCCGTTTTGTTCCTGACGGCCCGAGATAGCGTTTCGGACCGCGTCAAGGGGCTGGAGATGGGTGCCGACGACTACCTCGTCAAGCCGTTCGCTTTTTCCGAGCTGCTGGCCAGGGTGCGTACCTTGCTGCGTCGGGGAAGCAGCGTATTGCTACAAGATCGTTTGACGGTGGCTGATCTCGTGCTCGACCTCCCGCGACGCACCGCGAGTAGAGGCGGCCGCAAACTCGCCCTTACTAGTAAGGAATTCGCACTGCTTGAGTTCTTGGCGCGACGCCGTGGAGAAGTATTACCGCGCTCTTTGATTGCATCGCAGATCTGGGACATCAATTTCAGCAGCGACACCAATGTGATCGATGTGGCGATTCGCCGCCTAAGGGCGAAGGTCGACGATGGTTTTGATCTCAAGCTGATCTTGACAGTTCGAGGAGTCGGCTACATTTTGGATGCACCGGAGCTCGCAGAAAGCTCGGCATGATACGGCAACGCTCCCTCACCCTCCGGCTCGCAGGGCTCTTCGCCGTGGCTTCGACAGCCGTGCTCGTAGGCCTGGGCCTGCTCATTACTTCCACTGTCGCTAAACATTTCACAGAACAAGATGAGCAGCTCCTGGAAAAAGAGCTGCAGCTTATCCGAAAAGTAGTACAGGAGCGGGGTGCCCAAGAAGTGAATTCCACTTTCGGCGAGGCCCTTCATAATCATCCGGATTTTTATGTCTACATCGGCTCGCCAGACGGAGTGACGCGTTACTCGACGCTGGGAGAAGCTACTACGCAGATTTTAGCCGCCGCCCACACTGTCAGGGCTGGCCGTTTCTTTGCCATTGCACATGGTGGGCACCAAGAGTTCCAGGCAATCAAGGCTCACTTGAAAGACGAGAAAAGCGGCGAGGATCTGCAAATCGTCGTGGCCGTCGATACGGAAATCCATGAGCACTTCATGCGTAATTTTCAGACCACCTTGGTGCTGTACGTGACAGGATCTGCGCTGATTGTAGTCTTGCTAAGTTGGTGGGCGGCCCGGCGTGGCTTAGCACCGTTACGAGCGATGTCCGATAAGGTGCAGGCGGTCTCTTCGCATAACTTTGGCGAACGCATGCCCGTGGAGACCTTGCCCATCGAAATCGCTGACCTTGCGGCCAAGCTAAACGCGATGCTGGAGCGTCTTCAACGCGACTTTAATCGCATCACCGAGTTTTCTACTGATATTGCCCACGAGTTGCGCACGCCCATCACCAACTTGCTCACGCAAACGGACGTGGTACTGACCCAGCAGCGAACGAACGAGGCCTATCGGGACACGCTTTCCTCCAATGCAGAGGAGTTGCAACGACTGGCGAGAACCATTTCTGACATGCTGTTCTTGGCACAGACCGAGAACGGTATCAGTCTGCCTAGTCATGAGGCGCTGAGCCTGCACGAAGAAACGGCGGAACTTTTCGACTTCTACGATGCACTCGCTGAAGAGAAAGAAGTGCGATTACAGGTTTCTGGAGAAGCGGTAATCAAGGGGGATCGTCTCATGGTCCGCCGCGCTTTGAGCAACTTGATCTCCAATGCAATGCGCTACACGCCTTCATCCGGAAGCATCGCTGTGTCGATTAGCAAGTCTGCGACCAACGTCATCGTACATGTCGAAAACGACGGCCCCGAGATCCCAGCGGAGCATCTACCACATTTATTTGAGCGTTTTTACCGCGCAGATAAATCGCGTACGAAGGCCGACACGGATTCGGCTGGCCTGGGACTATCCATTACCAAGGCCATCATGCATGCCCATCAGGGCGATGTAACCGTGAAATCAGAACAGGGAAAGACGTGTTTCAGTCTGATCTTTCCTCGTACAGTGGCCTAAGGAAGCGGATTGTGCAGGACGTAAAAAAAGCCACTGAAGCGACAAGCGCGACAGTGGCAAATCAGGGGAGAGATGCCCTAAGCGAACATAAAAAGGGCTGATTAAGCGCCTTGATAAAGAGAAGTCGTGGAGCTGCGGGCCTCTGTCGATTCACGCTTCACGTCCGCGCGCGATTTCTGCGAAGGTGCTTGGCGAACGATCGGATAATCGTTGCCGTTGGTGATCAGCCCTGCGTTTTGAGCCTGCTTCAACTCAGCGATCACTTCGGCGCGCGTCTTGGTGCTGGTGAACGGCACAACCGGGTAGTTGTTGCGCGCCGTAACGTTGGCCGCATCACGCTGGTTGGTGTCGGATGCGTAAGTCTGGGCAGAGGCCGCACCCGCTGCAAGTACCAGCAAAGAAAAAGCAAATGCGCGAGAGGTGGTAATCATATCGTTTCTCCTAAAATCATTTCAGAAAGCCCGCTTGAAGGGGGCCGGTCGACCAACCTCAGGTAGGACTGATGTTTGATCGTTGAAGAGGATTTTAAAGAGGCTCTCCGCACAGAGACATTGCACGCCAATTACATTCCCGTAATGGTGAATTTCAATTTCATTTGCCGTCAGCGCGGCGCTATATTGATAGAACATTGCCCCGTTTTTTGGCGGCATGAACAGCGTCGTTGCGCAGATAACACTTAAAGGAAAGCATAATGACTATCTATAGGAACAAGGCGTTCAGGAACATATGCGCCGTTACCGGGGTGGCGATACTGGTCGCCGCATGCGCTACCACTCACGAGGACAAAGAGAGCACGCTGCCTTGCACGATTATGCAGCAGAGCAGTCGTTGTGCCGAGGTGCCGATGAGTGATCTACAAAACGAGATGGTCGTCAAAAAATTTAAACCAGCTCCGTCTGGGTCTTATTACGTCTACGTTAGCCGTCCTTACAGTCAAGAGCGCTCCCATCAGGCCAAGGTGTACCTGGATGACAAGCTCGTCACAGCACTCGCCCCGCAGACCTTTGCCAGGCTTCAGGTGGCCCCCGGTCTCCATACCTTGAAAGTGACCGTACATTCCCGCGAAGACGTTCAGGAAACTATCGATGCAAAGGGAGCCACCTTCCTTGAATATCAGATTGTGGAGCATTTTTTTAGCGCTGTTTCTACCCTAAAGGTCCAGGATGAAGGTGTCGCCAAGAAGATGTTGGAACGCTTGCGCCTGGTGGCACTACCGAACGGCGAAGACTAACTAGATCAGACGCGGCGATTACATAAACGTAATGGCCCGGACGCGAGCTGGTAATCTTCGGGTGCATAGAATGAAGGCTCATTAATTTTTTGTGGAGCCCATCATGAAGGTCACCTTTGCTGCCGCTACGGCCTCAATTGTTCTGCTTGCATCGCTTGTCGGCCTTAGCGCACCAGCGACTGCACAAGTCGCTGATCCTTACGGAATGTCCGTGTCCAATGCATTGGTTGATCGGGAGATTCAAATCGATCCTTCGACTAAGTACGTCAATGTGAATCAGGGCGAAACTATTCGTTTCGTCGCTCAAGGAAAAAGTTTCGTATGGAAGTTCGACACTTTCGGTCGGCGCCCATTCGAATTCGCAAAAATTGCACCGGCCGATTTTGCAGCGCCGAATGCCGTCGTCTATCTGGGATTGAATCCCCTCTACCACAGCCGTTAATCACGAGGATCGATTGACCTGATATTTCAGCGTGTCCGGCAATCCAGGTTGGTCGTTGCGTGTGTTGGAGAAAGCCAATTTTGGGCTAGTCACTGCGCCGGCTGAGGCTTACCTCGGCCGGATGGCCCCAAATGTCGTTTTTTGCTGAAGGTCGTTCCAATTCGCAAACACGCTGCTGGCCGCGCCGAAGGCAGGGGGAAAATGCTTGTTGGTCAGATGGTGGTCGTTTGTACGCATGGACTAGCGAATCCTTTCTCGCACCAGTCGTAGTAGACCAGATCAACTAGCGTAGTCCGGATCTCCAGCAAGAGTCTGGATGACTGCCTCCGAAGTTTTGTCAATTTCGGCAATAACGCCCAGCCAGTGAGCGATGACCCGTTTGACGCTAGGGGCGGGTTGAGTTTCGCGCCACAAAGAAAGTAGCTGGTGATAGCCTAAAAGATCAGCACGCTGCACACAGTAAGCTGTGATCATTTTCGTGATCGCTATGTCCCCCAGCGCCTCAGGGACACTGCGTAGACGCCGAACCAGGTCAACCTGTTTCTGCGTATTTTCCTGCATTAAGCGCAATTGTTCGATGATTTTCGGCAAGCCCATTGGATCTGGGTGCGTAACCACTTTGAATTCGTGGTCGCTGTTGTTAGCGGTCACCTGCAATACGTCATGCTGATCGACCCGCACGAGATAGGCGCTCTTGATTGCGCTGTGTAGCCACGGAAATAGCAGGCGCTTCTGTCTGACCACTGCCCGCAAATCTTGTTTGAATCCCTGTTCCAAGCATGGCCAAGGCTCCTTGCGATTGTCAGCATGAATCCGCTCCCATAGCCGTCCAATCTGTTCTTCTTGTTGATCCAGCGAATCGAAGAGCGCAATGTTCCAGCCCAAGCAGCAAATCATCACAGCTTTTTCTCGATCAGCTAACTGGTCAACGTAAAGAATGTGTGGCAACGCGAACGTCGAAAAACATTCGGCCACGTTGTAAGACTTCAGTTTCATGCTCGACCGTCTAGAAGGAATTTTGGGTGAGGAAGAAATTCAAACGGAGAGAATACACGGCTCGATCTGCTTACTATACCGACAATGACATATCGTTGTGAAACCCTCATCTTGAGAGCGGAAAATTTTGCGTGGATCAGGTTTGTCAGGTTGCGGACTGATCGTACGCCGCCGGTGGCGAATCACGTATTAAAGCTGGAGTTCACGAAAGCTCGCAGCTGAGTCAGATCCGTCTTGGAATAAGCAGCGGTGGTCTGCACCGATGCGTGACCCAATAATGCCTGTGCAACGGGCAGTGGCACCTGATGATCGACTACCAGGGCTTTGGCATAGGCGTGGCGTAACCAATGGGGCGAGGCGGCGTTCAGCAGTGAAGCTTGCGCCGGATCGGCGGTCTCAAGTGTGGCCGCGACCGATGTAAAAATGGCCTTGACCTCACTGTACAGTCCTGCTTCGCGTAGCGTTCCCCCCTTGAGCCCATGAATTAGGGGCAGCACTTCATGTGCGGCCGGAGCAGGCGGCAGGCCGCGAGCAGATCGATAGGCGGAAACGGGTTCGATGATAATGCTAGGTAGGGGTATAGCCCTAGGTTTGTTGCCTTTACCGTCCACATACAAGGTCCACTGTCCATCCATGTCAACTGCTATACGGGGCAGATTAGTCTCGATTTCCCACGCGAGCTCTGCGAGCCGAATCCCACCGTATCGATACAGTACCCAGATCGCCCGGCGGCGCAACATGGCAATATCAGGTGCCTCGACCCATTTATTCATCCACGCGTCGCATGCGCAAAGTGCTGCGGCAGGCAAAAACCGTTTGGGTGCAAATGCATTTCTTGCCTGGTGGCCGACAACCAAGCCCGAGGCCGGATTCGCTATCAGATAACCGGTATCAAACCAGTATTGATAGAGGCTCGCCGCGACAGCAAGTGCGCGAGCCTGAGATCGGTCGCCGACGGCAATAACGCGCTGCTGGCCATCAATATTAATGCTCATGCGTGGTCTACCTAGGTAATCTCTATAGCGCAGTAAATCGTTCCTGGTAAGGTCAGAAAGCGGGCCAAGATCATGGTCGCGGCACCAACCAATAAGTCGCCGTAGGTCGGCCGCGTAGGCGCGTAGAGTGTGGCGAGATCGACTTGCCCGATCTCGCAAGAACAGCGAAGTCGCCAGGGTATCGTTCTGGACAGCCAAGGTATTCGTGGAGGACTCGCCATTGACGAAGCGCCCCCCGCGTGACAACCACGTCGACAGCGAAGCTCCATGGTGAGGATCAATTATAGCGAGCCAGTTGTGGTCCTCTTCGCGGTCTGGCGTAAGCTGCGTGCCCTGTTCTTGCAGGCGGAACCGCTGCCGATGGCCACGCAGGAGGCGCTCCATCACATCTGCCGGCGCGGGTGCGCTGCTCACTTCAGCAGTACGAAGTCGACCGCTTTCCCACCATTCGACCGCTTCGGAATGATCAAGAAGCAGATTAAACAGTATCGGCTTGGCTGTTTTAGCTTCACGCAACGAGGGAAAGGCTTGTTTTACCCTGCGTAGGGTCCATCGCTCATAGCAAGGATGACCCAATGCATGCGTAAGGTAGGTCAGCGCGGCATCTACCGTCTCTGGCACGAGGACGGGCGGCATCACGCCATGATCCAACCATCGGGCCATGCTTACTCTCCTTTGCGACGTGGTGCCGCGCGCTTGCTCCCCGGCTTTTCGCTGGGCGCGACAGATCGACGGTTTGACGATGCGGTCTTCGACAGCGTAGCGCGCATTAACTCGTCAAGCTGAGCCCGCTGGCTGGCATTGACCGCTCTTAACGCGTTGGCTTCGCCGACGGCGGTCTGTCGCTTGTCTCGTTCGGCACCAGCGTCAGCCTCTGCGTGCGCGAGCGATTCTTCAAGCGATGCCATGCGACGCTCTGCGAATTTAAGTTGAGAGGCCAAACGACTCTGTTCCTGCTGTAGTGCTTGCCGCTGTTGCGCGGTCTCCTGCAGCAGTTGCTTGGACAATCCCTCGTACCGGTGCTGAGCTGCAGAGAGACTTTCCTGCTGTGACCGCTCAAGGGCGGCGACCTGGTCGCGTAGCGCTTGCGAGATCGCTTGTGCCTGCTTTGATTTTTCTTCCAGGGAGGACATCTGATCACGCGCGACGGACAGATCGGCACGTGCTTGCGCTAGCTCGGCGTCGCGGCCTGCCAGCAGGGTACGCGCCGCATCTAATTCCTCTCGGAGCATATCCACCCGCATATTGGCCTCGGCCGTAGCTGAGTCGGCGGCCGCGACGGATTGCTGCGCTTCAGCTTTGAGCTTCACCACCTCATCCAATTGCGTGGCCACCGCCGCATGCCAGAGCTGCCGCATGAGCTCGGCAATCTCGTTCGGAATGTCGGGCATGGCGATATCCGCCAGGCCCGCTGTGACGATTTCGGATTCGATTGCATTTATCGCACGCCCCAACGTCGCTGGGTCACCGCCGCCGAGGCGATCCTTGAGCTTGCGGACGGACACAACTCGTCGGAAGCGCTCACGGGTCGCGGGACTAGCGTCGTGGGCTTCAGCGAGCATCGCCAGGATGGTAGAGCGGATCTGAGCGGGAGAGGCAATGGAGGCGCGCGGCATAGGGGCTCCAAAAGAGGATATTTCAAGAGTATTACATACATTTCTAGCGTTATAAAAGCTAAAACCGTAAGTTTTAAATTTATAAATAAAGGATAACTAATATTATCGTTGCGAAACGAGCCTAGCGTCGACTGGAATGCCGGAGGTGCAAGTGCAGCGCAAGAAGAAAGGGAGCGTTGGGAGGGGAAAACAGACCAGTCAGCAAGTAACTGATTTAAAAAGAAAAATTGAATGCAATCGACCGGAAAGCCGCGTCAGCTCTGGATCCACCTACCGTCGCAAATTGCACGGGAATCAAAGAGACCCCTTGGTTTCCATCATGTCAATGATGCTCCGTAGATGGCCTTCGGCGCGCTTTAAGCGCTTGATGATGTCGGGGTGAGAGCTATGTGTGCTCATAATGGTAATATCCTATCCAGGGGGATAGGATATTACCATGCGTATTGCCGTTGAGCCCTCGTACTTAGATAACCTTGATACACAATGCGGTTATGGCATTTCGTAGCAGTGTTGCTCCTGTACCGGCCATTCAAATTCCAAATGGCCGGTTTGCTGCTTTAAGCGTGCGTATCGATCATCGTGCCCAGGGTTCCCGACATCGGCTTGGCCTTTTCGACTTCACCCGGGCGACTATTGTCATGATCCCCGTCACTATCGACTTTGCCGGCGTTCTAGCGCGGATTGGCCGCCACAACATTGTTGTAAAAGCTACTGGAGAGACTGCTGATCGCTGAAGTCATGGATGGCTCCTATGGTTGATGGATGTTGCCAGATAATAATTCTGGCCGCATGAGCCTACTGCCCAAGACTTAGCCAGCTCTTAGGCCGCGTAGATATCTGCTATCTAGCTTCAGCGGCCATGTTTTACATGCCTCATGTGGGCTCAGTCTCGGCTAAGTTTTCCGGGATACATTCTCACGGCAGCGTAATCTTCCTGCTCATTTTGCAAAAAATCACGTGTCGTGACCGATGCAAGCAATCATCAGGTCGACCGCCCGCTATCGTTCACTACCAAAGCACCACCATGGAAAATATCAATAGGATTCTCTTCTTGTGGCTGAATGCCCCTGACCATCCCAGTCAGATTTCGGTCGACTTGGCCGCAGTCATCGCAACATTCCAGATCTGGATCGTTCCGCTTGTGATTGCCCTAGTCTGGTTATGGGGCGATGCGCCTCAGCGAAGAGCCATGCTTGCCGCGACCGCAGCCGGTCTGACTGCATTGTTGACGAATCAGTTGATCGGCATGATCTGGTGGCATCCTCGTCCTTTCATGATCGGACTGGGTCACACACTGATCTCGCACGCTGCCGACTCCTCTTTTCCCAGCGATCATCTGTCTCTATGGTGGGCGGTAGCCTTCAGTTTCCTGCTCAATCCTTCGTTGAGGTTCTCGGGGATTGTTCTCGGTATGCTAGGCATACCCTTGGCCTGGGCGCGTATCTATCTCGGCGTGCACTTCCCGTTCGACATGGCAGGTGCCGCCATCGTAGCGATGCTTAGCACCACCCTCATTCAGCGTCTTCCTCATGGGTGTCTTGATTCCGTCTACAACGTGGCGATCCGTATTCATTGCCGTGTCCTCTCTAGGTTCATCGTGAAAGGATGGGTTCGTGGCACCACCTAAGTGAGAGCTAAGTCCAAACACTCAGACTTCTCAACATTCGGACTTCATGAGGAGAGCAACATGGACAGCCAACAAGTCAAGCTCGACCAGTACTGCATGAACAAGGTTCCCGAAATCGGGTTGTCGTTCTGGATCATCAAGATCATGTCCACTACGGTCGGCGAGACCGGGGCGGATTTTCTGGCCTTCAATGTTGGATGGGGTCAGGCAATCACCAGTGCGATCATGGCAACCATCCTTGCAATCATTCTTTTTGCCCAGTTGAAGACCCGCCGTCATATCCCTTGGCTCTATTGGATGAGCGTGATACTGGTCAGCATCGTGGGTACCCAGATTACCGATCTCATGACCGATAGCCTGGGTATTAGCTTGTATATCAGCACCGGTATCTTTTCAGTGTTGCTCGCGCTGATCTTCTTCGTGTGGTATCGCGTCGAGCACAGCCTTTCCATCCACCATATCGTCTCGCGCCGCAGAGAGCTATTCTATTGGGCCGCCATCCTGTGCACCTTCGCTCTGGGCACGGCTGCCGGTGACCTAGCAACGGAAGCATTGGGCCTGGGATTTGCCTGGGGTGCGATGACCTTCGGTACACTGATCGCAATCACTTACCTCGCCTGGCGTCGGGGTGGCAATGCGGTTTCCAGCTTCTGGATTGGCTATATCTTGACAAGACCTTTCGGCGCAGCGCTGGGCGATCTGCTGACACAAAACAAGGCAGACGGCGGCTTGGGAATGGGAACGATGTGGATCAGTGCGTTGTTTCTGGCGGTCATCATCATGCTGGTCGCCGCCGCACAGGTCGGCACCTGCAGACAGCGATCAGCCTGAACATCTGCGGCCGATCAAACATTGGCTCGACGAACTGCTGCATCTGAAATCAATTTCGAAAGAAGATAGATGAAAACATATTCTGAAAATGTATTGGCAAAAGTGCCGGAAGTGACACTGGGATTCTGGCTCATCAAGATCGCCGCCACAACGCTTGGCGAAACTGGAGGTGATGCGGCCTCCATGTCGATGAACCTTGGCTATCTGACCAGTACAGGCATCTTCGCTGCGTTCTTTGTGATTGCAGTGGCGTACCAGATCAAGTCAAAAAATTTCCATCCCTTGATCTATTGGATCACGATTATCGCCACCACCACTGTCGGTACAACGCTGGCTGATTTTTCTGATCGTTCGTTGGGGATCGGTTACACCGGTGGCACTACCTTGTTGTCCGCGCTTTTACTAGCATCACTGTTACTTTGGAAGCGTACGCTCGGCTCTGTTTCCGTGAACACAGTAAGCAGCCCGCGAGCAGAAATGTTCTATTGGATCACGATCATGTTTTCGCAGACATTGGGCACGGCACTCGGGGACTGGACAGCGGATAGTGCGGGAATGGGCTATACAGGCGCGGCTGCGATTTTCGGTGGACTGCTCGCTTTGTTGGTGTTGGCCTACTACGGAACAAAAATCTCTCGCACCCTGCTATTCTGGGCAGCGTTCATCCTGACGCGGCCATTGGGTGCCGTGGTGGGCGACTTTCTCGATAAACCTTTGAGTGCGGGAGGCCTGGCTCTGAGCCGCTACGGTGCATCCATCGCATTGCTGGCATTCATGCTGTGCGCCATGCTGGTCTTCCGGCAAAGAGCGGCAACGGCATCACATTGACACCATTCCAATGGAGGCGACATGCGAGTATTGCTGGTCGAAGACGACGCGATGATTGGTGAGGCGATTCAGGCCGCTTTGAAGGATGCGTCGTACGCGGTAGATTGGATCAAGGACGGACAAATCGCCATCACGACCATCACCAGCCAACACTACGATATCGCTCTTCTGGATTTGGGCTTACCTGGCAAGGACGGGTTAGATGTGTTGAGGAGCATACGCGCAAAAGACATTCCAATTCCCTTGCTCATCATCACGGCGCGTGATGGCCTTGATGATCGCTTGCAAGGACTGGATGGCGGCGCAGATGACTACGTCCTCAAGCCCTTTCAGATGGCCGAGCTGCTGGCCCGCATGCGCGCGGTCTTGCGGCGCAAGGGTGGAATCGCTTCTCCTTTACTCACCAATGGACTGCTATCGCTCGACCCGGCCAGCAAGGAGGCCAGTCTGCGAGATGGGGGCTCGATACAGTTGTCCAACCGTGAGTTCGCTTTGCTCCAGGCATTATTGATGCGTCCGGGAGCAATTCTGTCGCGCAGCGAATTGGAAGACAGAATATATGGCTGGAACGAGGAAGTCGAAAGCAATGCGGTCGAGTATTTAATCCATTCCTTGCGCAGGAAGCTTGGCGGCGACATCATCAAGAACGTCAGGGGGGTAGGATGGATGGTCTCAAAAGCCGGCTGAACGAATCGGTTCAGTTGAAGCTCTCCGTCATACTTTGCATGGCGATTTTACTGGTAGCCATAGTGGCGGGGGTATTTTCATTCGTTTCCGCCCTAGATGAATCGCACGAATTGCAAGACGATATGCTTCGTCAGATCGCTCACCTGATGGAGCGTCAGCGACTTTCGTCTGCTTCTCCTGTACCGGAGGTCAGTTACGCTTCTTCGAACGAAGAGTCTCGCGTCATTGTTCAACATCTTGGCTATTCCGCCAGTAAAGCGGAAATAGATGCTGAAGAAGCACTTCCTCTTTCGTCCACGTTGATGGATGGCCTGCACGATATTGATGCTGCGGGAGAAAATTTTCGGGTGCTAGTTCAGACGATGCCTAGCGGAGAGCGCATCGCTGTCGCCCAAGAATCCGATTTTCGCAACGAAATTGCCAGAGACGGTGCACTGAGGACCATCATGCCTTTCTTGCTTCTGGTTCCAGTCCTGTTGTTGATTGTGGCCGATCTGATCCGAAAGATGTTCCGTCCAATCGCGGCACTATCCAAGGAAGTAGACCAACGCCAGGATGAGCAATTGCATCCGGTAGAGGTGAGTCATTTTCCTGTCGAGGTAAGACCGTTTGCAGTAGCCATCAATCGACTGCTTGGTCGGATCGATCAATCCATGGCCTCGCAGCGGCGATTCGTCGCGGACGCCGCGCATGAACTGCGTTCTCCCATGACGGCCATCTCTCTGCAGGCGGAAAGGTTGGAAGAGGCCGACATGTCCGAACAGGCAAGGCAACGCCTGCGCGCATTACGGGAGGGAATCGACAGAGGCCGCAACCTCCTCAATCAACTGCTAGCGTTGGCAAAAGCCCAATCATCCGTTTCGGCCGTGGCTACGCCTATCTCCGTCCAGACCATTTATCGCCGCGTGTTGGAGGACCTGATGCCATTGGCCGAGTCCAAGCAAATCGATATCGGCGTGGATGGTCAGCGAGATGCACGACTTTTGGTGGGTGAACTCGATCTGTTTGCACTCGTCAGGAATCTTGCTGATAACGCGGTACGCTATACGCCAAACGGAGGCAAGGTGGATCTTGCACTCGAATTTGAAGATGAAAACGTGGTCTTGATTGTGGAAGACAGCGGACCAGGTATCCCTGTGGTCGAACGGGCACGCATCTTCGAGGCATTTCACAGACTGCTTGGTAGCAATCAGATCGGTTCTGGGTTAGGTTTGTCGATCGTGAAGGCCATCGCAGACAGGTTGGGGGCTAGCATCACACTAGGCTTCCGTGACGAGTCTGATCGCTCCGGCTTGCGCGTGGCGGTCAGTATCCCGAGCCATTTAGCGAGTCAGATAGAAGTCGAAGTCAGTGAAATCTAAGGAGCTATTATGTCGAACAGTATTCAAGAACAATATTCGCCCGTTGCCAAGTTTTTCCATTGGATCACGGTGCTGCTCATCATTGGTCAATGCACCATCGGGTGGACCATGCCAGATGTGGACGATCTGCAATCTCCCGAAGGATTGGTCAGTCTCCACATCTCGGTAGGATTGCTGGTTCTCCTCGTCATGCTGGCCAGACTGGTTTGGCGTCTGATCAGTCCGGCGCCGCAACCGCTCCATCCGCATTTGACGCTCACCGTTGCTGCTGCCAAGCTCGTGCACGGCGGACTCTACCTTCTCCTCGCAATCTCCCCCATCCTGGGATGGATGAACGCTGCAGAACGAGGCTGGAACTTGTCCTTCTTTGGATTGATGCGACTCCCCGCAATCTTCCCGGCCAATTCCGACCTGCTGGCGACGATTGGTGATTGGCATATTGCGTCGGTCTGGGCACTATTAGCTCTGATTGGCGTACATGTATGTGCTGCTCTTTACCATCAAATTATTCTGAAAGATGGGATCCTTATTCGGATGCTTCCCTCAAGCAATCGATAGCCTACAGCCTGCTCATTGAATGCTTTTTTGCTTCAATGAGCAATTCATGCAAAGTCGCTTCATATGATTGGTGGGTATCCACCCTGCGCATTTAAGATGATTTCTTACATAGTTAGATTAGACGAAGTTTTCGACGCATCACTTTGGATATTCGCCCTCTCAAGCATCGCTGGCAGCATCATAGGAGTCTATTTCCTGTATAAGTGCTGGGATGGCCGATGTCGGTTGTTGGAAGCTGTCCAGTCGCATTACGGATCAGCGCGCAACGATGTGAAGATCGAACGGCCAGCTCAGGGCTACGATGAACTAGAAGGAGCTTCACGGAAAGCGTAACAATTTGCTCGAGCATCATTGAGGGCGTGATGCTCAGGCAGCTTATGCTGCTTATGAAACTCGTACCGAAGTAATTCGTTGATGCGATCTGCAACAAGACGACGCTTGCACCAGGGCGGAACACGACCGTCTAAGGCATCGTAAAAGAGATCCCAGTCTGTCTGGTAATCGTAGCAGATGAAGACCTCTTTATCTTTCGGCCTTACCAGCCTGAGCCAGTTCGTCACCTGGACATAGAGATCGTCCTTGGTCATCTCGGCGTGAGGTGCGTATCCCAAGAGCGGAAGGACGGCCGCTTTGACGAACTCGCTGCATTCACGCACCTCGTAGGGAAGCTCGGCGTAAAATTCTTCGCCACTCTGGGCCACCAGGCCAATACTGATCAACTGCGGATCAAGAAAATCGGTGAACTCGGTATCGATGAAGACGTTGAACGGCATCGTGAGCTTCCTCATAAGACCGCCGAGCTGGCTTGGCTCTGGCCAGAAAGCCTAGCATGTCCTAATACCCATGGCATCAGCTTGGCGATATTGACGGCATCATCGAGTCCACGATGATGCTGCCCCTCCAAAGGGATGCCGGTCAGCGTACACGCCCGAACCATGCCCACCTCCTTGCCGATGCGCTGTGCCTTCGCAAACAATCTCTTGGCATTCTGATGCGGCATGAGCAAAGGCATAGCAATCCCATGGCGCTGGGCATCCCTGGTAAGTTGTTTGTGATCGTAGTTTCCCCAGCTCATCCAGACAGTATCTGCTGACGCCACGTCGTTGACGAAGGCCTGTAGCGCTAGGGCTGCGACAGGAAAAAGAGGAGCCTGATCGACTTCCTCTTGCGTGATGCCGATTAGTTGCTTGCAAAATGGCGTGAGTATTGGCCGCGCCAGCGGCCTGGCCAAGTGCTGAAACCGTTCAAGCACAACACCACCTTCGGTGGCCCAGCAGGCGCCGATTTCAATGATTTCCATCTCTTCCGGCATGATGCTGCCATCATCCGAGCAGGTTGCTTCCAGGTCGACTACGAGAATTTTGCCCACTTGATCCTCGGGATTTCAGGGTGGTTCAGTACGAAGAACAATTTCGCATGCGAAATTCGTTGGCCTTTAGTGACTAAAGGAGAGCCACAGCGGTCACAACTTGAGCCGGCTCAATCTTGAACTACCTGATAGCTATCAGGTAGCTGCGAAATTTTTGCTGCTGAATTTGCGGCTGATGCGCGTGGAAAATATTCGGCCCTTCATCAAGCGCGATGGTCGGGTGGTGACCACAATCGCACCGTCATGAATGGACAGGAATACCCGTTGGCCAATCTTCCAGTCCGTCAAAGCCTTCGGCCATGAGACTTTGCCGCCGCGTTCGAGGATGGTTGAGTAGGTTTGACGTTTTTTCATATAAGCCACGGCTATTCAGTAGAGCTTTTTTGATCAGAGCCGATCACGTTCTGCGACATTTTGTCCCACAGTTTATAACATCTCGTGCACACAATTTATTCATATCGTGATTTGCGTTGGCTCGCAGAAGTAGCAATGCGCACGAATGTGAAAACTTGCCATTGACAACCATTCAGCGGCTGATGCAATGTCCCGTTGCTGGCCTGAAAAGCGGTCTATAGCTAGCGCGACACGCTGGTTGCTGGAATCAATTATCTAGCGAATTCCTTAGCGTACAGTTTTCACCGTTTTCCACATCGGTGAAAATTTTCAAATGAGAATCGCCAGTTAGTGTCGTCCGTTCAGGAGAGGTCGCTCCGAATCTCTTCATGCCGCAAGCAGAGTCTACTTCCCGCCTCAAGAGGAATTCACTGACATGCCACGCCGCTCCATTCTTTCAGCCGCAGAACAGGCGAGCCTGATTACCCTCCCTGCGTCACAAGACGAGTTGATTCAGCACTATACGCTCAACGACACAGATCTGGCCCTGATCCGTCAACGTCGAGGCGATGCTAACCGGCTCGGCTTCGCCGTCCAGCTCTGTATGTTGCGGTTTCCGGGATATGCGTTCGGTAACGACCGGGAGGTGCCAGCTCATGTGGTGCAGTGGGTCGCCCGTCAAGTGCGAGCAAATCCGGACACTTGGGGCGATTACGCTCAGAGAGATACCACGCGTAGAGAACACCTTCAGGAGCTGCGAAGCTATCTGGCAGTACGTCCGTTCGGGCTGGCGGATTATCGGTTCCTCGTCCATCAAATGACAGACTTGGCAACGCAGACAGATAAGGCCGTCGTCCTTGCTACCAACGCATTACAACAGTTGCGCAATCGCAGCGTAATGCTACCCGCAGTATCTGTGATCGACCGGATATGCGCGGAGGGGATCAGTCGCGCGAACAAAAAGATTTACCGTACTTTGACAGAGCCGCTCTCTGATATCCATCGACGCAGCTTGGACGTGCTGCTGACAAACCGCCCCGGCACCGGCGTGACGATGTTGTCTTGGCTTCGGCAATCACCTCGAAAACCGAATTCCCGGTTCATGATGGAGCACATCGAACGGCTTAAAGCGTTCCAAGCGTTGAATCTGCCAGAGGGGATCGGTCGTTACGTCCATCAGAATCGCTTACTCAAGATAGCGCGTGAAGGCGGTCAGATGGTGCCGCGCGACTTGTCCAGATTCGAAGATCAGCGGCGTTACGCCACTCTGGTAGCTCTTGCCATCGAGGGGATGGCAACCGTGACCGATGAAATAGTAGATCTTCACGACCGCATCCTCATGCGCCTGTTCAATGCGGCCAAAAACAAACACCAGCAGCGGTTCCATCAGCAGGGTAAGGCCATCAACGAAAAAATCTTGTTGTACACCCGCATCGGCAAGGCACTGGTAGAAGCAAAGCTGGCTGGCATGGATCCGTACGACGCGATCGAGGCCGTATTGCCATGGGAGGAATTTGCCAAGAGTATCGATGAGGCCGCACATCTTGCGCAGCCTGAGTCATTCGATCATCTGTATTTGATGGGCGAGCACTTCAATACCTTGCGTCGCTATACCCCAGAATTTCTGGATGTATTGGAGCTCCGGGCGGCGCCAGCCGCGCAGAGCGTCCTCGACGCGATTGAGGTGGTGAAAGAGATGAACCTCAAGGGTGCCAGGAAGGTGTCCGAAGATGCTCCAGTCGACTTTATCAAAGCACGCTGGCGCCCCTTGGTCCTCACAGACGATGGAATCGATCGTCGCTTCTACGAAATGTGCGTCCTTGTGGAATTGAAGAATTCTTTGCGCTCCGGGGACATTTGGGTCAGGGGCTCTCGTCAGTTCAGGGATTTTGAAGACTATCTTCTGCCGGTCGAAAAATTTACTGCCATGCGACGGGATGCAGGACTTCCATTGGCGATCGAGCCGGATTGCGATCGCTACCTGACAAGCCGCCTGGCACTTCTTCAGGAGCAGCTGGAAAAGGTGAATGATCTGGCACTTGCGCAGGAACTGCCCGACGCCATCATTACGGATTCCGGACTAAAAATCACCCCGCTTGATGCTGCGGTACCAGAGTCCGCCCAGGCGCTGATTGATCAAGCAAGCGCGATCCTACCTCGGGTCAAGATTACGGAATTACTCATGGAGGTTGATGACTGGACGGGCTTTACTCGGCATTTCACCCACCTGAAGTCCGGCGAGGTCACAAAAGATCGTACGCTATTGCTCTCTGCGATCTTGGCAGACGCAATTAACTTGGGCCTAAACAAGATGGCCGACTCCACACCTGGCACGACCTACGCCAAGCTCTCGTGGTTACAAGCTTGGCATATACGGGATGAGACCTATACGGCCGGGCTGGCCGAATTAACCAATGCTCAATTGCGCAATCCCTTCGCAGCGAACTGGGGTAGTGGGACGACATCCTCTTCCGATGCTCAGCGATTTCGCGCCGGCGGGAAGGCTGAAAGCACCGGGCATGTCAACCCCAAATACGGTACCGAACCAGGACACCTTTTCTATACCCATATTACCGACCAGTATTCGCCGTTCTACGGCAAGCCTATCAGCGTCGGCGTGCGCGACTCGACTTACGTTCTTGATGGCTTGCTTTACCACGAGTCAGAACTCCGCATCGAGGAGCATTACACAGATACCGCTGGCTTTACGGATCACGTCTTTGCGTTGATGCATTTGCTCGGATTTAAGTTTGCGCCACGAATTCGAGATCTGGCCGATACCAAGCTGTATGTGCCATCAAGAGAGCAGGACTACCATGCGTTAAGGACGATGATCGGAGGGACGCTTAACATTAAGCATCTACGTGCCCATTGGGACGAAGTATTGCGGCTCGCCACATCAATCAAGCAGGGTTCCGTGACTGCCTCCTTGATGATCCGCAAGCTCGGTAGCTACCCTCGCCAAAACGGACTTGCTGTTGCCTTGCGGGAATTCGGGAGAATTGAACGGACGCTATTTATTCTGGAGTGGCTTCAGGATGTCGAGCTGCGCCGCAGAGTACATGCCGGCCTAAATAAGGGCGAAGCCAGAAATGCCTTGGCGCGCGCCATCTTCTTCAATCGTCTGGGGGAGATCCGCGACCGCAACTATGAGCAGCAGCGTTACCGTGCGAGCGGCCTGACGCTCGTCACTGGCGCCATTGTGCTTTGGAATACGGTATATCTGGAACGCGTCATTGAGGCGTTGCGAGCGCAAGGAAAGGATATTGACGATGCACTGTTGTCATTCTTATCACCACTGGGCTGGGAGCACATCAATCTGACTGGAGACTATCTCTGGCGGCAAAGCAAACGACTGGAAATAGGGCAGTATCGGCCTTTGCGAAACGTCGAAAAGCCTTAGCGTACAATTTTTCCCGTTTCCTCAATTCGCCCCAACAAGGAATTTGCCCTGCTGGAATTCCTGGCCAGACGCCGCGGCGAGGTATTGCCGCGCTCCTTGATTGCCTCCCAGATATGGGATATCAACTTCAATAGCGACACGAACGTAATCGATGTGGCTATCCGACGGCTGAGGGCGAAAGTAGATGATGGCTTTGAGCAGAAGCTGATTTTGACTGTCCGGGGCGTGGGCTATATCCTAGATGCGCCCGATCATGTGGAAAGTTCCACATGATCCGTCAACGCTCCCTCACGGTTCGGCTGACGGCATTATTTGCCCTTGCGTCAACGGCAGTTCTGGTGGGCCTGGGACTCTTGATCATCTCCACCGTAGCCAAACACTTCACGGATCAGGACGAGCTGCTACTGGAAAAGGAACTGCAGCTTATCCGCATGGTTGTCGATGAGAGGGGCGCAAACGCCATTAACTCGACTTTCGGCGAAGCCTTACATAACCATCCTGGCTTCTACGTTCATATTAGCTCTTCTGACGGGAAAGCGTTGTATTCAACGCTCGGCGAGTCTGCCGAGCAGGTCATCGCGGCAGCGCGAAAGGCTACCTCCAGCCGTTCCTTCGCGGTGGCGATAAACGGTCACCAGGAGTTTCAGGCGATCAAAGCACCATTGAGGGATGATCTGAGCGGAGGGAATTTACAGGTGATTGTCGCTGTCGATACCGAGATGCACGACCATTTCATGCGCAATTTTCAGACGACGCTTGTTATATACATTGCCGGTTCCGCCTTGATCGTCGTTCTGTTGAGCTGGTGGGCTGCCCGCCGCGGACTTTCTCCGCTACGCGCAATGTCAGACAAAGTACAGGTGATCTCTTCGCATAATTTTGGTGAGCGCATGCAGGTCGAGACTTTACCAGTTGAAATTGCAGATTTAGCTGGCAAGCTTAACGCCATGTTGGAACGGCTTCAGCTCGACTTCAATCGCATCACCAATTTTTCGACCGATATTGCCCACGAACTTCGCACCCCCATTACAAATTTGCTGACCCAGACGGACGTTGTGTTGACCCAGCATCGCAGCAATGATGCCTACCGGGATACGCTGTCATCAAATGCAGAAGAATTGCAGAGACTGGCTCGTACGATCTCTGACATGCTTTTTCTAGCGCAGACTGAGAACGGAATCAGCTTGCCCAGCTATGAACCTCTTAATATGCATGACGAAATTACAGAACTGTTCGATTTTTACGATGCATTGGCCGAGGAAAAAGATGTTCGAATGAATCTTGTTGGGGAGGCATTGATCAAAGGCGATCGGTTGATGGTACGTAGGGCCCTAAGTAATCTGATATCCAATGCAATGCGCTACACGCCGCCGGGGGGCGCGATTGTCGTGGCGCTCCTGCGTTCAGAGGACGGCACATTGGTACAAGTCGAAAATAATGGGCCCGATATACCGGTCGAACATCTGCCGCATTTGTTTGACCGCTTCTACCGAGCCGACAAATCTCGCACCAAGATGGATTCCGATTCTGCTGGACTAGGCCTATCCATTACCAAGGCAATCATGCGAGCACACCAAGGGGATGTATCCGTGGTGTCAGCGCAGGGCAATACGCGCTTTACCTTGCACTTCCCCAGAATTGCGCCCCGATCTGCCTAAAGGCTTTAGCGACTAAATTCAACATACGCCATAGCAAAAAAATGCCACTGCCGTTCAGAGCGGCAGTGGCCAAGTCAGGGGAGATTGTTAGGCACCGACACATCCCGGCGCTGGATGAAGTCAGGCGCCCTGATACAGGGAGGATGCAACACTGCCAGCTGTCGACACCTCATGCTGCACTTCGGCACGAGTCTTTTGGGAGGATGCTTGACGAACGATCGGATAGTCATTGCCATTCGTGATCAAGCCCTCGCGTTGGGCTTGCTGGAGCTCAGCGAGCACATCAGCACGGGTCTTCGTGCTGACGAACTGGACGATCGGATAGTTATTACGTGCTACGACGTTAGCAGCATCGCGCTGATTGACTTCAGGGGTGCCGCTTTGAGCAAACGCGGCACTCGCTACAAATGCCAGCAGTGAGAAGGCGAACACACGGGTGGTGGCTTGGGTCATATCAATTCTCCATAAATCATTTCAGAAAGCTCCATCGATACTGGAGCTGCTTTAATTGGCATTTGGTGGCCAATCGTTAAAATGAATTATAGAAAACGGCGTCGCACAGACAGATTGCCGGTCGATTACAAGTCAGTAATGCAAATTCCGGATTTTTTTGCAACGCTGGGTTCACAGTGAAATCAGTTTTTGCGATGGAAGTTTGTATGCATAGGCGCTATCTCAGTCCCGGTACTGGAGGATGCAATCCGCGAAGGTGCCGTGCTCAGGGGCCGTGCAAAGGCGATGACCGTGGCCGTCATCCTGGCGGGCCTGGTTCCAATTCTGTGGGGAAGCGGCGCCTGCTCCGAGGCCATGAGCCGGATTGCAACGCCAATGGTCGGCGGTATGATTACCGCTCCATTGCTTTCGATGTTTGTCATGCCCGTAGCGTATCGCTTAATGCACGTTCGTCAAGGCGTAACTGAGTGTGTCCAAGATCACCTGAATTTATCGACACCATACACATACGTTCACTCAAAAGGAGGGGATTTCGAAATGACGACAATAACTGAGTCGCTAGGGAAAACATCCATGATCGCCGTTTGCCTCTTCGTGGTCGGCTGCGCTACCGAACACCAAGGGCTTGTTCACTGCACTATTCTCCAACAGGCAGGCCACTGTGTCGCTGTTCCGGTACAGGATGCCGAACATGAGGCGCAGGCAAAATCCTTACAACGGGCTGAATCGGGGGCTTCCTACATTTATGTGGTACGCCCTTACGCACAACAACGAAGTGAAGCATCGGACGTGTTTGTTGATGGGAAACTGGAGGCTAAATTAGGGCCTATGACGTTTGCGCGGCTGAAAGTTGAGGCGGGAAGTCATTCGATCCGAGTGGTGACTGCCAAAGTACCAGATGTAACTATGGACGTCATAGCAACGGATAATGTTTACGTGCAATATCAACTGCTTGAGTTGTTCGCAACAGTGACACCTAAGATTGAAATGATGAGTACGGATGGTATGAAGAAGCTACTTCGGCCGCTTGGTCTCGTCGTCTCTTCTGACTAAAATGTGATTAAGCGTTGTTGAATAGCATTGAAATGTGATCCACTCAGGAATTTTGCATCTTAAGTTTGCCCATGTTTAGACCACAATCCTGCTCATGACAGTGAGCGGGAGAACGGAGTGACAAACGTGGCCCTACTTGGAATTACTCGACGTTGGTACATCAGAGAGCAGATCTCAATCTGTGAAATCGCCCGCCGCCTGGACATCTCCCGCAATACGGTTCACAGTTATATTCGGTCAGACGCGATCGAATCAGGATACCCAGCAAGGCATTCGCCTGGCTCTCTTGATGAGTTTGCTCCCAGGTTCTCCGCTTGGCTGAGCGCTGAATCCGCTAAATCTCGCAAGCAACGAAGAACCCGAAACAGATGTTCCTGGATCTGAAAGAACTGGGATATGAGGGGGCGTACGGCCGTGTGGCAGCCTTTGGTAGGCGATGGAAGATGGGGCAAAGGGAGACGGTCAAATCCGCGAGCGAATCAACACACCATGCCTTAAATGACGCGAGAGCCAACTGTTACGCGGTAAGGAATCTGCATAAGACGGGACTTAATGCTCGCTAAATACGGACAATCTAGAAAAAAAGCTTCGCCCTCAATAAGTGAGACCGAAGCTATGTTCGAAATTAGCAGCACTTACCAGCAGCTATATTCCATCTGATTCAACCTGTATACAGCGGATTGGGATCAAGGTATATCACTGCCTTGGAATTGGCGAAGTTCTTCGGTGCAATTACACCAAATTCGAACGACATCCGATTGAATGTATCGAATTTCCAAGTAAAGCTTTGATCTTGGAAAACGAACTTGATTACTTCCCCCTGGTGAACATTGATGAACTTTGTTCCACCATCGACTTGAACTATGCGGTCTGGCAACGCCTGACTCGCAACCGTTCCATAGGGATCTGACACTTGTGCCATTGAATTAGCAGCGGCAAGGGACATGAAAAGCGCAGAGCAGACTGTGCCAACAAACAAGTTGAATTTCATAAATACCTCCTTTTAGTTGAATAATCGCCTTAGCGATAAACCCATTTTAGGGAGGTAGGCATGACTGATTTGCTACTAGATAGTTACATCTATGCAATGTAATTAGAACTATTGAAATGTGGCGGTGCTCTTAATTTAAGACGGAATGCACCTTAAAAATGGAGCTGATAATAAATTTCAGCACCATATTCTCCAGCCCTAAAACAGGGGGCGGAACAAATTGTCGCCACAAAATTGGCATAAAAATCGAAGATTTAAGTTAATGCCTGCAAAATTTCTAGAATCTCGGCCGACCTTCAACTTGCTGGCGCAAACGGATGTGGTCTTGAGCCAGCAGCGCACCAATGAGGCCTATCGGGACACGCTTTCCTCGAATGCCGAGGAATTGCAGTGTCTGGCCAGAACCATTTCCGACATGCTGTTCTTGGCGCAGACCGAAAAAGGCATCATCCTGCCTAGCTATGAGCCGCTCCAGCTCCAGGAGGAAATTACCGAGTTTTTCGACTTCTATGATGCCCTGGCAGAGGAAAAAGGGGTGCATCTGGCGGGCGATGCCACCATCAGTGGAGATCGCCTTATGGTCCGCCGCGCATTGAGCAATCTGATCTCCAATGCCATGCGCTACATGCCAGCGGCCGGCAGTATCGTCGTGTCGATCGACAGGTCTGAAGGCTCTAGCAGCCGTTAAGAATGACGGCCCCGAGATTCCGATGGAGCATCTGCCTCACTTGTTTGACCGGTTCTATCGAGCAGACAAGTCCCGCACCAAGGTTGACACGGATTCGGCTGGCTTATCCATTACGCTGGCCATCATGCGGGCTCACCAAGGGGATGTCACCATACGCTCGGCGCAGAAGAAAACGCGCTTCACTCTGCGATTCCCCCATATGGTGATCTAGCAGCGTCTATGGAGATGTCCAGACGATCTATGCAATGGTCTCGCCAACAGAGGCCGGTGGCAATTCACGAAAAGCGTAGCAATTCGCCTTGGCATCATTGAGGGCGTGGTGCTCGGGCAGATTATGCTGCTTGTGGAACTCGTACCGCAATAGCTCATTGATGCGATCGGCGACCAGTCGACGTTTGCACCACGGCGGCCCCCGTCCATCCAAGACATCGTAGAAGAGATCCCAGTCCGTCTGGTAGTCGTAGCAAATGAAGACCTCTTGATCCTTCGGCCTTACCAACTTAAGCCAATTGGTCATCTGCAGGTAAAGGTCGTCCTTGGTCATTTCCGCATGCGGTGCGTATCCCAAGAGTGGAAGGACCGCGGCCTTGACAAATTCGCTGCACTCACGCACCTCGTAAGGCAGCTCGGCGTAAAACTCCTCGCCGCTTTGTGCGACCAGACCGATGCTGATCAACTGCGGGTCGAGAAAATCAGTGAACTCAGTGTCGATGAAGACGTTAAACGGCATCGTGTGCTCCCTCATTTGTGAACTCCAGGGGTATGGCTCTGGCCCGAAAGTGTGGCATGCCCCAATACCCATGGCATCAGCTTGGCAATATTGACTGCATCGTCCAGCCCACGATGATGCTGCCCCTCCAGAGGAATGCCGGCCAGCGCACACGCCCGCACCATGCCAACCTCCTTGCCAATGCGCTGAACCTTCGCAAACAACCGCTTGGCATTCTGATGGGGCATGGCCAAGGGCATAGCAATGCCGTGACGCTGGGCATCTCTGGTCAGTTGCTTGTGATCGTAGTTTCCCCAGCTCATCCAGACAGTATCGCTGGACACTACCTCGCTGACGAAGGCCTGAAGCGCCTGCGCTGCGACAGGAAACAGGGGGGCTTGATCGATTTCCTCTTGGGTGATACCGATCAACGTCTTGCAAAATGGCGTAAGGGCCGGCCGCACCAGCGGCTTCACCAGATGCTGAAACCGTTCCAGCACCACACCACGTTCAGTGGCCCAGCAAGCACCCATTTCAATGATTTCCATCTCTTCCGGCGGGATGGTGCCGTCGTCCGAACAGGTCGCTTCGAGGTCGACAACGAGAATTCTTGCCACGTGATCCTCTTGATAATGGAGTTGGTCCGGCTGGAGGACAATTTCGCACGCGAAATTGCTGCCTTTAGTGACTAAAGGATCTGTTGCTTTCGCAACTTGAGCCGGCTCAACTTGGAGGCTAGCTGGTAGCTATCAGCTAGCTGAGAAATGTTTGCTGCTGAATTTGCGACTGACGCGGGCGGAAAATATTCGCCCGTCCATTGAGCGCGCCGGCCGGGTAGTCACGGCAATAGCTCCGTCCTTAATGGACAGGAAAACACGTTGGCCTATCTTCCAGTCTGTCAATGCCTTCGGCCACGAGACTTTGCCGCCGCGTTCAAGGATGGTCGAGTAGGTTTGACGTTTTTTCATGCAAGCTCGATTGTGCAGTTTTGATCAAAGACGATCACGTTTTGGATCATTTCATTCCACAGTTTATAGCATCTCGTGGTCACAATATATTCATGTCGTGACTTGAGTCTGGTCAACCTACAAAGAATATCTGAGAGCGTGAAAACTTGCCATTGACAACGAACCTTCGGCTGATGCAATGTCCGTGGAGCCTGTTGATGTCACTCCGATTTTTCAACGATTTCGCCTTTGAACGACCCTGCCAAGGATCCCCTTACCATGGCCAGTATCGAACGGACTGCGTATCCTAGATTTCCACGTACGCTGACACTTAAAGATCTTCATGCAACCTTCACGCCGCGGCCTGAAGAAATAGAATGTGAAGATGGAACCACAGTTCTGCCATTTGGCAGCCTTGTGCTTCCAATTCATATCGGCAAACCTATGCTTCCCAAGCTTTTTAGCCTCTAGTATCCACAGATACAGCTATCCTAGGCGAACACGAACCAAAAATTGCATTAAATGCAACGCATTCCGTTGGGAAATATGATGCGGCTTTTGCGAGCTTGATGCTTTGCGCAATATCAAGTCCCCGCTCAGAGCGGCGAACCAAAAGCGGATGGACAGCCTAACTGCTCTGTTGTGTCCGTTTGCTTGCTCGACGGAAAAAGGGGGGGGCTCGGGCATTTGGGGTTTCTACTTATTGTTTCGACATTTATTTCCTTGAAATTTGATGTGCGCGTCTCATATCTAAGCTCGGCAATTGGGCCAACTTATAAGGGGTGCGACATGGCAGATTTTGGAATTACCGCAGTTCGTTATAACAGCAGCAAGACCCACATCGACTACGTCCAGGTTCGCCAAGATTTGCCGGACGCCTTTGGTCCGCCTCGCACTGTTTCCCGCGCATTTGTTGCAGATCTGATTCGCATGGGAAAGGCCTCGTTTCAAACTTGGACGATGAATACGTCGACGAACAAGTGGAACGTAGGTGCCCATGTGCATGTTATCGACGGCGAGTACTTGACCACTGACAGGAACAGTACCAAGCGAGATAACCTTGGTAATTTGCCGCAGTTCTAGTCACTGAATTTATCTCCGAAATACAAAAAGCCCGCTGTAGAGCGGGCTTTTTTCTTTGCGTAGATATGGCTGCCGTTTAGAAATCCGGAGTCGCAATATTTGAAGCAGCCTACAGCACGGATACCGTTTAGCGAGCCATGGTGTAAGTGAGAGTGATGAAACGTGAAATGATGTCCGTGCTTCGCCGCCAATAGCAGACAAGCGCCACCAAAAAAAACAACAGTGACTTGTTTTAATTAAATATTTCAATAATAATTGAATCATTGTATTGATTGAGGCTGCTATGGAAACCAAGTCCGTTATTACCGCACTGGCTGCTTTGGCACAGGAATCTCGCCTGGCCATCTTCCGTTACCTGGTTCAGGTGGGGCCAGAAGGCAGCGCCGCCAGCAAGATTGGAGAAGCACTGGACATTGCGCCTTCGTCCCTGTCTTTCCACATGAAAGAGCTCTCGCACGCCGGTCTGGTGACTTCACACCAGGAGGGGCGCTTCGTCATCTATGCCGCCAACTACACCGCCATGAACGATGTTCTGGGGTTTCTCACCGAGAACTGCTGCGGCGGCAATGTGTGCTCGCCGGTAACAGCATGCTGCGAACCAGCCACTACTACCGAATAATCAACGCCTGGAACCGTCAGGCCTTCACGCCAAGGAGTCACCATGTCCACTAGCCAACAGAAGACCTACAACGTTCTTTTTCTCTGCACCGGTAATTCGGCTCGCAGCATCATGGCCGAAGCATTGCTCAACACCATGGGCAAAGGCCGCTTCAATGCCTATAGCGCGGGCAGCCATCCGGCCGGCGCCGTCAATCCGCTGGCGCTGGAGCAGATCCACGCCACTGGTTATCCGCTGAATGACCTGCGTAGCAAGAGCTGGGACGAGTTCGCGGCACCGGATGCCCCCAAGATGGACTTCATCATCACGGTTTGCGACAACGCCGCGGGCGAAGTATGTCCGATCTGGCCAGGACAACCGATCTCGGCCCACTGGGGATTCGAAGATCCAGCGGCTGCTACCGGCACCGACGAGCAAAAGCGCGCCGTATTCTCGAAGGTTGCCCGCCAGATCATGACCCGCGTGAACATCTTCGCCAGCCTGCCGTTCCACACGCTCGAAAAGACCTCGATCAAGCGTGAGATGGACGCTATCGGCGCCACCCCGGTTTAAACCTTACGGCAGGAGCCATTGGGCTCCTGCCTCTCTGACTCCTCTTCTTCGACCAAGGAAAGAAAGTGCTGGCCGCTTTTGTCATCTTCCTGCTCACCCTGATTTTTGTCATTTGGCAGCCCAAGGGGCTCGGCATTGGCTGGAGCGCGTGCGCTGGCGCGGCCGTGGCTTTGGCTGCCGGCGTCATTCATCTTTCGGACATCCCGGTTGTCTGGCACATCGTCTGGAACGCCACGGGTACCTTCATCGCCATCATTATCATCAGCCTGCTACTGGACAAGGCCGGCTTCTTCGAGTGGGCAGCTTTGCACGTAGCCCGGTGGGGTGGTGGTCGCGGCCGCATGCTGTTCGTACTGCTCATCCTGTTGGGCGCAGCCGTATCCGCCCTGTTCGCCAACGATGGCGCCGCGCTGATCCTGACGCCGATCGTCATCGCCATGCTGCTGGCGCTGCGATTCTCGCCCCAGGCGACGCTGGCCTTTGTCATGGCAGCCGGCTTCATCGCCGACACAGCCAGCCTGCCGCTGGTGGTGTCCAACCTGGTGAATATTGTCTCGGCGGACTTCTTCAAGATCGGCTTTGCGGAATATGCCTCGGTCATGATCCCCGTCGACATCGTGTCAGTCGTGGCGACGCTCATTGTGCTCCTCCTATACTTCCGTCGCGATATCCCCGCAAACTATGACCTGACCCAGGTTCCGGATCCCGTCTCTGCCGTCCATGATCGAGCAACGTTCGTTGCCGGCTGGTGGGTGCTTGCGCTGCTGCTGGTGGGCTTCTTCTGGCTGGAAGGCCTCGGTGTGCCCATCAGCGCCGTGGCGGCGGTCGGCGCACTGATCCTTCTGGCAGTTGCAGGCAAAGGCCGTGTCATTTCCACACGCGAGGTCATCAAGGGCGCGCCCTGGCAGGTCGTGTTCTTCTCGCTGGGGATGTACCTGGTGGTGTATGGGCTGCGCAATGCGGGCCTGACGGACTACCTGACAAGCGTGCTGAACGGCTTTGCAGAGCACGGCGTCTGGGGCGCTGCCCTCGGTACCGGCTTCTTGACGGCTTTCCTGTCGTCGATCATGAACAACATGCCGACGGTACTGGTGGGCGCACTGTCGATTGACGCCACCACAGCCCAAGGCGTGGTGAAGGAAGCAATGGTCTACGCCAATGTCATTGGCAGCGACCTTGGCCCCAAGATCACCCCCATCGGTAGCCTGGCGACCTTGCTCTGGCTGCATGTGCTGGACAAGAAGAGCATCCACATCTCATGGGGCTATTACTTCCGGGTGGGCGCGATGCTGACGCTGCCCGTCCTGCTGGTGACGCTGTCCGCCTTGGCACTGAGGTTGGGGAGCTGAAGTGGAGGCCCGCAAATCGACCTGGCTGATCCCTTCGCTTGGGCTGACCCAGATTGTCGGCTGGGGCTCGATGTTCTATGCCTACGGGATCTTGATGCAGCCGATGCAGACGGAGCTGCAGCTCTCCAAGCCAGTCGTGGTCGGAGCTTATTCCCTTGCGCTGCTCATTTCGGGGCTGATGTCGACGCTGGCCGGCAGCATCATTGACCGCATCGGTGGCCGATTGCTGATGGGCGCCGGAACCGTATTGGCCGCCTTGATGCTGGCGGCCATGTCGTTCGTTCACGATGCGCTGGGGCTTTACCTCATCTGGGCGGTAATCGGACTGGCCATGAGCGCGACGCTATACCAGCCGGCGTTCGCCGTGTTGACGCAGGTCTTCCAGGCAGATTTCCGCCGCGCCATCACGATGTTGACGCTGTTCGGCGGCTTTGCCAGTACCGTCGCCTGGCCGCTGACCCAATGGTTGCTGGAGCAGTACGGCTGGCGGACGACGTGGCAGATTTACGCGGTGGCCAACCTGGTGATCTGCCTGCCGGTTCATATGCTGCTTCCAGCAGCCAGGTCTATTCAGAAGACTAAGGCCGCCGCCAATAAGGATTGGGACCTGAAGGCGGTGCTACGGCAACCGAGTTTTTATGCAGTGACGACGGCCGTGACCTTGAACGCCCTGGTGTTCTCGGCAATGTCGTTGCACTTGATGTCGATTTTGCATGATCGCGGAATGACACCGTACTATGCTGCCGCAATCGGAGCGATGATTGGCCCCATGCAGGTGTTGGGCCGAATCCTGGAGACCACGATCGGGAAGAAGGCCAGCACCAGGCAGACGGGCCAGTTTGCCATTTCCTTGCTGCCAGTCGCTTTGCTTCTGCTCTATGCCCCAGCTGACTGGCTGGTGCTCTACGGACTGTTTGCCATCCTGTACGGCATGGGCAACGGCGTCATGACCATCGTTCGCGGGACGCTGCCAGCCGAGTTGTATGGCCGTGAGGCCTACGGCGCCATCAGCGGCGCGATGGCAACTCCGGTCACGATCGCTTTCGCAGCCGGTCCGTTCGTTGCATCGCTCCTCTATAGCGTCGGAGGCGGCTATCCCGGTGCCATAGCTGCCCTGGTTGCCATAGCGGCGACGGGAGCAATTCTCTTCTTTTTCGCTACGGCGGCGATTCGCCCGCAATCAGAGCCGATTTCACAATAGGACCTCACCATGACGATCATCTATCACAACCCCGCATGCGGGACCTCCCGCAACACCCTGGCCATGATCCGCAACAGCGGCGAAGAGCCGACCGTGATTGAATACCTGCAGCATCCGCCCAGCCGCGAGCAGCTGGTCAAGATGATTCAGGATGCCGGCCTGACGGTTCGTGAAGCCATCCGCCAGAAAGGCACGCCTTATGCTGAGCTGGGTCTGGATGACATTACCTTGACCGACGATCAACTACTGGATGCAATGCTGGCCAATCCCATCCTGATCAACAGGCCATTCGTCGTGACGACCAAGGGGACCAGGCTGTGCCGTCCGTCCGAGTTGGTATTGGACATCCTCCCGAACCCGCAGCAAGGCGCTTTCACCAAGGAAGATGGCGAAGTCGTGATCAATGCGGAGGGCCAACGTGTCGCACCAGGTAACTGATCTGCCTAACGTCGATCCCGGCCAGTTCAAGGTGCCGGCGATCGGTGACTTCTCGAAAATTGGCGCATCGACCCACCGTCCGCGCTTTCTCCTGCTGTACGGATCTGTTCGTGAACGTTCTTACAGCAGGTTATTGACCATGGAAGCGGCACGGCTGCTGGAAGCGATGGGCGGCGAGGTCAAAATCTTTGATCCCCGCGGCTTGCCGCTGCCGGATAGCGAACCGGAGACACATCCTAAGGTCGCGGAACTACGCGAGCTGGCGAACTGGTCCGAAGGTATGGTTTGGTGTTCGCCAGAGCGCCACGGCGCTATGACCGGCATCATGAAGGCCCAGATTGACTGGATTCCGTTGACACAGGGGGCTATCCGTCCTTCACAAGGCAAGACCTTGGCCGTCATGGAAGTGTCCGGTGGATCGCAGTCCTTCAATGCTGTGAATCAAATGCGGATTTTGGGGCGCTGGATGCGGATGCTGACCATTCCCAATCAATCCTCGGTGGCCAAAGCGTACCTAGAATTTGACGACGCTGGCAGGATGAAGCCATCGCCTTACTACGAGCGGGTGGTCGATGTGATGGAAGAACTGTTCAAATTCACGCTGCTAACGCGTGATGTCTCGCCGTTCCTGACCGACCGATACAGCGAACGCCGAGAAAGCGCATTAGAACTGAGCAAGCGAATGAACCAGAAATCTATTTAAACCCAGCTCATCGAGACATGATCTATAATTTGTGCGATGAAAATGCTTCGTACATTTCTGATAGTGTTGCTAGCCATTGCCATTCCCCTTGAGGGATTGGCGGCTGTGCGCATGGTCGAAATGATGCGTAGTGTCACTCCTGCCATGGAGATGTCGGTCTCCGCAAACAGCTCGGACGAAACTTGCGTCATGAGCATGTCAAGTGGGGACAAGTCATCAAAATCGACGGCGCCATGCAAGATGGGAGACGCCTGCAAGATTTGCCAAGTGTTTCCGTCGACCACACCTTCAGCGGACGTTAATCTGCACGTTCTTCCCTTGATCGCAACGGTCTCCCTGTTGCCCGAATCGTTTCTTCCTTCCCACGATCCGTCCGGATTGTGGCGTCCCCCTCGTTCACTCTGATCGTTGCTGATTTCTTGACACGCTTGGCTTGAGCGCCAAGTGGTCTTTCGCGCGCTTTTTCGCGCAGTCACGCTATGGAGTGAACAATCATGTCCTTTCACAGGATATCCGGGGCCCTGCTTGCTTTGCTAGCGGGGATGTCCGGCCTTGCCCACGCGGCTCCCTTATCTTTTAACGCTGCGCTCGATATCGCCGAGCGCCAGTCTCCCAACCTGGCCTCCAACAGGGCCCAAATTGCGGCAGCCCAATCATCGGCGATACCTGCAGGTGCTTTACCTGACCCCAAGATCTTTGCCGGTATCGACAACTATCCCGTCTCCGGGCCGGATCGAGGCCGACTCAATGCCGACTCTATGACGATGCAGAAAATCGGCGTCATGCAGGATTTTCCCAATGCGGCCAAGCGCCAGGCCCGCGTTGCCGTAGCCGAAGCTTCGATCGAAACTGCGCAAGCACAGCGGCAAGTGGAGCGCCTCAAGCTGCGCAGAGCCACGGCCTTGGCTTGGCTCAACCGCTATTTCCTGGAACGCAAGATCTCGCTGTTCGATGATTTGGACAAAGAGAATTTGCTTTTGGCAGATGCCGTGCGCGCACAGATCGCGTCTGGCCGTACTCAGGTAGCCGATAGTGTGATGCCGAAGCAGGAAGCGGCTCAATTGGCTGACCGTCGTGATGAACTGATCCGCGACCTCGTCAAGGCCAAGTCCGGCCTCCGCCGCTATGTGGGTGGTGAAGCCGATGAGCCACTGGTCGATGCTTTGCCTGAGCTGCGCATCGATGCTGACCATTTACGCGATCACTTGCACAAGCATCCGGAACTGGAAGCCTATTCTGCGGAGAGCCACAAGGCGGAAGCAGAATTGCGCCAAGCGCAGGCGATGAAGAAATCCGATTGGGGTGTCGAGCTAGCCTATCAGCGACGTGACCCGCGCTTTGGCAACATGGTGTCGGTCCAGTTCACGTTCGAGATTCCAGTTTCCCCCGCGACAAGGCAGGATCCCCTCATCGCGGCTAAACAGCAAGAGCTATATCGCATCGATGCAGACCGCGAGGCCATGCTGCGCGATCACACCAACGAGCTCGAAAGCGATCTGGCCGACTACCAGTCCTTGACCCGCCAGCTTGAGCGCGCCAACCAGACGGTCTTGCCCTTGGCACAGCAAAAGACCGAACTCCAATACGCCAGCTATCGCGCAGGCAAAAGTGACTTGACGACGGTCCTGGCGGCACGCCGAGAAGTCGTCGACCAGCGCCTGAAAATCATCGATTTGGAGGCGCAAAAATCCGCAGTCGCCGCCCGGCTCTATTTCGCCTATGGGGGAGATCAACAATGAAAAAAAGCACTTATCTGATCGCCATGCTGATCGTGGCTGTCGGCGCCGGGAGCGGTATGGCCGGCTATTGGATGGCGCATCGTGCTGCCGGAGCTCAAGCCATGCAGACGGAGCCAGCAAATGCAGCTACGCAAGTCGAGCGTAAGGTTTTGTATTGGTACGACCCGATGATGCCGAATCAGCGTTTCGACAAGCCGGGAAAGTCGCCGTTCATGGACATGCAACTGGTAGCGAAATACGCGGATGAGCAAGATGAAGGCGCCGCCGTTAGGATCAACCCTGGAATTAGCCAGAACCTGGGCATGCGCACCGCCAAGGTCGAGCGTGGCAGTATTTCGAGCACCGTGCGCGCTGTCGCCAACGTGCAGCTCAATGATCGCCAAGTGGCAATCGTGCAGTCCCGAAGCAACGGCTTTGTTGAGCGGGTCTACGCACGTGCTCCTGGCGACGTGATTGCACGCGGCGCGCCCCTGGTGGACTTGCTCATTCCGGAATGGGCTGGCGCCCAAGCGGAATTTTTGGCGGTGCTCGGTACGAAGGACCTGGCGCTGATCCAGGCCGCACGCACACGTCTGCAGTTGCTCGGGATGTCGGGTGATCTGATTAGCCGTGTAGAGAAAAGCGGGCGACCGCAGACGGTAGTGACCATCGCTGCACCTATTGCGGGCTTGATTCAGACCTTGGATATCAGGAGTGGAATGACGGTATCGGCTGGAGCACCTTTGGCCAGGATCAACGGGCTCGATACCGTGTGGCTAGAAGCGGCAATTCCTGAGGCGCAAGCCGCATTAGTCAACGTCGGCGGTAAGCTGGAAGCGGATTTTGCGGCGTACCCAGGCGAAAAATTCACAGGCAAGATCCTTGCCGTTCTGCCGGAGAGCAACGCCGACAGCCGTACCCTCCGGGTTCGCGCCGAGTTGCCCAATCGCGATGGCAAATTGAAGCCGGGCATGTATGCGCAAATCAGCTTAGGAGGCGGCAAGGCAGCACCAAGCCTACTGGTACCGTCTGAAGCGGTTATCCGTACCGGCGCGCGCAATATCCTGCTGGTCACAACAGGCGATGGTCGCTACCAGCCGGTCGAAGTGAAGCTTGGCCAAGAATCCGATGGAAAGAGCGTCATCCTGGATGGCGTCACTGAAGGCCAACAAGTTGTCACGTCCGGTCAATTCCTCATCGATTCCGAGGCCAGCCTTAAAGGCGTGCTCGCGCGGCTGAACACTTCACCAGACGCCGACGCCAAGAGCGCCCAGATGTCACTCAATGAGGCGACCGGGAAAATCGAATCACTGCAGGGCCCTGACATCACGCTCTCGCATGGTCCGGTCCCAACGCTGGGTTGGGGAGCCATGACAATGTCCTTCAAGCTGGCCCGGCCTGAGATGGCAGCAGGTCTCAAGACCGGAGATAGCGTGCATTTCGGCTTCCAAGAGAGAAATGGCGATTATGTGATCGTGAAGCTGGATCGGAGCACGCCATGATCGAAAAACTCATCAAATGGTCGCTTCGCAGCCGCTTCCTGGTCTTGTTTGGGGTGCTTTTTCTGGGAGCCTGGGGGTTATGGGCGCTCAAGACCACCCCTGTGGACGCGTTGCCCGATCTTTCGGATGTTCAGGTCATCATCCGGACTACCTATGCTGGCCAGGCACCGCAAATCGTCGAGAACCAGGTAACGTATCCGCTGGCAACTACCATGCTGTCGGTACCGGGGGCAAAGACCGTGCGGGGCTACTCGTTCTTCGGGGACTCCTTCGTCTATGTCTTGTTTGAGGACGGCACCGACATGTATTGGGCGCGTTCCCGGGTACTGGAATATCTCAACCAGGTGCAGGGGCGCCTCCCAGCTTCGGCCAAAGCATCACTAGGGCCGGACGCTACCGGCGTCGGCTGGATCTATGAGTACGCGCTGGTTGACAGGACCGGGCAACACGACCTGGCCCAGTTACGTAGTCTGCAAGACTGGTTCCTGAAATATGAGCTCAAGAGCCTGCCCAATGTCGCCGAGGTCGCAACGGTAGGCGGCATGGTCAAGCAATACCAGGTGGTGCTCGACCCGGTGAAACTGGCGGCCTACAACATCGCACAAGACAAGGTCGTCGACGCGATCAAAAAGGCCAACCAAGAAACCGGTGGCTCGGTGCTGGAGATGGCGGAAACCGAGTACATGGTGCGGGCTTCCGGCTATTTGAAGACGCTGGCGGACTTCCGCAACATTCCCTTGGCGACGGGGAAAAACGGCGTACCCGTCAAACTGGGCGATGTAGCGGCCATCCAATTCGGGCCGGAGATGCGCCGCGGCATTGCGGAACTCAATGGCGAAGGCGAGTCGGTGGGCGGCGTCATCATCCTGCGTTCAGGCAAGAATGCGCGAGACACCATTGCGGCCGTCAAGAGCCGACTGGAAGAGCTCAAAAAAAGCCTACCCGCTGGTGTTGAGGTCGTACCCGTCTACGACCGCAGCCAATTGATCGATCGCGCCATCGACAATCTGTCGCACAAGCTGCTTGAGGAGTTCATTGTCGTTGCAGTCGTTTGTGGCCTGTTCCTCTGGCATCTGCGTTCCGCACTGGTGGCAATCGTCTCTCTGCCGCTGGGCATCATGATTGCCTTCATAGTCATGCGGTACCAGGGCGTCAATGCCAACATCATGTCCCTAGGAGGGATCGCCATTGCAATTGGTGCCATGGTCGATGCCGCCGTTGTCATGATCGAGAATGCGCACAAGCATATCGAAGAGTGGAAGCATCGACATCCAGGGCAACCTTTGCAGGGGGAAACTCATTGGAGGGTCATCGGTGAGGCGGCCGCAGAGGTCGGACCAACGCTGTTTTTCTGCTTGCTGATCATTACCCTGTCGTTTATCCCGGTATTCACACTGGAGGCGCAGGAGGGACGCTTATTCGGGCCATTGGCATTTACCAAGACCTATGCAATGGCCGGTGCCGCCGGATTATCCGTCACGCTGATCCCGATCCTGATGGGCTACATGATCCGCGGGAAGATCCCCTCGGAGAACAGCAATCCGCTCAATCGCTGGCTGATTCGTTGCTATCGGCCGTTACTGGAAGCCGTCTTGCGCCGGCCTAGGACGACACTGGCAATTGCGGCGCTTGCGCTGTTGACGACCTTATGGCCGATCAGCCGTTTGGGCGGCGAGTTCTTGCCGCAGATGGATGAGGGGGATCTACTCTATATGCCGTCTGCCTTGCCAGGCTTGTCTGCATCCAAAGCTGCCGAACTGCTGCAACAGACCGATCGCCTCATCAAGACGGTTCCGGAAGTCGCCAGTGTTTTCGGCAAAGCTGGCCGTGCTGAGAGTGCGACCGATCCCGCCCCCCTGGAGATGTTCGAAACGACCATTCAATTCAAGCCGCGTGATCAATGGCGCCCCGGCATGACGCCGGCGAAGTTGGTGAATGAGCTTGACCGGGTCGTCAAAGTGCCTGGCCTGTCAAATATCTGGGTGCCGCCCATTCGTAACAGGCTGGACATGCTGGCTACCGGGATTAAAAGCCCGATTGGCGTCAAAGTGTCTGGCGCCAGCCTGGCCGATATCGACAAGACGGCGCAAGAAATTGAACAAGTTGCCAAAGCGGTACCGGGCGTCAGCTCCGCACTCGCCGAACGTCTCAGTGGCGGACGTTACGTGGATGTCGATATCGACCGGCTGATCGCCGCCAACTACGGTCTCAATATCGCTGATGTGCAAAGCATCGTCTCGTCGGCCATCGGTGGGGAGAATGTCGGCGAGACGATTGAGGGACTGGCACGTTATCCGATCAGCGTTCGCTATCCAAGAGAGACTCGCGACTCGCTGGAGCGACTGCGCGATCTGCCGATCCTGACCGCCAGCGGCCAGCAGATCACCTTGGGAACCGTCGCCAAGCTGAAGATCAGCGATGGCCCACCCATGCTCAAAAGTGAGAATGCTCGGCCCAGCGGCTGGATCTATGTCGATGTCCGGGACCGGGATCTGTCATCTGTGGTCGCCGATTTGCGCGCCGCGGTCAGTTCCAAGGTAAAGCTGACGCCCGGACTGAGCATTGCCTACTCGGGGCAATTCGAATACCTGGAGCGGGCAAATGCACGTTTGAAGCTGGTGGTGCCGGCAACGCTGATGATCATCTTCGTACTGCTCTATTTGACGTTCCGGCGCTTCGATGAGGCAGCATTGATCATGGCGTCACTGCCATTTGCTTTGGTCGGCGGTATTTGGTTCCTCTATGCCCAAGGCTACAACCTATCGGTTGCCACCGGTGTCGGATTTATCGCTCTTGCGGGCGTGTCCGCTGAATTCGGCGTAGTCATGCTGCTGTACCTGAAACAGGCGGTCTCTGTCCGTGAACAACAGATAGGCGCTATCTCGGTCCCGGTACTGGAGGATGCAATCCGCGAAGGTGCCGTTCTCAGGGTCCGCCCAAAGGCCATGACCGTCGCGGTCATTCTGGCAGGCCTCATTCCGATTTTGTGGGGAAGCGGCACCGGCTCCGAGGTCATGAGCCGGATTGCAGCGCCGATGGTCGGCGGCATGATTACCGCTCCATTGCTTTCGATGTTCGTCATTCCGGCCGCGTATCGCTTGATGCGTGGTCGTCAACCCAAAGCCAATCCGGCTTAATTTATCCTCAAAGTGAAAGGAAGTTGTCATGAAGAATGTTATGTACGCCATGCTTTTTACTGCATCGCTGGGTAGTATGCCGCCCGTGTTTGCCGCAGACATGCAGGGCATGAAGATGGGCCAAGCTGATGCCGGCGAAATGATTTCTCATGGGACCGGTGTCATCAAGAGCCTGGACCCGAAGCAGAAGACCGTTACCTTGGCTCATCAACCCATCAAAGAACTAAACTGGCCAGCAATGACCATGGGCTTCAAAGTATCGGATGAGAAAATGCTACAAGGACTCAAAGTCGGAGACCAAGTCACCTTCGACTTGAAGGGGAGTGGAGCCGCGCCTGTCGTGACGGGAATTCGTCCAGCTAAATAAGCCGGGTACCGTCCGTGATTGCAAATTTCCTATGCGACACGGACGGTTGGATGTGAGCAAGGCATCCATATGCGCGAAACGGCAATCAATCATCTACGAAATATGAATAAAGGATGATTTCTTAATTACTTTTTCGCTTATGTATGAACATTTGCTTTATCTCGGCTGGCTCCCTTCTTGAACCGCGCCTTTCTTGCGAAACTTCGTCAGCACAAATGGCCCTTTAAGCTCAAGCGCAGTAGTCCGCCACGCTGTTAGCAGCGAGGGAAACCATTTACGATGGAAATCGAATGCATCTCTGAATGAGCCATCTCACACTGGCTCGAACTCGCGTCTATTAGCCGCTGGTTAGCAGTCTTGTGTGAGATGGCTGGAATTGATAGCTCAGCGCCCAGTTCGACGAGACCGTGGACGCTTTTGCTTGGCCTTCGATGTTGCGATTTTGGTCTGCAGATTCTTCTTGGTGGATTTACGATCGTTGAACTTAAGCCAAAGATAAAACGCCAGCACAAGCAACAGCATGATCACCGAGCCGACCTTCATTACGCCTACGATGGCATCGTGCGTCTGTTGGGATTGCGTCATCTGAAAGGAACTCGGTCGTCAGCGGCGGGAGCAGTCGCCACACCATTGTGACGTTCGCACTACCCCACCATGTTTTTGTACAAATCGCCGATCTCCTTGTACTCACCTACTGCCTTGTCCAAGAAGAACTGGTAACGAATCGCTTCATGAGAGAACGCCGCGCTTTCCTGGTCGACATCTACGGTATTACCATCCGCGCTCGGTTGCGTCGGAGAACGGTAGAGTACTAAGGCCTCGACGGGTAGATCCCTAGGGACCGTGGCGTACCCTTTTGACAGGACAGGCAACTTTGAATTCGTCATCGCCTGTTTCAAAGCCGATGATAAATCGATGTCCCGGGCTTTGTAGTTCGGTGTATCGGCATTGGCGATATTCGATGCAATCAGCCCAAGCCTTTGCTCCACTAAACGAACCGCGTTATTCCAAAACTTCTCGTCCTTCTCTCCACCATCACTCGACAGCGCATTCATTCCGTTGATGTTCATCACCCGCCTCCTAACGAAGAAAATGCCAATTCAACCCGGACATACCTTCGAATTTCTGCTCAATCAATACGCTGAAGTCTGATCCGCAACAAAAGCCCGCTAACGGCTACAGAGGCGCGACGTTGGACAGCTACTCTTAGGATTGCTGGGCGAAACGGCGAGAGACAGATCCTGGCAAGACCTTGCATTTTTTCTCTCCAGCTGAGGTGCGCCCTTCGCCAAGGTTGGCGTAGAGCATAAGACTGACGAGACAAGAAATAGGGCGAGCAATGCGTCCACGAGACCTCCAAGAAGAGTACCTATGGTCAGATCCACCGAATCATTGATGCGGCACACCGACAAGAAGACATTCTAAGAAGGCATTTCGAACAAAATCATTACGCGTCTATTACGATCGCGTAATGATTTCAAAGGCTGGAGAACTGGGGAATGGCGGTGAGCCCAGAGCAGGCCCATCGAGGGGAAGAATTTTAGAATAACGAAGAGGAGCCGTCATTCCATCTGCGCACGATACGCTGGAAAAATAGACTATTTGGCAGCTGCAGTGTAGTCCCGGCCCCTTCCGTCTCCTCGGATAGCGTCGTGTACACCAGATTGATGTCCAGCACACGCCCCTTAACGCCTGGTTTGTCACCGCCCTCCAGCACTTCGATAACGTCGCCGACCCGGAATGGCTGCGTCGTGTAGATCAAGATGGCACAAAATAGGTTGGATAGAACACTCCAAGCGGCGAAAAAGGCCACCGCGCCTACTGCAGCAAATCCAGTGAATGCGGACCAAAGTACCGCGCCAGAGACCCCCAGGCGCTCCAATGCCCAGAGAATGGCGCCTCCATAGACAAAGAATCCAAGAACCCTTTGCGTAAGAGCTGCGGCCTTCCCGGGTAGGCCGTATGTACGACCTACCCGACCGATCAGCAGCTTTGCAATTCTCATGATGGCTAAGGCGCCGATCATGATCAAGGCCACTTCCGCGGCCGGCACCAAAACATCAAACCAATCAGCCATCCACTGTGGCAGATTGTCGTGTATCGACTGCAAAAACTTGTTCATTCAACTCCTCTAAGACCTGACAGGCCACTTTCCGGCCGGTAGATTCCGCTGCATCCGCCGCCTCGTAATTTCTCGAAATTTCGAACGCGGGAGCATAGGCCAATACGACTAAAAATTACAAATTTTTCTCCAACCTAGTCATTCTGAAGCAGAACCAGCTGTGGCAGATGTGCCTCATTACGTGCTGACTTTACGACTCAAAATCGGCCTCTTCATCGCCCAATTATTAAGGATCGTTAATCTTCAAAAAAAATTCACTGAAATCACCATCAAGTCAGACTCAATCTGCTTCCAAGCTTAATTTCATAGAGGGAAATCTTCGATAAAACCTATATTTATAGCGGCTTTCCGGCCATTTACATTAACAACATTTAATCTTCCAAAGGCATTCGCAGATCACCATCGCTGGCTAACATCCGTTGAAAAATCGGTGCTCCTGATCGTCGATTTGTGACTGCCAGGTTGATGATTTTCTACGCAAAGATTCATCATCGCAAGGTGCAAATCTAGTTCTCCGAGCACGTTCCCTATGAACATACACGGAGCAGCATGATGTCATCGCCGCAAACACTTTCTCGCCCAAACGACGATCCCGTGGGTGGTCGATAAAATGGCGGCCCGCGACGACCTTGCCATTCTTAAAGCCGCTCGAACTGGTGTTGCCGACGCACAGTTGGCCATAGGAACCCGCTACTACTTGGGCAACGGCAGCCTTCCGCAGAGTACTGAAACTGCATTCTACTGGTTGGAACGAGCGGCCAGACAAGGCCTGACCGAGGCCTGGACGATGATAGGTCGCGCCGTTCCATATGATCTAGTGCGCAGCACAATGTCGCGCCCCTATGAGGCGGTGGCATGGTATGAACGCGCATTCGATTCCGGCGTGCTCGAAGCTGGCATAGTGTTCTCACGTTTAGTACTTGAGAATTCCAGTCATTTTGGTCATAAGGCCAAAGACAAGGCGGTCAACGTACTGAAGCAGCTAGCTGAGCGAAATAATCATGAGGCCCAATGGCTTCTCGCCAAGCATCTTGCGCAACTCGAAGATGACCAGCACCATGGCGCCGGCGATCAAATTCATCTGGCGCCGCCGTTGAAAGAAGCCAAAGAACATTGGACCAGGCAAGCAGCGCTAGCCGGCGTGACAGAAGCCCAATACTCGTTACTGGAGAAGTACTGGAAGGCAGGTGACTACGTCGGTTTTTCCGAGAACGCCGCGCCGATGATCAAGTGCCTACTTAAGGATCATGAGGCGCAGCTTCGCTATCTTCGCGATCCCTCTCCCCAGTGCGCATTACTTTCGCTATCCGAAAATGAGGTTACCTTACTCCTGAGGCAATCTCAGCTCTTGTTGGAGCGCAAAGTATCCGATCTCTCATATGCCAGAAGACTGTTGGAGCTTGCTGCTCTTTCAAATAATCATGAAGCGCAATACCGACTTGGGATGCTCCACGCGCGCCTCGACCACGGTTGTCAACGGATATTCCCTGCACACGGGCAGGCGAACTATTTAGCCGCGGTCCCTTGGCTCAATGCTGCCGGTAAGGGAGATGTTGCCGAAGCATGGCACGGGCTCTCAATGATTTACGCCAAGGCAGAGTACTTCCAACGCAATCTCTCTCTATCTCGCCAATATTTAAACCGCAGTGCCGAGATGGGATTTGCACAGGCTCAATTCGACTACGGTCAGTATCTCTGGCGTACTCGACGCGATGGTCCGATGCATGACATCCACGCACTCTCTTGGTGGAAAAAAGCGGCGGATCAAGGTCATCACGAAGCCTTGATAGCCGCCTCAAGATTTTCTGCAAAAAACAGTTCCGAAACATGGGCCGTTGAAATCGCTAAATCGCTGACGACTAAATTAAGGAAGTCTCATCCATTCCTCTCAGCCAGAATTGATCTGGCCGCTGCTTTTAAGCTTTCCAAATCCGAGGCCGTTCTCGTAGATGTGCGCCACGCAGACTGGGGCCATTGCATCGAAGTCGACATTAGCAAACTCCATGCTCGCAGCAAAAGGCGCCTGATCTTGATCGAAAATGCCGAACAACGCGTGACATTGGACTTAATTTCACGCCTGTTTGCCGACGTAAATTCAAGCTTCGATGGTCCAGAAGGTAATTATCGCCAGCGTCAATATCGATTGAGGAACATCATCGCGGACCTAGTGTAACTCTCCCTGATTCCGCTCGGTTTTGATTTGGGTGGTTTCTTTTTTGGCCGGCACCAACGCATGTTGTTGCCGGCTTTTTTTCGGATAGCGCTGCTGCCACATTCATATGGCGAGCCACCCTATGAAACTCCGAAGCAAATTCGACAGATGAAGAAATACAACAAATCCAGAATCAATCGCCCGACCAAAACCAGACTTTTTTTTATATTTACAAACGCGCTGTTGGTAGAAAAGAGGAACACGTAATGTTCAAACATCCGTCAAACGTGCGGATTCTCAAGACCATTTTAGAAGGAAGACACATGAAGAAATCGTTGCTCGCACTGGCTGTGCTCGGCGCGTTCGCCGGCGCTGCTCAGGCGCAAACCTCCTCCGTTACCATCTACGGCATTATCGATACTGGCGTCGTGTACACCAGCAAGGCTGTCAACGGCACTGCTAACGGCACCGGCAGCAAGTTCGGCGTGAACTCCGCGGTGATTCAAGGTTCGCGTATCGGCTTCAAGGGTGTTGAAGATCTGGGTGGCGGTCTGAGCGCCGTCTTCAATCTGGAAACCGGCTTCAAGAACGACACCGGCGCCCTGGATGACTCCAAGACTACCAACACTCTGTTCCGTCGTAAGTCCGTCGTCGGTCTGGCCGGCGGCTTCGGTACCGTCCTGCTGGGTCGTCAAACCGACTTCGCTGACTCCATCTCTTACCTGACCTCTGTTGCCGACTTCGGCTTCATGACCGGCTCCGTTGGCCATAACCTGGACCGCCTGGAAGGTACCCGTAGCAACAACTCCGTGAGCTACACCACCAACAACATGGGCGGCTTCACCGGCAACCTGTTCTACGGCTTCGGCGAACAGGCTGGCCGCACTTCGGCTGGCCAAGCATTCGGCATCGGCGGCAAGTACGACAATGGCCCGCTGGGTCTGGGTATCAACTACTTCCAATCGAAGCAAGGCGCAACCCCGGCCGACACTTCGCTGCTGATCGGCACAACCAACGCTGGCGACGTCAACAACTCCGGCAACAGCGCAGCTAAGGTGCTGAACGTTGCAGCCAGCTATCAATTCGGCCCGGCCCGCGTGTATGCAAACTACAACCGCGTGAAGCAAGATCTGAACACCGCCAGCCCGACCGCTCTGCCGTCCAAGACCCTGGGTTCCGCGAACAAGGCCGACATCTATGAAGTCGGTACCGCCTACTCCCTGACCCCGAATCTGAAGCTGCTGGGCGCCGTCACTCACACCCGTGCTGACTTCAACTCGTCCTCCAAGGGCAAGCTGACTCAAATCAGCCTGGGCACCGACTACTGGCTGTCCAAGCGCACCGACCTGTACGCGTTCCTGGCTAACATCCGTGCTTCGGACATGGCCAACAGCGGCGTGTATGGCGATGCGACCGGCAATGCTGCTACCGGCGGCGCTGATGCCAGCCAGACTCTGGTGGCTGTGGGCGTTCGTCACAAGTTCTAAGCAATACTCACCACCGACATCGCGGGTTGGTCGCGATGTTGGATCGGTAAAAGAAAGGCTTGCCCACGCAAGCCTTTTTTCTTTTCCATCAAATTATTTTCAAATATTTCCGCGGAGTCATCGGCTAATTTTTGATGGCGTGGTACAGTTTTCCAGCTACGCATTGGATAGAAAAGTAGAGATTCAATCTCCCTTTTTTCCATGCCCCCCTCAACAAATCTCACCAGTCTTGCAGCGTTTCTGGATTCGTCTGGTCTGCATAGAAATGCGTCCGCTGCGCTCTCAAAGACTGGGTTAATTTTCTGCGTTAGAAACATGACGGCGATAAAACTGCTGATCGTCGAAGACAACGAGCGCGTAGCGCTATTCCTAAAAAAAGGACTCTCTGAGTCAGGATACGAGGTCCATCACGCCGACAACGGTCGTGACGGGATGCTGCTTGCCGCAAGCACACCTTACGAAGCCATCATCATGGACCGCATGCTTCCGGGAGGCATCGACGGACTGAGTATCATTGAAGCTCTTCGAAAAACGGGCAATAACGTTCCGATCTTGATTCTCAGCGCCATGGCAGAGGTCGATGATCGGATTAAAGGACTGCAGAGTGGCGGAGACGATTACCTGATCAAGCCGTTCTCGTTTGGTGAACTATTGGCCCGTGTGGAAGCTATCATCCGGAGATCCAGGGAGCTGACCGAGAGAACGTATCTCGTGGTCGGTAACTTGCACATGGACATCATGAAGCACAAGGTCTACCGGGACGGAAAGGCAATATTGCTTCAACCGCGGGAATTTCACCTTCTCGAGTATCTGATGCGTCATGCGAACAAAGTGGTCACACGCACGATGCTCTTAGAGAATGTCTGGGATTACGATTTTGATCCGCAGACCAACGTGGTCGACGTGCACATCAGCAAGTTACGGCAGAAACTAGATATCGACTCACTGCCGCCCATGCTCAAGACTATTCGAAACGCCGGCTACATGCTTACCGATGAATAGGCTCTTTAAGTTCTCCGCTCGAACTGTCGCCAGCTGCTACGTCGTATTCAGCCTCTTGGCGCTTGCTGCCTTTGCCACACCACTTTGGTATGCATGGCAGGAATTTGTCGAGCAGGACTGGCGCCATATCCTGCACGCTGACAGCGAGAGATTGCAGCGCGTGTATGACGAAGAAGGAGTTGATGCGTTGAGCAAGCGGATCGATTCCCGGGTTGGGGCGATCCCCGGCGGCTCCGAAGACATTGTGCTGCTGACCGACCAGAACATGCAGCGCCTGGCGGGCAATCTTCCCTCCTGGCCAACTGAAATCAGTACGGTTGCCTCCAGCGGGAGGTTTGTCGTCGACATCAATGGCAGCAATACCCGGATCCTTGCCAGACATCTCATCCTGAATGGCCGATTTCATCTGCTGGTCGCTCACGACATTAACAGATACCGGTTACTCGAAAATATGTTCATCGGCGGCCTTGCGGCTTCCGGGACCATCATTATTCTTCTCGGAATAGTAGGCGGCGTTGCGATTCGACGTAGCCTTCTTGCCAAGGTCAAAGACATCGATCAGGCTGCTACGGCCATCGTGCAGGGAGATTTCACGCACCGCTTGCCACATCATGGCGGCGAAAGCGAATTGGCAAGCCTGGCTAAGACCGCGAATCTCATGTTGGATCAGATTGAGCAACTGATGAAGGGGGTCATCAACGCATCTAACTCGATTGCCCATGATCTACGAACACCATTGGCAGAACTACGTTCCCGCTTGGAAGATCTTGCTCGACAGGAAAAAAACTCCGAGGAAATTGAAGGGGCTATCGAAGACGTCGACCGCGTCATCTCAATTTTTAATGCCCTACTGCGGCTAGTCGAAATCGACACTGGTGCTAGAAGAGCGGGCTTCTCCACCATGAATGCAGCGGCGGTCGTTGCGGATGTCTGCGAATTTTACCGGCCACTGGCAGAGTCCACCGGAAAGATTATTGATCATCGCCCCTCTGGCCCACTGCACATAAAAGGCGATGCTTTGCTGTTGGCACAAGCCGTGGCCAATCTGATCGATAACGCTCTGAAATTTATCCCGATCGGCGGGAAGGTAACACTGAGCTGTGTACAGCTCGACAACGGCCGCCTATTGGTACGTGTGAGCGACAATGGTCCCGGCATTCCTGATACTGAATTGCCCAAAGTGCAGCAACGCTTCTATCGCGGCGATGCTAGCAGATCAACACCAGGCGTCGGCTTGGGCCTCAGCCTGGTGGCGTCTGTCGCTAGACTACATGGTGGTTCCTTGGAACTCTCGAACAACCATCCTGGACTACGGGCCGTCCTGATACTGCGCACTGCAGCGGTATCAGAATAGTCTTTGCCAATATCGGCAAGGCCCCCGATCAATGGCCGCGGTACAGCGGGTTGGTGCCCAGGTAGACGGTTGCGTTGGCTCCGTCAAAGCCTTGCGGGGCGATCTTCGAGAACGAGAACGGCTGCATGCCGAAGGTATCGAACTTCCAGGTGAAGCTCTTGCCGTGCGAGACGAACTTCACGACTTCGCCCTGAGCGACGTTGACGTACTTGGTCGAATTGCTCATGGCGATTTCGCGCTCCGGCATCGCGCTATTGGCGGGAGTGCCAAACGGGTCTGCGACTTGAGCGATGGCATTGGCGCCGGCGAAGGACATCAGCAGGGTTGCGGCAATTGCGGCCTTGGAAAAATTGAACTTCATGGTGAACCTCCTTTGGGGTGAAATATCGTTTTGACGATGAGTTCATTGTAGAGAGGCACCAATTACCAAAATCGAACTAAATTATTACGATTGCGTAATAATTTTGGATCCCAAAAAAAAGGACGCATTAATGCGTCCTCCCTCTTTAACTCCTCGCGATTTCAGTCGTTCCGTGAAACCACCATATCAAGTGGTTGCATGCTTTCTTTCGCTCGCTCCTTGCTAACCAGCTTGATACTGGGTTCCGTCGAAAAGAAGTGCTCTGCAATTTGATATTCCAAGAACGTCTCCTTCTTCATTCCTACCGAAATAAAGACGTCTTCGGTTTTTTCGGCGGTGATCTTGATCCGGTACACCCCTTGCCGAATCTTGATGCGAGCAAAGCTCTTCGGCCCAAGCTCCGCAAGAAATACATCATTCACAAACAACTTAGCCTTGACGCTACGCTGCTGCGCATATGGCCTCGTTATGTAGAGATAGCCGAATCCCTCCGGCGCCGGCGTCAGCGCCTTGGCCTCATCTTCATGCTCATCGTCATGCACCGGAACCGCGACACAACGCGCGTGCTGCTGCAGTATCGTACACGGCACGGTGTCACGTGCGGGGGTCGCACAAGCAGAAATCAAAGTTGCTAATGTGGCTATCAATGATAGTTTGAGCCAACGGCTAGTGTTGATGATCATTTTCGTCCTCCTTACCGATCGGAGAAAAGGTGTGCTGTTCAGCCGCCTGCTCGCATGGCAGGTCTTCCAATTGAATGGTGACGTGATGAATGTCGAATTTTTCAGCTAACAACTTACGGATCTTTCCGAGTACTTCGATGTTGTATGTGCGGGGGTCGTAGACAACGTGAGCAGTCAAACTCACCTTGTCGTTCGAGATGGACCAGATGTGAAGATCGTGAATTGATTGAGCTCCTTCAACTCCCAGGATTGCTTCCTGGATTTCGTCGGGATTCACGTGTGCAGGTGTTGCCTCCAGCAAAACGTTGATACTCTCTTTCAGCAACGTCCATGTACGCGGCAGCACCCACAGACCGATCGCTACGGCGATGACGGTATCTACCCAATCCCAACCGGTGAATCGGATGATCAGCGCACCTGCGATGACGCCCACCGATCCCAGCATGTCGCTCCATACTTCCAGATACGCCCCTTTAACGTTCAGGCTTTCATCTTTTCGCGACGTCAACATGCGCATGCTGATCAAATTAATAATCAGCCCCAGAACGGCCACTACAAGCATAGCCCCCGACTGAATCTCGGGAGGTGACGTAAATCTCTTGTATGCCTCGATCAGGATGTAGATTGCCACTGCGAAGAGCATAACCGCATTGAAAAGCGCGGCCAGGATCTCGTAACGTGCATAGCCAAAAGTGCGCTTCGCATCTGCCGGTCGCTTGCCGATCCGGATTGCGAATAGAGCGATCGCCAACGCTGCACTGTCTGTCAGCATGTGTGCAGCGTCGGAGATCAACGCAAGGCTTTGGGTAAGAACACCCGCAACGGCCTCTGCAATCAGAAACGTCGACGTCAGAGCCAGTGCGATCTTCAGCGCCCTTTCATTACCTCCTTGCGGAGGAACGTGCGAATGTCCTTGTCCCATTTTTTCCTCTTAGTTTGCGGTGGAAGAACGTTTTGCCCAGAACTTCCAGAACGGTCGACGTGTGCCGGTTTCTGCCGGTGTCTCATCTTCGTCCTTGTTATGTGCCAACTTATACAGCAGCGGCAACACCAGCAGCGTCAACGCGGTCGAAGACAGAATGCCGCCGATAACAACAGTCGCCAGCGGACGTTGCACTTCTGCGCCCGTTCCAGTAGCCAGTGCCATCGGAACAAAGCCCAGCGACGCAACCAGCGCGGTCATCAGCACTGGACGAAGACGCGTCATCGCCCCTTCATGAATCGCCTGATCCAGCGACCGACCTTCTTCACGCAAACTACGAATGAAGGAAATCATCACCAAACCGTTCAGCACCGCCACCCCTGACAACGCGATGAAACCAACTGCCGCCGAAATCGACATCGGAATATCGCGCAGCGCCAGAGCAAGAATGCCCCCGGTGAGCGCGAATGGGATACCGGTGAACACCAACATACCGTCCTTGGCGTTGTTAAACATGACAAACAACAGCACGAAGACCATCAACAAGGCCACCGGAATCACGATCTGAAGACGCTGCGTAGCAGACTGCAAGTTCTCAAACTGCCCGCCCCAGGTGGTCCAATAGCCAGTGGGGATCTTGACCTGGGCCTGCAGCTGGCGCTCTGCATCTGCCACGAAGCCACCCAGATCTCGGCCACGGACGTTGGCGCTAACCACAATACGGCGCTTACCATCCTCTCGGCTAATCTGGTTCGGTCCCGGGGCGATGTCCAGCGCAGCAACCTCACCCAATGGAACATAGCTGGTCCTGGTGTTTCCGTCCTGCAGCGGCAACGCTATTGGCAACCGGCGGATGGCTTCCAGGTCTGTCCGGGAGTTATCAGGCAGACGGACGACAATGCCGAATCGACGGTCGCCCTGGAACAGGGTTCCGGCTTCCTTACCGCCAATGGCCGTGGCAATCGTGTCCTGAATGTCGGAGACATTCAGGCCATAACGCGCGGTCTTCTGACGATCGATGTTGACAGTCAACATCGGCAGACCGGTCGTTTGCTCGATCTTCACCTCGGTAGCGCCAGGGATTTTCTCCAAGACAGCCGAAATCTTACCGGCGGTCTCGTTGAGCACGTTCATGTCGTCGCCGAAGATCTTTACTGCTACGTCGCTTCGCACGCCCGAGATCAGCTCATTGAAGCGCAGCTGAATTGGCTGCGAGAACTCGTAGTTGTTGCCCGGAATCTTCGCGACTTCTTCCTGGATAGCAGTCAACAGCTCCGCATGCGTCCGCTTCGGCTCAGGCCATTGAGCCTCAGGTTTCAGCATGATGTAGCCGTCAGAAATGTTAGGCGGCATCGGATCGGACGCAACTTCCGCAGTACCAGAACGAGCAAAGACTCGCTCCACCTCCGGGAATTTCTTCACCAGAGTCTTCTCGATCGATTTTTGCATTTCGATGGACTGCGTCAGACTGGTGCCAGGAATACGGAGTGCCTGAATGGCGATATCACCTTCATTCAGGCTGGGCACGAACTCCGACCCAAGACGGGTAGCCACCACGCCGCAAACGACGATCAGTGCAGCGGCAAAGGTCAGAACCACTGCCTTGTTCTCCATGATGACCTTCAACATCGGCTCATACAGCCGCTTCGCCCCCACCATGATGAAATTCTCTTTTTCAGCGACCTTTTCACCGATGAACAGAGCGATAGCTGCAGGAATGAAGGTCACCGACAGAATCATTGCGCCGATCAGGGCCGCAACGACCGTAAATGCCATCGGCGTAAACATCTTTCCTTCGACGCCGGTCAGAGCAAACATCGGCAGGTAGACGATCATGATAATGATCTGGCCGAACAGCAGCGGCCGGCGAGCTTCCTTGGCCGCAGCGAAAACTTCATGGAATCGTTCGCTGCGAGTCAATGTGCGACCGTGGTGTTCCTGTGCATGAGCCAGTCGCCGGACGCAGTTCTCCACGATCACGACGGCGCCGTCAATGATGATGCCGAAGTCGAGTGCGCCTAAGCTGAGCAAGTTTGCGCTCACCTTATTGGACACCATACCGGTGAAGGTAAAGAGCATGGCCAACGGAATCACGGTTGCCGTGATGATCGCCGCCCGGATGTTCCCCAGGAAGACAAACAGCACCGCCACCACCAGGAGTGCACCTTCGACCAGGTTCTTCTTCACCGTTGCAATCGCCTTGTCGACCAGAACGGTACGATCGTAGACTGTGACAGCTTCAACGCCTTGGGGCAGCGTACGGTTGATTTCCTGCATCTTCTTGTCGACCGCTTGCGAAACCTTACGGCTGTTCTCGCCGATCAGCATGAAGACCGTACCCAGCACTACCTCTCGACCGTTCTCGGTCGCAGCACCCGTACGCAACTCCTTACCAATGTCTACGTTGGCGACATCGCGCACACGGATGGGGATACCTTTCACGTTGGAAAGGATGATGTTGCTGATGTCCTCGATAGAGCCCACCTGCCCTGGCGCACGAATCAGATATTGTTCGCCGCGGCGCTCAATATAGCCGGCGCCGACGTTATTGTTGTTCTTCTCTACAGCCTTGACGATGCTATCCATTGTCAAGCCATAGGACGCCAGCTTCTCAGCCGAAGGAGCGATCAGGTATTCCTTGGCATAGCCACCGATGGTGTTGATTTCGGTGACGCCCGGAACCAAGCGCAATTGGGGCTTGATGACCCAATCTTGGATCTCTCGCAGGTCCGTGGGCGTATAGGGCGTTCCGTCCGCCTTTCGTGCGTCGTCCTTGGCCTCAACCGTCCACAGGTAGATTTCGCCAAGACCCGTCGATATAGGCCCCATTCCAGGGTCGATCCCAGCCGGAAGCTGGCTTCTTGCCTGCTGAATGCGTTCGTTAACGAGCTGACGGGCAAAGTAGATGTCGGTGCCGTCCTTGAACACCACGATAACCTGAGACAGGCCGTAGCGCGACATGGATCGGACCTGCTCCAGGTTGGGCAGGCCGGACATTACTGTCTCGATCGGATAGCTAATACGCTGCTCGGTCTCCAACGGAGAATAGCCTGGTGCGGCCGTGTTGATCTGCACCTGCACATTGGTGATATCCGGTACCGCATCAATGGGCAGCTTCTGATAGCTGTACACACCATATGCGCCCATCCCGAGCACCGCGAGCAGGACCAGCCATCGATGCTCGATGGCAAAGCGAATAATTCGTTCAAACATGATTGTCGTCTTTCTCGAAAACGCCAGATTTAATGGCCGTGTTCTGCGGTGCCCTTACCCAACTCAGCCTTAATAGCGAAGCTTCCGGTAGCGGCATATTCGACACCTGCGTCCAGACCGGACTTGATCTCCACGAACTTCCCATTGGAGCGGCCGAGCGTGACCTCCTGCGCTGCGAATCCACCTGGCATGCGCACGAACACGACGCTCTTTTCATCGACGGTCTGGATTGCATCAGCAACCACGGCCACCGGTACTTGGCCTTCGTCCGAAACGACTTCAACGTTCACGAACAGACCTGGACGCCAGCTGTCATCTTTGTTGGGCAGAACGACGTGAGCTTTCGCAGTTCGGCTTTGCTCACCGATCAGGGATCCAACGTAAGAGATCTTCCCGCTGGTGCTCGAGTCGAAGGCGGTGGCGCGTACAACGACCTTTTCGCCCACGCGCACGATCTGCATGTCCTTGGGCGTAACGATGATCTCTGCCCACACGCTGGAGAGGTCAGAAATCAAGAACGCATTTGCGTCTTCTCGTACCGCTTCACCAAGACCCAGGTGCTTTTCGACCACCGTGCCATCAAACGGCGCACGAATTTCGTAGCGGTTCAGGCCGCCGGAGGAAGGCGAGGCACCGATGGCTCGGAGTTTTTGCTGGGCATTGCGCACTGCAACTTCTGCTTCGTGCAGCGTTGTCTGTGCTTGCAGATAGTCTTGCTCAGCAGAGATCTTCTGCTCCCACAGGCCCTTTTCCCGCTGATAAGCGGTCTTTGCCAACGCAAGGCGTTGTTCTGCATTCAGCAGCTCCGACCGTTGCTCCGAGATGGCGCTGCTGATGACAACGGCCAGTACCTGCCCCTTTTTCACCTTCTGACCGAGGTTCGCAGAAACGGACTCCACGATACCGGCGACTTGGGGGACGACGTGGGCGGTGCGATCTTCGTTGAATCGGATTTCACCCGGCAGCTGCAAGCTGCTGTTCATCTTCATCGCGCCGGCCGTCTTTACCTGAATCCCAGCCGATGCCATCTGCTCCTTGTTCAACTCGATCTTTCCCTCCTCCTTGGAAAGGGTGAACTGGTGCGAGCCAGCGGGGGTCGATGCATCGAACTTGATGTCAAACAGATGCGGCTCTTCGACTGGCGTAGTCGCCTTCAGAGAGTCCTTCTCTACCTGGAATTCCAACTTCTCAGCCGCCTTTCCTGGTCGAGTCAGCGTTGCCGCCAACTTCACGACAGTAGGGGAAAGAGGTGTATCAGATTGATAGGGATAGACCACCAGGGCGCCATCGCTCTCAGACAGCAACACTTCGAAGGATGAAGCGCCTACCTTAAAGAGCGAGCCTCCATGCGGTCCTTTGCTGGGCGCGGCGCTGTGGTGCTCGCCATCGCCATGCTCAGCAGAATCCTTGTGCTCGCTACTTTTGTCTTCGCCATGGTGCTCATTGTCCTTATGGCCACTTTCTTCTTGATGCGCAGACGACTTTTCTCCGCCCCCGCCCGAGCTGCCACCCTTCATCAGGGTTACGCCGGACAACAGTGCGGCGATGGCGATGATCGCCGCAATGGCGAGCTTTTGCTTCTTGGTCATGTTTAATCTCACTCAGCTGAAGGTGTCTCAGTGCCTGCCAGACGATCCAGGTCGGCGGCGGCTTGGAATGCCGTGGAAAGCGCTTTCCAGTACTGCGCTTTGGCTTGGAAGAAGGTGCGTTGCGCGTCAAGCACGTCCAAGTAGCCGAACTTCCCCAGTTCGAAACCTGTTCGTGCTGCCTGATAGGCGCTTTGTGCTCCGGGAACAATTTCACCGCGCAGTGCGGCTGCCTCTTCCCTGGCATTGCGCAAGCGCTCGAAGCTCTGTGCGGCCTCGCTCTGCATCTGCACTTCAACAATGGACAGTTCGTCGCGTGCCTTATCAACACGCTTCAGAGCTTCGAGTTCATTACCCTTGTTGCTGTCGAAGACAGGAATGGGCATCGAAATGCCGACCACCCACATATTTCTGGCGGCCGACTCATCACGCTTGTTGCCGAAGGTGAGATTCACATCGGGGATACGCTTGCTGCTTTCGATCTTGGCAAGCGCACGGCGACGCTCGACTTCAAGCTGCGCAAGCTTGACTGCTGGACCGATGGCGACCTTTTCGGTCAGCTGGGCGATTGCCGGCAGCTCTGGCAGCGTCTCGACCCCACCGTCCGTGAGCTGGAATTCATTGCCCACAGATCCCCAGAACATCGCCAGTTTCTTCTGAGCCAGAATCAACTCGCTGTCAGCTTGGTTGAGCTCAAGTTGCGCGCTGGCTTCGGCGACTTTGGCCTTGGTTTGCTCGACTGGGGAGATCTTCCCGGCCGTCACGCGACGTCCTGCCATATCTGCGGCAGTCTTCGCCAGACCCAGCAGCTCCTTCGCCAGACGCTGGCGCTCTGTGGCCACCATCACGTCGTAGTAGGCCGCAACGACGCCCGCACGAATCTCGGTACGTTTGGCCGAGTATCCCAACAAGGCCATGTCGCGCGCACGTTGGGCCGCTTCGATGCGGGCACTACGCTTACCACCCAATTCGATTGGCTGGTTGATCAGATAGGTCGTAGTCCTGGTGGACTTACGTGTGTCCTCCATCAGAGCCGAGAACTCAGGGTTCGGCCGCGCGCCGGCCTGAATGATGGTCGCCTCGACGGCCTCGATTTCCTTACGCGCCGCAGCCAGACCCTTGTTCTGATCGAACGCCAAGTTAATAGCTGCTGGGAGCGACAACAACCGCGGCTCTTTCTCTAGGGATGAAGCCGTATAGGATTGAATTTGTTCTGTGTTTCCAGGCGCCGTTGATTGCGCGTGACTGGTGCTGACTGCAAGAAGCGCCAGCGCCAGCAAAAAGCTGTGCCGATACATCGAATTCTCCAGTGTTAAGAAGGGGAATTCGGCGAGTGCAGTTGTGTGTGGATTGTCCTCGCCGAGTTAAGCGGCGAGCTGCCAATTGGGCTTATCGGGCCCGTCGGCGATATGGGAGGTGGGATGCGGAGAGTAGCCTAAATGCGATTTTTGTTCGACAGCCGGCGGAACAATCACGCTCGAGCTGTAGATCTGCACCGATTTCATGCACGAAAAGTGGCACAGAGAGCAGCCGACGTCGTTGTCGCCCGCCTTAGTTTTTTCAGTACCAGCATGCTTATCGGCTTTCACCGAAGGATGCTCATGATGGCCAATATGGGTTGGCACACGATCATTTTCCCCTTGGCAATACGATGCCATTGCTGCCCAAGTGAGCTGCATCGGCAACAACAAAGCAAGCAAGATAATGAATGAGCGCATGGTCTGAAGGATTATAGCTACCGACCGTCCCGATCGGCAGCTATGAGGTTAATGTGCAACATGGCCATTAATCGGCGGCGATTATGCACCGTTGTACAGCGGCAAGTCAAAGGCCTTGCTTTGGGCCGGGCTGCCGGCGACGTTCGGCTTTTCAGCAGCGGCTTGAACCGGCTTGCCCAGGCGTGCAGCTTCCAGCTCGGCCACCACATCGGCGCGGGTCTTGGTGCTTTCGAACTTGATCACCGGGTAGTTGTTGCGGGCGCTCAGGTTCGCTTGATCGCGTTCGGCTTCGGTCTTAACGGTCGATTGTGCGAAGGCGGACACCGACAAAACGGTAACCATGGCGCCGAAGAGAATTTGGGTTGCTTTCATGTCATTGCTCCTAGAATGGTAGTTCAAAAGATCGCCTGGTCCAGGCGGTTTCGACCGCCAACTCCTTGTGTGGCGCATCGTTGGAATGAATTCTACGGAGGAGGTCCGAACAGAAAGATTGCTGAGTTATTACAGATTTGTAATGAATACAGCTGCAGGCTCGGTCAGAATATCTACGTATTCGAGGAACCAAATCATGCACATCTTGCTGGTAGAAGACGAACCAAAATCTGGGGATTACCTACGCCGAGGCCTTACCGAGTCGGGCTTTGTTGTCGACTGGGTGCAATCAGGAATAGACGGCCTGCATAACGCGCAGACACTGGAATACAAACTCATTATTCTGGATGTGATGTTGCCGGGCATGAACGGCTGGGACATTTTGCGAGAATTGCGCCGCACCCACGATACGCCGGTGCTCTTCCTCACTGCACGCGATGAAATCGAGGACCGCGTGAAGGGTTTAGAACTGGGTGCTGATGATTACCTGGTCAAGCCATTTGCGTTCACGGAGTTGCTGGCAAGGGTACGAACATTGCTACGTCGTGGCCCGAGCCGTGAATCCGACATCATCGAATATGCCGGTGTTCAATTGGATGTATTGCGTCGCAAGGTAACGCGGGATGGTCAGCGAATCGATTTGACCGCGAAAGAATTTGCATTGCTGCACATGCTGATTCGCCGCCCAGGAGAGGTCCTCTCCCGGCCTCAAATAGCCTCTCAAGTCTGGGACATGAACTTCGACAGCGATACCAACGTCGTTGACGTCGCCGTTCGGAGGCTACGCGTAAAGCTTGACGACGGCTTCGAGAGCAAACTGCTTCATACCGCCTGGGGCATGGGCTACGTTTTTGAGGCGAGAAATTGAACTCCAGGAATCCAGCTTCGATGACATCACGTCTAGTGGCTCTTTTTGCACTAGTAGCGATTATCACATTCGCAGCTGTTGGCACTTATCTTTATCACTCGTTGTACGTTCAGCTTGAGCGCCGAGACGATGAAGAGCTTATCGGAAAAAGCCGATCGATTGATCACCTCGTTCAAGAAGCTGGCTCAATCGAAAACATAAAAGCAAATAAGCATGCCATGCTGGATACCATTAGCGGCCATGATCAGCTTCTGGTACTCATCACAGATTCATCCGGTGCCACAATCTTAAAGAACTATGTTGGCCGATCTGGAGTGGGGACACCACTCTTCAACAGTCTCAAAACAACTCAAGTCAATGCCCTTCAAAGCATCGATATAGATGGAGCCAGTGGACGCCTCATAGCCAGCAAGCCAAAAACCAGCGCTGGCGAGGAGACCATAGTGGTGGTCGCGCGCACTGCTTCTGACCGCATGGAACTGCTTTCCGAATATCGTACGGAGGTATGGTACGCAGCGTCGATCGGTACGCTTCTCGCAACGCTCTTGAGCTTCTTCCTTGTTCGCGGAGGGCTTCGACCGCTGAGGTTAATGGCCGCACAGACGCATGCGATTTCCGCAAATCGGCTCGACACCAGGCTAGACATCCGCTCGGCCCCCAAGGAACTGCACGACATCGTTGAATCATTCAACGCGATGCTGGATCGCCTACATCGTAGCTTTGAACAGTTGACGCAGTTCTCGGCAGATCTGGCGCACGATTTACGCACCCCGCTCAACAACCTGATGGTGCAGACGCAAGTCGCTCTGGGTAAGCAACGATCTGTTGAAGAGTATCAGGGCCTACTCAGCTCCAACATTGAGGAATATGAGCGCTTGGCGCGGATGATGGAAAGCATGCTGTTCCTGGCGAGGGCAGAAAACGCTCATGTCGCTGTGAAGCCTCAGATGCTCAATGTCGAAGACGAATTGGCCAAGATTGCAGATTACTTCGAGGGCATTGCTGAAGAAGCGAAGGTCCGGATTGTCGTCGGCGGAACAGGAGAGATTTTCGCCGACCCGATGCTTTTGCGCAGAGCAGTTGGCAATCTAATTTCCAACGCAATCCGATACACGCCTGAGGAGCGCATTATCCGGGTTGAAGCGACGGACGTAGGTAATGCGACCATCCTGACTGTATCCAATCCTGGAGAGGGAATCCCTCCCGACGTCGTTGGACGAATCTTCGACCGCTTCTATCGAGCAGATCCGTCACGCAGCAGTGCGAGCGGATCCAGTGGACTCGGGCTGGCGATCGTACGCTCAATCATGACGTTGCACGGCGGCGAAGCAGCCGTCAAGAGCATCCAAGGTGAGCGGACAATCTTCAGCCTTACATTCTTCAAAGAAGCCAAGATCATGCGCCCAAAAGGCGTCTGACCACTACCATCGGCGAGGCAATGGACGCTCGCCGCCTCCCATCATTCTAGAGAGTAATTTAAGTTGAAACGACTTGGATATCGGCTGCTCCTGGGCATTAGCGGGCTTGCTGCCTTTTGGATGCTAGGCATGATCAGTGCCAACGAATTCGCCAAAAGCACTGTCTTGATGTCCACCAGCCTGCCCGGAATTGCCGGCATATTTATCGCAGTTCCCTATTTCCGTTTGCGCCCGCGGTGGCTGACTGTTGTTAGCCTAGGAATCATTTCTCTATTCTTCTTCGATGCCGCCTTGAAGGGATTCTTGCGCGACTACTTTGGCCTTCGCCCGAATCCGACTCTCGTTTTGCACGCAATTTTCAACACCAATCCTGACGAGACCAACGAGTTCTTCCTGCACAACTGGCGGAAACTGGCGGAGGCGGGAGGAATCCTTTTGTTCGTCGGCGCCTGGATTTTCTGGTTCGAGAAATGCATGTCCTTCAGGGAAGCGCGCTTGCCGTTGAACACGCTACGCAGATCCGGCTTTGCCAGCATAGGGGTTCTACTTACAGCGTTCCTGGCATTGCATTTCAATCCCACGATGGCGAAAGAAAACCCTGCTTTGTTTTGGCCAATTCGATACATGGACTATCGTAACCAGCTAAAGCAGGCACAAGAATTGCGGCAAACCGTTGCCCGCAATATGGCACAGCGATCCGAGTGGAAGGTGCAGTACACCGGACCTGCCAACAACACGGTTGTTTGGATAATCGGGGAAAGCACGAATCGCAGCAATATGTCGCTATATGGCTATGGCCGTAGAACTACCCCTATGCTGGACGCATTGCGAAACCAGCTGATTGTCTTTCAAGATGTGATCTCATCAGAGCCGGCCACCATGTCGTCGCTGATGAAGATGTTCACGCCTGCCGATCTTGTTTCCCCTGACGCGTGGAATAGCAAGCCTGATGTCTTGATGTTAGCCGAGGAGGCTGGTTACAAGACATTCTGGATTTCCAATCAGGTCCCGAATGACGGCTGGCTCGGTCTTGTCTCCGAGCGTGCAGATGAGAAGCTATTCATCAACAAGGGCGCCGGTCGCGGAGAGAACAATTTCGACGGAAACCTATTGCCTGGACTTGAAGCCGCATTAGCCAATCCGGCCTCCAAGAAGCTCATTGTCGTGCATCTGCTTGGCGCCCACCCCACCTACGACATGCGTTATCCATCGTCATACGCCAAGTTCAACGACGTCGATGATGCTATCGCAGAACAGCTTTCAGCTGCAGGACGCTCAATTTGGATCCGACAGTTGCGCAACGAATATGACAACGCGATTGCCTACAACGACTTCGTCGTGGCAAGCATGATCAAGAGCACCATGGCATCTGCCCCCGGGGCGGCAAGCCTGCTCTTTAGTGCCGACCACGGCCAGGAAGTAGGTCACACGAGAGATCATGCAGGTCAATCGGTCGCTGATCCTTCCGGTTATGAAATCCCCATGCTTCTCTGGACCAGGTCATTCTCAGGAAAGAGCGCCGTCGACAAAGCAATTCTAGAAAATCGCCCCTATCAAACGGACCATCTTGAACACACCATCATGGGATTACTCAAGGTCGAATCTCGTTACTACTCGTCGTCTCGGGACATCATGAGTGACGCTTTTGTCAGCGAAGACTTCTCCAACGGACTACGCAGAATAAACGGACGTCCGTATTTGCCGCGGACAGTGACGTTCAACCAGCCACTGGCGAAGGCCGGCTCCTAGAGCTGCGAGACGCGTAGCGGACAGAGAACAGCCAGATGGAAAGCATCGCGTCAGTGCCTTCAACCAAACTCGAGATCAAATCTGACAGAAAATTAATAAATGATCTTGGAATCATTCATTTCTGCATTTCTCCAACCTTCTTTATGGTCGATACCGGGGGAGAATCAACATGGAGAAGTCTCGAATTGCCGAGCATTTTCACGCGAGTGCTCAACTCAAGATCGATGCAGTCCAGTCTCTTGAAGAGCCCATTCTCGATGCCATTAAAGCAATATCAGCTACGCTGGCCCGGGGTTCGAAAATTCTTTCCTGTGGCAACGGAGGCTCGGCCGCCGACAGTCAGCATTTTGCGGCAGAGCTGGTAGGTCGCTTCGAGCGCGAACGCAAACCTCTTCCTGCCATCTCGCTCACCACTGATACCTCAATCCTGACCGCAATCTGCAACGACTATGGGAATCAGGAAATATTCTCCAAGCAGGTTCAGGCTTTAGGTCGCAGCGGAGACCTCTTGTTGGTCTTTTCTAAGTCCGGAAACTCCGAAAACATCCTCGCAGCTGTGCAGGAGGCCCATCAACAGGGGATGCAAGTTGTTGTGCTCACTGGCAGAGGCGGTGGTCAGCTAGGCAGATTACTCACACCGCTGGACATCCATATCTGCGTTCCACATGAACGCACAGCGCATATTCAGGAGGTGCATCTCACAGCCCTGCATTGCCTATGCGATGGCATAGATAACTTGCTGTTCGGATCTGCTCCGGGTCACGACCACGGAGGTTAAAAGATTACAAACTTGTAATAGCTACGCAATCTTTTTCTCGATATTGCCTCGGTAAGATCTATTTCAATACCCCACCGCCACGGGTAATCCACTTGCGACTGAAACAGAAAAATGACTTCATCCCATACTGAGGAAGATCGCGAAGATTTTGAAGGAGACGGAGATCTTTCCGATCTTCTCAACGAATTGCGCGTCCTGTTACCCGCTGCCCAGTTACTGACCGCGTTCCTCATTACGCTGCCATTTAACAGCGGATTCTCACAGATCGTTGAATCAGAAAAGTGGATATTCCTGGCCACATTCTGCTGCTCACTAACTAGCCTAGTTCTGTTTGCCGCCCCGGCAGTGCAGCATCGGATATTACGTCCTCTCCGGGATCGTTCACGCTTCAAGACGCTAGCTTCACGCCAGATGTTATGCGGCGCGGTATCACTCTCGTTTGCGCTCGTCTTAGCGAGCAACCTGGTCGTCTCGCAAGTCTTCGGCCATCTTCGTGGCGTCTGGTTCGCTATGGGGACCGGAGTGTTGATCTTCTCGCTTTGGTGGCTGCTGCCACTCAGATTTCTCCGCGACCTTTCAGGCACTCGCCCGTTAGTCATACGTAATGGGTCTGATATCTAGAAGGCGGGATTTTTCAATGACGTCATGTAAGCCGTTCATTTGGCGTCTTCATTTTATAACGGAGTACACGTGAGTTTTCTTCGCAAAATAATCGGACGCCACCATGGCGAAAAGCGCCGGCATGGCGATACCGGCCACCACGGCAACAACAATCAATATGGCAGTAGCGAACACGGCGGTCACAGCAGGTATAGCCCGCCCCCCACTGGACGCGGACGGAGTGCCACTCCGATCGGCACTAGCTGCCCGCGGTGCTTCACCGTCAGCAGTCCTGGCGCCAGGTTTTGCCACGAGTGTGGCAGCGGCCTAACAGCCATCGCTTGTACTCAGTGTGGTAGCGGAATGCCGTCTGGCACCAAGTTTTGCGGCCAATGTGGGACCTCTTCCACATAACTGCAGCGTGGAAAGCTCCTCCCTTTTAACGGCTTAGGCCACGAATCACCGCCAAGAGTAATCATGACAACAAAACTACGCCTCGATATTCCCGTTTTGCTCCCAGATGTTGAAGATGCAAACGACGTCTGTGTTCGACGCCTCATCGACGAAATCGGAACACAGGCCGGCGTAGTTAATGTCCATGTCCGTCCGCCTCGTGGCGCCGGAGTGTCACAGCTGTGCGTCCACTATGACACCGCGCAGTTGCCCTTTGGTCGCATCCGAGAAATCGTGACCGCTGCAGGCGCAAAGGTTTCTGAACGCTATGCGCACGTAGTCTGGAAGGTCAGCGGAATCCACCATCAACGGCGGGCCCGAACTGTTGCGGACCATCTGCAAAAGCTACCTGGTGTGTTAGCCGCAGATGTCGCCACCACGAGCAGCTTGCATGTTGATTTTGATCGTCAGCAGTGCGATATACCAAAACTCACGGCCGCATTGAAGAGCCTGGGTGTGAAGATTCTTGATCAAACTGTTGCGGCCGAAAATTCTCCTCCGGCAGAGGGGCAAGAAGATACACACGATCATCAGCAATCCCATACGGATGGCGAAGGTGGTGGAGACCATAAGCACTCGCATGCCCATGGCTCGAGTCACGCCGAACATGGAGGAAAGGATGCTGAGCACTCTCATGAACATGGCGGCATGCTTGGCGCCAATACAGAGCTGATCTTTTCGCTCTTATGTGGCGCACTCCTGGGCATCGGCTGGGTCATTGAAAGATTCGTTGCTGGCATGCCGGCCTGGCTTCCCATGGCGTGCTTCATTTCGGCATATTTCTTCGGTGGCTTCTACACTGTCCGGGAAGCCGTCGACAATATTCGGCTTAAGCGTTTCGAAATCGATACGCTGATGCTGGTCGCTGCGGCCGGCGCCGCAGCGTTGGGATCGTGGGCAGAGGGCGCGCTTCTGCTGTTCCTGTTCAGCCTGGGGCATGCACTAGAACACTACGCCATGGGTAGGGCAAAGCGCGCGATCGAAGCCCTGGCCAAGTTGGCCCCCGAAGTAGCCTCCGTACGTAGAGACGGGCAGATTACGGAAATCCGGGTCGAGGAGCTGCGAGTCGGCGACGTGGTGTTGGTGCGCCCGAACGAGCGCCTGCCAGCAGACGGATTTATCGTTGTTGGCAACTCTGCGATTAACCAAGCCCCAGTTACCGGGGAGAGCATCCCCGTCGATAAGCGCCCAGTCGACGACGTCGACTTGGCCCGCGCCCGACCAGATGGAGTGCCGAGCGACTCCAAGGCGTTCGCAGGCACAATCAACGGCGCCGGCGCCATTGAGATCGAGGTAACACGTCGCTCCAGTGAATCTGCGCTGGCCAGAGTGGTCAAGATGGTGAGTGAGGCTGAAACACGGAAGTCGGCTACGCAACGCTTCACCGACAAGTTCGAGCGTGTCTTTGTCCCGGCCGTTCTTGCCCTGGCATTCCTTCTGCTGTTCGCATGGGTCGTCGTCGACGAGCCCTTCCGGGATAGTTTCTATCGCGCGATGGCTGTTCTGGTCGCAGCAAGCCCGTGCGCGCTCGCCATTGCCACTCCTAGCGCCGTGTTGTCAGGCATTGCTCGTGCTGCACGCAGCGGCGTTCTCATCAAAGGCGGCGCACCACTTGAAGAACTTGGTTCCCTCAGCGCCATCGCATTTGATAAGACGGGCACCCTGACCGAAGGGCGGCCTCGCATCACCGATGTCATACCGGCCGAAGGGATTGCAGTCGAAGAACTCCTCAATGTTGCGCTGGCGGTCGAATCGCAGAGCGACCACCCTCTTGCAACGGCGATCACACGAGACGCGAAGAAACACTTGGGCTCCTCTCAGAGCCCGCCAGGCGCGCTGGACATCAAAAGCCTGACTGGCCGCGGCGTTACCGCAACCATCGCCGGCGAGACGGTTTGGATTGGCAAGCTGGAGATGTTCGGCAGCGACGACGTCCCCGCCTTAGATGCAGCAACCATATCCGCTGTTGAGAAACTGCGTGAAAACGGCAGGACCACGATGGTAGTACGGCATGGTCAGCGCGATCTGGGGACAATCGGACTGATGGATACGCCACGGGCCGATGCCAAGGGAGCACTGCAGGAGCTGCGTGAGATTGGGATTACCCGAATGATCATGATCTCCGGAGACCATCAAAAGGTTGCCGATGCAGTGGCCAGCGAAGTCGGCCTAGACGAGGCCTGGGGCAATCTGATGCCTGAAGATAAGGTTGAAGCCATCCGTAAACTTCGCCAGACAACCAAGGTTGCAATGGTTGGTGATGGAGTCAATGATGCTCCGGCTATGGCCAATTCAACGGTGGGCATTGCCATGGGCGCTGCTGGCTCGGACGTCGCCCTGGAGACTGCCGATGTGGCATTGATGGCAGATGACCTGAAGAATCTTCCTTTCGCAGTCGACTTGAGTCGGCATACTCGACGTGTCATCCGGCAAAACGTCTTCATCAGCCTGGGCGTCGTTGCCTTCCTGGTGCCCGCAACCATTTTCGGTTTAAGTATTGGTGTTGCAGTCGCAATGCATGAAGGCTCCACGTTGATCGTCGTTTTCAATGCTCTACGCCTGCTTGCCTATTCAAGGAGCTCGTCGATAACGTAACGACGACTTCCGGTGCAGAAATTGTGTTGATTTGCTCGCAGAATTGACCCTCTCCATCTGACCCACCTTCCATTGCCTTCCGAAGGCAGCCACGCGGTCATACGACCCTTCGTAGCCCAGCGCTCGCAAGTCCAGGAACATCTGTTTGAGGGTTCGTCTTTGTTTTCGAGATTTGACTGCCTCGGAGCTCAACCAGGCAGAAAGTCTAGGCGCGAATTCGTCTAGCGAACTCGATGATTGCCTGCTGGGGTAGGAAGGTTCGATCGCTTCTGATCGAATGTAGCGTCGAACCGTGTTCCGGGAAATGTCCAGCCTGCGGGCAATTTCCCGGATCGAAATGTGGTCGCGGATGTACCAGCGACGAATAATTCCAAGTAGGGCCACGTCTATCACTCCGTTCTCCCGCTCGCTGTGATGAGCAGGATTGTGGGCTAAACATGGGTCAACTTAGGATGCAAATTTCCTGGAAAATGGAGTGAACCCCTCGGGCTGGACCAGGGGTTGACGATGAAGTGATACGCTTGTCGAGCCTTCTCTGGAGGAGCGACATCATGGCATCACGAGGTCCCTATCGGCGGCACAGCCCGCAATTCAAGATACAAATCTGTAGCGATATCCGCAGCGGCAAGCTGGGGCGGCGAGAGGCGCTCAAGACCCATAACTTGTCAGCGAATCTCATGCAGATGTGGCTTGGGCAGTTTGATCGCGGCGAGCTGGACCAGGAAGACGCCGCTGCAACAACGGTCGCAGAGTATGAAGCTCATATTGCTGCTTTGGAACGGAAGGTCGGCCAGCTGACGATGGAGCTGGATCTTCTTAAAAAAACACCACGACTACGACTCGTCAGCAACAACGGCAGCTCATCGATCATCAGCGGCCCCAAGTTTGCTCCATCCGACGAGGATGCCAAATGATCGATCTGCCGCGTAGCACCTACTATTACCAGCCCAAGCCGGCTACTTGGGCACTCGGTGATACAGAGCTGGCCCATTTGATAGAAGACATCCACGATGTATTCCCAGGCTATGGCTATCGTCGAATCACGTTGGAGCTGAGGGCACGCGGGCATGTGGTCAATCACAAGCGCGTGGCCAGGATCATGCGTGAGCACGAAGTGTACGGCCATCATCGGCGAAGGTTCAAACCGGTGGCCGGCTCTGAAACTGATGTCGCCGTCTTTCCCAATCACTATCAGAACATCATTCCAACAGAGCCAGATCGTGTTTGGGTCGCTGATATCACCTACATCCGAATAGCATCCGGCTTTATCTACCTGGCCGTTGTTCTGGATGCTTGTAGTCGCAAGGTAATCGGCTACGCTTTATCCAGGCGGATCGACACGCCTCTGGCCTTGGCCGCGCTGACGGCCGCCTACGGAATTCGCAAACCGGCGCCGGGTACGTGCATTCACCATACGGATCGCGGGTGCCAATATGCCAGTGCTTTATACCGGGATGCTTTGGCGAAATTTGGTCTGATAGGATCGATGAGTGCGCCAGCCAATCCGTATCACAACGCTCAGGCGGAGAGCTTCATGAAGACGCTCAAGGTCGAAGAGGTTTATCTGGCCGGCTATGAGAAATTCGACGACGTGGCGGCGAGACTGCCTTACTTCATCGAGGAGATTTACAACGAACGGCGCATGCACTCTGCATTGGGCTATCAATCACCTAACCAGTTCGAAGCACAACTTGCTCGGCAAGCGGCTTAGTTTCTCGACCAACCTTGGTCCAGCCCGAAGGGTTCACTCCAAAAGTGGGTCAGTTTTCAGTGCAATTCAACACTCTTGCCCCACTTACCACGTTCTGGATATGAAAAAACGCTCATTTGCTTTCTCCAAAGACGCGAGAAAGCATCCTGAGCGGGAGCTTTCCCGCTAGGGTTGAATTACGCCGATATCCGGCAAGTGTGTGAATGCCTAGGAAAGGCCAAGGAAAACGGAATAGGCGCCACAAGTCATATGCGGTGCTTATTCGACAGCGAATTGGGAAGTGTTATTTCTTGGGGAGGGAGTGCTGCATGCCGCCGTGCGACTGGTCGTAGATTACCCCAGTTTCTTGGCCGTGGATAGACGTTATCACGATGCAGGGCTCATGACGATGAAACAGTGCTATACCCATTTAAATCATCTGGCTACACGCATAGTAGTTCAAGCAGATAGCCCGGCCTCCAAGGCCTTCATCACCCAGTTTCATCTTTCAGGAGTCGTCAATGCTGTTGAAGTCCAGTTTCATTAATTACGTTCGGGGGACAATGCTCGTTCTCTCCCATTTGTTTCTCGGCATGTTCGCCATCAGGGTTGCGCTCTTTCTCAGGACGCCCAAGGTCAGCGCCCTAAGAGACGAACTGACAAATGCCATCGGATACGAGGCTAGGGCAACAGTTGAGCACTTCCTTGCGGCATACGGGTTTGTCATCCTCGCCGTCCTGTTTCTATGCATTTGGTACCACTTGACCATGCGCGGCGGTCCGAAAATTTCGAAGTATGGCAGGCCGGTGAATCGGTTCCAACCTGGATTTGCTCGCTGGTACCGTTGTGCCTTCACCCACGAGGTACACGTAGCGCTCGTCATTGCCGCCATGTATTTGTGCTGCACTGTTGGGTGGTGGGAGGTCAAACAGGCGTACTTTGGTTGGGACAATCATCCGGCTAGAGGGGAGCTGCAGTACGAGCAAATTGCAGCTGACCTTTTGGGAGCCATCCTTGCAGTCCTTCAGCTAAAGCTGATGCCAACCGGGGCATCCTGGTTTGCGTGTGATGGTAAGACGCACAGTTGACAATCCGCTTGTGCCGGCCCTAGTGTCCTTGGGGCCGTCTGGCCGCTATCGACCAGACGTCACTAAAAAACTACCAACGTGACGGCAAGTGCTGGACAAGCCGGTCATAATTCTGCTGAAGATATGCCATCATTTCGCTACGATTGCGCGCCGTATCGATGCATGCTCTGCCGCAAGCGCCGACGATACCCGTATAGAGAGCGTCGGGGATGTCGCATTGTCCCGATAAATTGATGAAATGCGCGGCATCAAGATGCGCGGAGACATCGCCTACGCGAGGCACCATCAACACGTTCATGAGGCAACCGCAAGCTTCTATGAGCACATAGCGCCAGCTTGGATCAGCCAGACCGCTAACCGGCAAGATCTCAATAGCATAGGTTACATCGCCGCCATGTGTGAGTTCGTCGTACAGACGCACCGTCGCCCGAAGCGAACCGGCAGTCAGTATGCAGCCCCCGGCCAGCTTTTCTTCACGGTGGGCGTTCATTTCAATTCCTACCAGAGTCATCAGGCGATGGCGGGCCTGCTGGTCAATCGCTTGGCGATCAGCGATGAACCACTGCAGTTTTTTCAGCGTCAACCCGGCCGCCCTGGCCAAGCTGGCAGCACCGTTCGGCCAGCACGGCAAAATCGCACTCAGGCATCCCGGTAGCATATCGAACTGGGCACTGCTGGCATCGATGTGCTCGTCCGGCTCTTTGAAGAACAGCCAGACTTTCCCGTCATCGTTTGTATGAAACGACCGCTCCCGCTCAGGCGGTAAGTTTCTTTCCCACGCCGACATCCACGGTCCCGACGACCAATCCATGCTTTCCGGCCCCAACTCTATGTTCGTGAAGGGTCTGACTGGCAAGGCAAGATGCGCCCGGGTCGCTTCCACCAGGGCTGCTCCGCCGATGCGCCAGGATCGGAGATCCTCATGCATGGTCAATACGTGTGCGGCATTCTTCTGCAGCTGCGCCAGCGTGCGCTGTGGCATAGATTGACCCAAGGACCAACCCAATTGCAGTGTGCTGTTCTGCGCGCTGCGCAGCGCCGCTGAAAATTTGTGATCATTACTGGCGGCTACTTCTACCTTGATGCCATGGGCCGCAAATTCCGTTTGCAAGCGCTGGCAGGAGGCGGCAAGTTGATGGCTTATGCGTAGCACGTCGGGGTAGCCCCGAAGTTGTGGGCACGAGCGCCAGGCCTCGATCAATTGTCCGCGCAACGATTGCAGAGCATCCGGCGAACCGAAACCGTGCCAAATAATGGGGGTGCCAGGAACACTGACGGCATATAGAACGACGGGCTGCAGTCCGTATGCGCGGGCATCGTGAAGTGTTATGGCATCGCGTACGAACACAATGCCGTGCTGCTGGTGAGTAAACACATGCCGAGCAATTCCGACCGACAGGAGGTGTGTGCGCACAGGTACGGGGGGAGTCATGGTGCAGAGGAGATCAACGGTTGACCACGTGTTTTTGCTGGGGCAGGGGAGTTTCTAATTTAACGGTTTTGAGAGATGGGCACAAATAGCGGTCTCCAACCTTTCACGCGTGAAAGTATTCTCAAAGATTCAGAAGACGCCCCCAGTAGATAGAAAGTAGAAAGTCGCCAGTGCTACGTGTGACTACTGTCATCACCTGCGCCAGTGCACTCGCTGCGTCCCGCTAAGGCCTTCGGTCCGGCACTTGCAAACGCAACCCTCTCATCGATGAGCAAGATGCGGTCTGTCCACAATATCTGACCAAAATGCCACGTTTACGTCGGCGAAGGACCGTTACACGGTCAGGCGGCGCCTGATCCAGTCAGCGACCTGCTGCTCTGGCATGTCGCCGGCGGCGACCGTCAGCATAAAGTTGATGGCTTCAATCTGGTCGAATGCCAAAGTCTGGCCGTTGAGCGCCAAAAACAAACGACCGATCACCCAAGCGGTCCGTTTGTTGCCGTCGCTGAAGCCGTGGCTGGTGGCGATACCATAAATGTAGGCCGCCGCGAGGTCGGCCGCATCAGGTGGTGGATTGCCATAGGCGTCAAGGTTCTGAGCCCGATAAAGCGCAGACTCGACAGCGTTGAGGTCCTTAATCCCAGCCAGGCCGCCATGCACCGCGAGCTGCTTGTCATGAACCGCAAAAACGGTTTCACGCTGCACCCACTGCCAGTTCATTTAGCGAGCACGCGGAGGATCTCACGATCGTCGTGCATGATCGACTCCGCCAAGGCCATCTGGCGTTCGAACTCAGGGTTGTACGGCGTGATTCGCATTGCGCCGTCTGGCGCCTCGGTCAGGTAAAGCGTATCGCCTTTCTGGACGTTCAGGATACGTTTGGCTTCCTTGTTCAGGATCAGCCCTTCGGATGCGCCAACGGTAGTCACTTTGAATGTGAGCATCATGCTCTCCCTTTGTGCTTATAAGTTTTATTATATATCTGCCGCATGACGTGTCAAGCAAGGCTGACCGGCATCTTCCTGGAAGGTCCGGCTCGTGACATCAGACGTTAATCCGTGTAAAAACTTTATTGCCGCAGCTAGGGCGACTCAAAGATGCTGGTTAGCGAAAGGAAATGCGCAGTTCTACACACTAGTCCCCAGCTTTTCCAGCAGCCTCCGACTGAGCTCGAAGGGCTTCACAGACTGCCAGCTGCCGTTCTGCATCAATCCGCTGTTGTCGCTCTTGATTCAGCTCGGCGCGCAGGCCCTCAAGTTCTTTCTTTAAATCAGGCATCGATTCCAAGCGGAGCTTGTCTTTGGCCAGTTCAACACGAGCCTGCTCGGCCGCCGCTCTCTCCCGCAGAACGCTCTCCTTCTCGGCGGCTAGGGCGTCGCTCAGCATAGCGATATTCGCCTCTGCGGCAGACTTTGCTGTTGTCAAGGTCGCTACAGTCCCCATCAGAGTTTCAATCTCGGCAGTCTGGCGCTCGATCTCGGCGGCGAGGTCGTGATTCGTTTGCTGTTGTTCTGCGATCTCCGTTTCCAATGGGGCGCGAGCCGCAGCAATCTCAACTGCAACGAATTCTGCGATGCCTCGCTGAAGCGCAGGGGGCAACGAAGAAGCGGTGACGGCAGGTGCCGCATGCTCACTCTTCCATTCATTGACCAGGCGATTGATCGTCAGGTTGCTTCCTGCCCCTAAGTGATCTCGCACAGTACGCAGAGTCGGCCGCACTTTGTTCGCAACCAGAGTATCGCAGACGCCGAAGACCTGCTCACGTGTAATCGATGGTTCCCGGGCCAATTTTAGCTCCCTCAAGATGATATGATTGAGATGATACGATATGATACGAATTAAAGCCACTATTATCGTCTAGGCGCAATGTTATATCCTTCAGGCTTCTCCGGAGCAGTGGTATCGCGCCACTCGTATCCGACGCATCGCGGAGCCTGGCCCACATCCAGCCGCTATGAACCTGGCAAGGGCCCGAGTGATCGCTGCAGAACGTGGAGATTAAGCCCGATACTAGCCGCCCGACCCCTATGCGCTGGCTCACGAAACCTGCCGCACCTGGGAGGCACCCATCATCACCGCTCGAATTCCCTTGCACTCGCCAGATGTGCGACTACAATTCAAGCAACGTTGCACGGTACAGCGCGGTCAGATGCGCGAAAAAATGCCGAAATAACAATATTTCGGCATTTTTTCCAAACCTCTATTCGTGATTATAGTTCTAATCACGACATGAATTTAAACGGTTGAAATGAGGTATCCATTGGTGAAGCTCTCGAAAGTTGCATAAATGAAATATTCGAAAATGAGAACGCTCAAAAATAATGACGCGCCGATCATAAATATTGGCAATGGAATCAAGGACTTGAAGGCCAACTGGGTATACAGCTAGCCCTCACAGGTAGTTGCTCATATGAAACGCAGACGTACTTGCTGCAGCCGCGTGGTGCATTGGACTGCCGAACTAATGTCGGCCGAACATCGATGCATAAATTGCAACTGTCGCTGAAATGTCGGAAATCATCTAAGTCTGGATTTTTGTCACTTAACTCTGGATTTCGCCGGCATCAAGTTGAGATCAACCCGCGGGATCAGGGTTTGATGCCCAAGTTATTAAATTGCAATCAAGAAAATCCAGAGTTAAGTGAACAAAGTACGGAAAAATCCAGAGTTAGATGAATATTTAGGACAGAGTTAGCTGGCGCCGGCGTGATGAGAGGTGCTCTGGACCTGGATCTGCACTCCAGGTTTAAAAGATTTCTGGCATGAAACTCCTTTAAGCCAGGATTTTTGCTTCTTCGAGCTGGCCTTCATTGGTGAAGCTGGTGTGGAACTGGTGCAACATCCATCAAGTGGGCAGAACCAAGTGAGTCTCGATCTGTGGACCGCGGCTTGGGTCGCAAGGTAGGGCGGAGCTCAACGCCTCAGATTTCCCGGCGCGTGCCTGCCCAGCATGGGCCTGACTGCGGGAGCAGCAGTTTCTAGCTTGCGCGAGCAGGCAACCAGCTGAAAAGTGGCCTTTCAGATCAATCCAAGAGGCGCGAACGATGCCTGCCCAGGGGGAATGGCAGGAAAATGAAGAAAACGTCGCTACGGGCCGATAACGTGGCTCTATGGCGATCGGCTTTTTAGATGCAAATATGACAAGTAAAGATACAGCCACCCTGCCCTATCCCCGTCGACGTGGGACCGAGAGAATCCTGGGCAAAATTGGGCGCCACCATTTCGCATTCTTCAAGGGATACCTCGAAGGATTAGATATTGCCCAACTAGCACATCGCTATCTGGAGACAGCGGAAACATCAAGCATCCACCTGCGCACGATCGAGGCTACAGTCAAATGGATCAGGCAAGATCTCAAACTCCTGGCCAAGCGCCACGGAAAGCACGCTGTTGCTCGGATTATTGACGTCTCGCCGGCAAAAATAAACCCGCCCTCCCCTTCCGTCCCAACTCTTGAAGAGTTTAGAGAGGAACATGATCCTTACGAGATGTACTCGGAAAAGGATCTCCTCGCCCTTTTTGAAGATACTTACTCTGGGGGAATTAGTGAGCAAAAACGGATACGGAACGCCCGCTTAAGGAAGCGGCAGGCTGAAGCGCTAGCATGGCTTCAGATGAAGACAAACGTCAGCCCGAGACCTGCCGATTTGCTCGAGGCTTGGCTCCTTGAATACCTGGTGAAGCAATTCAAGAAGGTCGACATTCTGACCGTTTCAGATCTTGCCACCTATGTGAAAGCGAACGGGCCCCTTTGGTACAAGGATGTCCCTAGGCTAGGCGAGGTGACAGCAGCTCGAATCTCCAAATGGCTCTGGTTGTACCGTGACGAAATTGGTACGGACGTAACTGTCTATGATGCAAGAGCGATTCGGCTAATCCAATTTGGGCTCGTTCCATTTGAGTACTTTAGCCCCCCTACTCATCTCTCGGGTGAAATTGGAAGCAATCGGGGGGACAGAAACGGCAGTGGCGCGAATAACGATCGCGAAGCCATAGTCCTTTGGTTGCAGAAACTGAAGGATGAAGATACAACACGCTCCTACCGCAAGGAAGCTGAAAGGTTTTTCTTGTGGGCAACGATTGAACGGGACAAACCTTTGTCTTCGATCACTACCGCGGACTGCTTGGCATATCAAAAATTCCTCAATGACCTGGGACGTGTCAGTGACGACTACTGGAATCAGACCTTCCGTATAAGCCAAGACTCCTGGATGAGTGACAAGAAATATGAACGCGACAGTACATACTGGCGACCATTTTTGAGTCCGTTCAGTATCGATGCTGAGGGAGTTAAGACGCGGAAGCGACACCAAGCTCTACAACCAGCATCACAAAAACAGGCGCTGGTGATTATCCGAGGCATGTTCCGATGGATGGTAAAAACGGGCTATCTACACACCAATCCGTGGGATAGCGCCTCCATACCTGCCGACCGAAACAAGATCGACGTTTCGAGAAGTTTTACAAAAGAGCAATGGAAAATAATACGGGATGAAGCCTTGTCACTGCCGCCCTCCCCTGCCGGCGCACGACTACGATTCATTGTCATGTTTTCCTATTTAACTGGCCTGCGCCTTCACGAACTTGCTCGCGCCAAGGTTTCCGACATCCTTGAGGAAACATCAATTACCGGAGGTCGGCGCTACTTCAAGATGAATGTCCTAGGCAAGGGCAAGAAGCTTCGCGAGATACCTGTTCCCCAGGTATTAATAGATGAACTCGAACGTTATCTCCGATCTCGATCGATAGAGTCACTCAAAGCGGCACCGGTAGATGCCCCATTGGTGGAGAGAATCCGGGGCACTTCGAATCCGGAGGCCAAGAAGCTGAAGGCACAGCTTGAACATCCAGATCGCTACGAACACGACCCCTCGTTTGTAGATGAATACCTTAGCCGTGACGCGATCTACAAGCTACTAAAGACATTTTTTCAGTCGTTGATGTTGCGCTTCCCCGGCGGCTCAACCGATCGTGCCAAGTTCCAGGCTGCGAGTACTCACTGGATTCGGCACACGTACGCTACCCATGCACTAGGGAATAAGGTCCCACTGGAAACAGTAAAGAACAACATGGGCCACGCGTCTGTAGACACCACGAGCATGTATCTAGACAACGACATCGCTGAGCGAGCCGAGCATATGGAGAATTTCGCCGATCAGTTGTACAAGTAGCTTTCACGCGTGAAAGTCGGAAACAGATAACTTAGCAATTCCGGGAAGATGGAATCCGTGGCTGAACACAAACGCCTCCTTTCACGCGTGAAAGAACCTTACGGAGACCAGCGTGATTCACGCGTTCTGCCACCTGCTGTCGCCAACAGGGAGGACGTTACCCGTCTCGCACGACTGTGTACACTCCGACTTCAGAGGCACATCAAACTGGGCGATTTACCCACGGCACGTGCCAGTCCAACGAGCCCAACTTTCACGCGTGAAAGTGAGAACCCTCCTTGAGCCACGCACCCGGATCATCTCATTGAGAAACCGACCCGGCGCCTCCTCGGCGAACGTGGAATAGAGAATCGACATAGGGAAGGACAGAGTACGTCCAGACTATCGGCTGGAAAAACAATGCCCTTCAGCATGAAAGGATGGCGAAATAAGCGAACTTTCACGCGTGAAATTGGCTAATTGCGGGGGCACGGCCAGCTATCCGGTCTACGCTAAAGTATCCGCGCAAGACAATAAAGTAAAAACACGGGAGCCAAAGCAGCTCTTCTCGTCCGGCCTTTCACGCGTGAAAGGCGTTGCACTGATTCGACATTGCGCACCATTCTCGCCAGGCACTTTAGGCATCTTTCACGCGTGAAAGAATTAGTCTGCCGCGAGTACTTGCCTCAACCTCAAAGGCTCATCACTCTAGCCAACAAACGCGCCACCCGCGTCCCGATAAGGCATCTTTCACGCGTGAAAGCCGTTAGTGTCGCTGCTCTGCTCAACTAACCAATCTTCTTGAATTCGCTTTGGCAAATTTGCTTAAAAAATATCTGCTGTAATATAATTTCGCAATATTCAATAAACAAACTTGTGAGGGAAATTATGTCCGCATTGATCATCGGTGTATTCAACCAAAAGGGTGGCTGCGGTAAAACCACCACATCTGTCCAGCTCGCAGGGACTCTTGCATTGCGGGGAATACGAACCCTGTTGGGTGACCTCGACAAACAGGGCACAGCATCGGTGTGGAGTGCTTCTGCTGGCGTTGAAAATCCTTTTCCAGCGACAGTTGTTTCCTTAGCGGCCATGGGGAAAAACATGGTCGGCGAAATTCAGAAGCTTGCGCCAGACTACGACGTGATTTTGATTGATTGCCCGCCCGCGATTGACTCCCCGATACCTTGGGCAACACTGCTCATCGCAGATCTTGGAATCATTCCTGTGATCCCTGTCATGGACAACGTATGGGCGACTGAGAAGGCGAAAGAACTTGCGGTCAACGCACTGGCTCACAATCCGACATTGAAGACCTACTTCCTGATTTCTAAAATGGGTCGGGGGCAGGTATACGAAGCTTGCCTCGCAGAGCTGCAAGAACAAAATCCTGAAATACCAGTTCTAAAGTCGCGAATCTCATCGCGTAACGCTTACCCTGAAAGTCAGATCTTCGGATCGACAGTGCACGGTCTTCCGAAAAAGACAGGCGGGCAAGCAGTCATAGAAGTCGAAGCGCTTGCTGACGAAGTTTTGGAGATTTTGAAATTTAAGAAAGTGAAGAAAAATGGCTAAACGTGACTTGCGCGCAGCGCTGAATAAGTCCCAAGCAAATATCGCCTCTACGCTGGGTGCCCCTGACCGTTTCGCGTCTGCAGCCAAAACATTGGAATCGCAACCGACTGGGTTCCACGATGCAGCGGCCCCGATTGAAAACGTGTTGGTATCCAGTTCACCGAAATCTCCGGACGAGCCGTATGAAGTAGAAGTTCCCCCAAGTGAGGTTCAAGTCAATCCTTACAACGCGCGACGGATCTATCGGCAAGATCGCGTGCTGGCCCGCGCCCAGAGCATCGCAGCACTTGGTCAGCAGAATGCCTGCCTTGCAACGGTAAGAAACGGGCAATATGTTCTCGCGGATGGAGAGTACCGCCTGAGAGCATGCAAACATTTAAAAAAACCGACCATTCGACTGCGTGTTCTTCCAGGCCTGACGGATGCTGAGCTCTATAAGCACTCCTACGATGCAAACGAGGAACGGGAAGCTCAATCACCTCTTGATGATGCCTTCGCTTGGAAACAGTTGCTCGATGATGGCATTTACCCGAGCGAAGCAGCGTTAGAGCCCGTCGTAAATAAGTCGGCTCCAACGATCAATAAAACCATTCAGCTGTTGAAGTTGCCAGGATCGATCACGGAACTGATCAAGCAGAGCAGCGATCCGTCCAAATTCTCGTTATCGGCACTATATGAACTGGTGCTGTATATGAATGCTGCGGGCCCGGAAGGCGAGAAAGACGCGTTAGCCTTGGCCGAAAGACTTGGGCGGGAAGAGATAGGGCGGAAAGAAATCACCGAAGCACGCCAAAAGATCTCCGAACCGAAACAACGTAAGACAAAAGAGACACCGCGACAGTACAAAATTCCCATGAAAGACGGGGAGGGCACTGGTTCGGCCGGGTTCATTAAGGAATTCAACTCGGGGAAGGTCGCCTTCGAAATCACTATCCTGGATGCGAAAGAGCGGGAAAAATTAATGGACGAACTGCGCGAGCGTTTTAAGGCTCAGTAAGTCCAAAGGTGAGACTTTACGGGAACCATGTGTCGAGGGGCTTTAATGTCCCTCGTTCTCATTTGGAGATCCCTATGGAGAGGCCTGCGCAGTAAAAGCTTTCGGCTGTCGCATGAGAAAAGTGAATACAAAAAGAGCCCTGCAGTGCCCAATAACACGCAAGAATGCGCCTTGAATGTAAAAAGGTGAGCTTTTTCAGGAAGTATTCAACGATAGGTGAGCTTTTACAGGGACCGGACTCATCCATTTAGAAACAAAGACTTATTGCTGACAGCGCAAGTAATTAGTGATGTGATTTAACGAAAGGTGAGACTTTGCAGGAACTGAAGATCGCCAAGTCCTTCGGTTTTAGGCATTTTCTTCTAAAACACCTCTGAAAGAGGGGTGTTGAGTATGTTGAATAAGACACTTGGAAAGGTTAACAACGTTAACGGCACCGGAAAGTCGCGCGATATAAGGGTTTCAAGGCGGTATGGTGAGATCCAACGGGGAGTTAGGTGAGAATTTACAGGAAGTTAGGTGAGGACAAACGGGAAACTTGCTCACCTTAGGTGAGGGTATACGGTAAGTTGGGTGAGTGGATACGGGATAAAAGGTGAGAACTTGCAGGGAGAGGGGCGCAAGTCCTTCGTGTACGCGGGCCTGACCCTCTTAAAGGTGAGAGTTTACAGGGACTATTCGCCGGCGATTACTTAAGGTGAGAGTTTACAGGAACCGGTCTAAGGCGGCAGATAAGTACTGACTCGTAGGGGAGCGAAGGGTGAGAGTTTACAGGGACCTAGTCCATTTCCCCCGGAAGGAAATTTCGAAAAGTGAGATTGAACGTTGATTTGTTCTCACCTTTAGCGCATCATTGTTGCCACGAACAAGGAACTACGTGGATAAATCAAGTAAACGAGCTATAGCACCATTCGACGACTACGCTCAAGGTGTCTCTGAATCAAGAGAACTGCGTAAGTCGAACGAAGCTATTGGTCTGCGAGTTAGAAAGGGCAAGTTGACACTTCTGTCGAGGAAGATGTTCAATGTCCTGATGCACCATGCCCAGAAGCTAGGCAGTCCTGGTCGAAATGCGCCCGTCGTGACAGAGGCAAACAAAAAGTACTTTTGGGTTCCGCTCGCAGATCTTGCAAGAGACGCCGCGTACGAATCGAACGACACAAAGCGCCTTAAGGAATACCTCCAGGAGCTGAAAGACATCCGAATCATCTCTGAAGATAACGTTCAGTGGACGTCACAATCGCTTCTTTCCGCGTTTACATTGGCAAATCCCAATGGGTTGAAGTCCCGCGGCGGTCAGATCTGGGTGGGTTTCGCATTTCCACCAGAGGTCGAGGCCGCTGTTATGAGACCAGACCAATACACAAACTTGGCTTTCGTTTACCAGAACCAGTTTCGTAGTGGAGCCAGCCTGGCCCTGTACGAGATCTGCCGGAGATTCTTAACTAACCCTTCACAGCTCACGGCTCGTCTTCCCTGGACAGAGTGGTTTGACTCCGTGAGCGGAAACCCAGCTGGCCAAGGTTATCCAGAATACAAAATCGCCAAGCGAGACACGTTCAAGCCGGCCATCGCCGAAGTGAATTCCGTCACTGACATCAACATCGAGCTGATCGAGCATAAGCTGGGTCGACGCGTATCCGAGCTACAGTTCCGGGTTAGGAAATCGGAGCAGGCCGTCATTGAGTTTCCTGCCCCCCCTGTTGTTGATGGCGAGTTGCTGGAGAGAGTAATCCGTCTCGGATTTTCTGAAAGGGATGCGTCGGATCTAGTAGCCACGAATTCGGAAAACAAGATCATCTCCACACTTCAGTTGGTAGAAGAACGGATGGCAAAGAAGGGGGCCGAGGCCCTCAAGCAGCCAGCGGCTTACTTTAAGTCTGCGCTGAAAAATGACTGGGCGCCGGCGGTGCCCAAGCTGGAAGCCCCGAAAATTAAACCGAAGGCCAATGTTGAGACACCTGAAGAGGTGTTTCAGCGTTACCTCGCACACCGTTCGAAGGAAGCGTTCAGTCTCTGTACTGATCTGGAGCCCGAGGAACAGGATCGTCTCATCGATGAATTTAAACAGCAATGCGGATTGCCAATGAAAATTCGTAAAGATGGGCTTAGGTCCAACGTTTTCCGGTCGGACTTCTCAATGTGGTACGCCCATAAGCTTTGGGGTGACCCATCGCACCAGGTCGTTCTCGAGTTCGCTCTATCCAATCCCAAAGCACCCATTGAATCCTAGGTGACAGCGTAGGTCATCGCACTTGACGCACTTGCTATAAGGAAATTACTGCAATTAACAATCCCCGCAGCCCCCCGGGAAAGCCGTTGTTTGGCAGCTCTTCGGGTTCGGAGAGGGGAGGGTAAAATTTAGGTTGCGGTGTTCTGTGATAAGAATTATTTTTATAATAAGCGGACGTTAATTTCATCTATTGCATATTGGTAAGTATGGGCGAATTCAAACCTGTAGACTTATTTGCGACCCGTCGAGATTGGGATGAGAACCCACGCGAAGCGTTCCGCGCGTATGTGGGTTCAATCGAGTTCGTCCAAGCAGGAAAACGGGGTAAAAACGGCGCGGATACCATCAGGGAGTCATCTGCAGCCGTCTATATCTCGATGTTCGAAAGATTCATGACTTGGATTGAGACCCGGAACAGGTCCTTCACAAGCGTTACTCAAGAAGAAATTAAGGAGTTCCTGGACCTTCGTGACGAGAATGGCAAAACGCGTCTTACGAGCAAGATTCGGATGGTCTATGTACGGCTCCTCGAGCGTGCCTATGAACACTTGAATGTCGATTCAAATCCGGCTAAGAATCTAGCCGTTGGCCGAGAAGAACCATTCCGCCGGGGAAAAGAAAAGGCAAAGGTCATCCTCAAAGTTGATGATATCCAACGGCTGATGGAGTCCTTACCTGCGGCGCCGGCATGGAATGAAAACTCAAAGAATAAGAGGCAGCGTGGCTGGGAGACGAGGCGGAATAGGGCTCTGATTGCCGTCTTGATCGGTGCTGGATTAAAGGTTTCAGAAGCAGCTTCGTTGAAACTACGGTCAATGAAGCCCAAACGCGTCGACGGGAAGATCGAGATAGATCTAGAAATATGGGATGGCACCGGCACCGGTATGAAACACACCGCTGTAATTGAGCAATTTGCAGTGCCGGAAATTGAGACCTGGCTAAGGGAGCTAGGTCGGATGGATCTGCCAAGTGACCTCGTATTTCCCGGGACGATAGATACTGCAGACGAACTGTCAAAACCGACAATCTATCGCCTGATAACAAAAACCCTGGACTTAGCGGGTATCAATACCGCCCATTCTGGCGGGCGAACGTTAAGAAATACCTATGCAGCACAGCAGCTGGCCAGCACGAATGACATAGGAAAAGTGGGAGAAAAGCTGGGTCATAGAGAGCGACGAGCTACTGAAATGTATTTGGACGCCGCTAAGAAGTTTGCTGAAGATGCCGTGTAGAAATGATCACAACTGTAGACAAACAGCGGTAGGTCGGGTAAATTTTGCTTGTCGCATTCGCGGCATGCCAGAAACACCTACCTACCGACTTCTACTCACTTTCCCCAGACAACAGGAAAGTGCAGCGCACGGCCCAATTACTTACCGCTACGCGGAAACTACTTGGAGCCATCATGAAAATCCTCAACAAAGCAACCCGTTCCGCCCACAAAGCAATCCTTCGTAATCCTAAAGAAGTCCAGCCCTACTCGCGATACCCGGTCTGGGAAGTGGATTTTTGGCGCGATATCTTTGAGTCAGCTCAAAATCCAAAGCTCGCCTCGAAAGTTCTTGAGGAAATGAAGGTTCTGGAAGATGAACCTTGTGTCGAAAACGAACGCGTATGGCGCAATATCAGCGTCGCCAAGAGCATGGCGAAAGTCACTCTGGCGAATTAATGCCGCAGCGTAAATGTCGTGGTGACAAGATCCTGGCAACCCAGGGTCTTGTCTGCCATGGCCAAAGCCTTGTTTGCCAGGTCAACGAATAGCTCCGCACGAATCCTTGGATCGTCAGCCCTAATGGCACTCGACAATAGTCGAATAAGAACTTCCTCACTGACCATGCCGGCGCCATCAGTTGCACCGTTCATCACGTCCCGAATCCAGTTGCTGTACTCAGCGTCTGGCATTTCATCCAATTTAGCAGTCATCGGTTCCTTTCAATTCTTAGAGCTAGTCTACCCAAGGTTCACTCCAAAGCAATTTCTATTCGATTGCGATGTGCCCAGTACATCACAGTCTCACGACTTCCGGTTTTTTTACCGCTCTGCGGGACTGACTGGAGAAAGACGTGCGAAAGCAAACTACAAAGAAAGGAAAGGGGAGGAAGGTTCCGATAGAACCTCCAATTAAGGCCCCACACGTCCAGCGTCAATTTAACTTCGGGCCGGAGTTCGCACTCTCTGAAGAAGATGAAGCGCTGGCTGCAAGCGATGATCCAAAACACCGCGAAGCCATCCGGCTTCGCTGGCTGAACAAAGAAAAGGTCACCATGAAAATGATCGAAGTAGCGCTATATGACTGCTCCGATCCTAAGTTCGAAACAATGGTCGGTGACCTGAATCCAGAGGAACCCAAGCACGTAAATCTGTTTTGGGCGATTGTCTGGATCTTCGAACTTTGCCCCAACAAGATTCACTTCCCATTCGTTTGGGCATGCGAAGAAGCAAACCAAGACGCAGAAGTGATTCGCCGTGGCGTAGCAAAGGTGCGGCGCCAGGCCATGATTCTGGTTCTCCGGACCCTGGCAAAACTTGTCAACTACAAATTTGCACAGAAAAAACAGCAACAGCTGCTTGAGTATGTGGATTTGAGCGATTGGCAACTTCACTAACCCTACAACGAAGCCCTCACGGGCTTCCCCAGGTTCGCCTAGGGAAGCTCCATCGCCACGGTTTTTACCCCGCTCCGCGGAAAGGAACCGTATGTACCCCGCAACTTCCATCTTCGTCCTGCTCTACCTGGTCGCAGTAGGTTTCGCCTGCGCATACCTACCGATCGGTGAAGACGCTCCCACCAAGTAACAAATTCATCAATCACTCAAATTTCAAAAGGAATCATCATGACTGATCTCCCGCGGCTCCTCGCTGAGCTCATGAGCAAATGGGACAACACGACCCTGAAAGTGAAATCAAGCTTTCCGGATCTGTCTGAGCATGAAGTTGGCCAAGTCACCGGCAATCTCATGTCGCAATCTTTGGGCCTCCCAAGTAGCAAGGGCGCCCAATGAAAATCGCTCACTTTTCTGACCTTCACTATTCGCCCGATAACCTGGTTGAAGCTGATCGCTGCTTTAGTTTCGCAGTTGATCATGCCATCAAGAGCAAATGCGAAGTCGCCGTCGTATCTGGTGATGCAACAGATCATCAATTGCAGGCGCACTCCCCGGCGTTCCTCGCGCTAGGCAACCAGGTTCAGCGTCTCAGCAAACACTGCCTGGTCCTGCTCTTGCAAGGCACGTTCTCCCATGAACCCGCTGGAATGCTGCACGTCCTGCAGCTCATTGGAGCCAAGTATCCGATCTACGTAGCCGACAAGATCGGCATGGTCGGGTTGCAAGCAAATCGGTGGGTTCCGATCCGTTCGGAAGAAGATTGGGCCGCGGACTATGACCTGGTAGTCACTTGCGTGCCGACCGTGAGTAAGGCTGATCTGGCTGCTTTGGTCGGCCCTGCAGCTGCAGCTGAAGAGATGGGAAATTATCTTGCTAATCTGCTTGCAGGATTTGCTAAGGCAAATGGCTATTTCTATAAGCGCGGCATACCGACTACCTTGGTGACACACGGAACGGTCGACAGCTCGCGAAACGAGAATGGCGTACCAATGGCTGGACTTGATCATGAGTTCACTACCGGCGCGCTTTTTGCCGCCGGCGCTGACGCTGTGATGATCGGTCACATCCATTTGACGCAATCATGGGAACGATCGTTCGAAGGGCGCAGGCAACTCATCGCGTACCCTGGATCAATTGGCCGCTTCCACTATGGCCAGCTGGGTGAAACAAGCTATCTGTTCTGGAACCTTCTACCTGGAATACCTGAATATCAGACAATCCATACGCCGTCCCGGCGAATGGTCGACCTGGAATTCTTTGGTGTCCCCGACCTTCAGGAACTGGCTCAAGCGGCAGGAGATTGTGTTGGCGCATTTGTCCGAGTCCGGTACCAAGTGGATGAGGAGTTTGCTAAGACCGTCGATCGCAAAGCAATCAAGGAAATTCTGAAAGGAGCAGCCGAAGTAGTCATAGAAGGAAAAATTCTGCCCATTGAACGTGAAAAGCGGAGTGCCGGCATCTCAATTGAGGTTTCGATGGTGAAAAGGCTCGAGCGCTGGGCCGAACTCACCAATACCCCGACTGACGGACTCGCAGCACGTGTCGAAATGGCACAGCAGCTGGCGCCGGATGAAATTGTGCGGAAGTTCTTAGCTGGCCTGCAGAACAAGCTGGTGACCAAAATTGAGCCGGATCCACCGCCTCACGAACAGGAGTCTGTCCAAGAAGCAAAACAGGATTCATTCCAACTTTTCTGAAAGGAAATCGTAGTGATGCAACGAGAGTGGCGCGTCGAGCAGCATTACAGCAACGACCGTCTTTCATACCAGATGTGTTCACGGGTTAATCCTTCTGCTAACCGCATAACGGATGACTTCGGTAACGCATTCAATCCGGGGTACATCGGGTCGCAGCAGCGGTCCGTGTACGCCAATCAGACAAACAATCAAGCGGAAGGGCTTTAAATGAAAAAAATCGTGGCCATTGGCCTGCTGATGGCGACGATGTCGACGGCAACCTTTGCCAACGGCATCCTCAAATCTCTCTTGGAAACATCTGAGCGATATTCTGCGCGAAGTGCCTCGATCGAGACGCTGAAGCTGCCACCGGAAGCAATCGTCGAAGTTGGTTTCTCTCCGGAGGGATCCGCTGAAGCACTGGTGCTAAAGACGATCGACTCCGCTCGCAAGCAAATACGCATGATGGCTTATGCATTCACATCACCCAAGGTCGTGAAGGCACTGCTAGCCGCACATAAGCGAGGAGTAGACGTCAAGTTGCTCGTCGACGCAAAGACACTGGAAGAAGAAGGGCGGAAGCGAAGCCAACCTGGTAACGCAGCAGTTTCAACTCTGGTTGAAGCCGGTGTGGAAGTCAGGACGATCGACAAGTATCAAATTCAGCATGAGAAAACATTCGTCGTAGACGGCCGTACAGTTGAGCTGGGCAGCTATAACTTTACTCAGGGGGCAGCTACCCGTAATGGAGAAACTGCCATGGTAATTTCAAACGCACCGAATGTCGCAAAAGTCTATCTGGATCATTGGGCTACCCGATGGCCCGATGGGAAGCCGTACAAGCAACGGTACTGATGTACCAGAAAATTCCTTCGGGGATTTTCTATTGGCCACAGCGAACAGGTCCGTGGCCAATAGAAAGTCTCAAGATGAGATCGACTTGAGGTATCCTTAGCAACGTCGCATTCGCGGCATTTCCCTCCCCAAACTCCCGCTTCCCTCTGTTGACGCAGCGGAAAGCCGCGTAGGCAACTCCTTTTCAAATCCGCATCGCGGAAAGGAGCCCTAAATGCAACCTCTCAAACTGAAGCTGGAAGGCTTCAACGGTATCAAGTCTGGTCGTGGTAAGAACAGCATTGAGATCGACTTCACACAAATCCCTAAACACGCCAGGTTGATCGCACTTGACGGGCCTAACGGCGCCGGCAAGACAACGATCTTGGACAACATGCACCCATTCCGGGTGATGCCGTCACACTCGACCACGCTTGGTCCTGGTGGTTTTTCGTACTGGGATCATGTATCAGGCTCCCTCGCACAGAAGGAGCTGGTATGGATGGCCAGAGGAATGACCTACAAGTCGTCTCTGGTATTCAAGTCCACAGGAAAAACGCAACGTACCGAAGCGTACTTGATGTACCTGGATGCAAGTGGTCAGTGGCAGCCATACCGACTCAAAGATGGAACGAGTTCGGACGGCCGCACAGCGTCGTATGACCTTAGCGTTGAGGAAATCATCGGCCCACCCGAGTGCTTCTTCACGTCAAACTTCTCCGCACAGAACCGAAAGCCGCTTTCGGCGTATGGTCCATCGGAGATTAAGTCCCTCATGTCGTCAATTCTCAACCTGGGCAACTACGAGGAGCTGGCGATGAAAGCTACCGCGGTTGTAAAGATGCTCCATCTGAACCTTGAGGAGGTACAAAGCGAGGTCGCCAAAGCCGCCGTGATCGATGATCTGGTGGCGGCAAAGGAGAAGGAGCTCGCGGCTGCTGATGAGAAGATCCAAGCTGCTGTTACGTTGGAAGCAACTCGACAATCGGAGGTTGATGGAAGAAAGCGCGACCTTATTTTGATTGAAGGGCGTCGTGAAGCCCAGGCCTCTGAAGCACAAGAAGCACGGCTTCTGAATCAGTCGATTACAAAGTTCCAGTCGTCGGCCGAAGAACAAATATCCGTAGTCAAGCAGCAAGGGCAAGCGAATCACGCCCGAGTGCTGGTAGACCGTCAGCGCATGCAAAACGATATCACTGAGAAGAGCGCAGTTCACCAGCGCGAATCCAGCGAAATCAAACAACTACAAAAACTCGTTGAGCAGGAACCTGCGATTACCCATGCAGTTCAGCGGTCGAACGAGATCCGGGCAGAAATTCAACTAGTCACTACTAGCTTGGACAAAGCTCGGGCCCAGGTGACGATCTTGAAACCAGCTCGCCGGCAGTATGCAGAGCTAAAGGCGAAAGAAAGTGAGTTGGCCACGGTCGGGGAATCAACCCGTTCCGAGCTGCAATCCGTAAAGGCACGAGCTATTTTGATTACGGAGGTCCCTTGCCAGGGCCAACCGATGCAAAGTAACTGCAAGCTCCTCGCTAACGCAATGGCAGCGCATGATTCGCTTCCTGCCAAAGAAGAGGAAATCGCGAAAATGCGTGAGAAATATCGGCTAATCCGCGATCAGGTCCTTGCCTGCGACACTCGTATCAGAGAGCTCGATCAACTTGAAACTGAGATTGAAGCCTTTGAAAGCAAGAAGCGCTCACTGGAAACAGAACTGCGCGACTTGGTTGACTTGGCATCAAAACAGGAGCTTCTAGGCGATGCGAAAGCACGTTTGCCGAGGCTGATGGAGTCCAAATCCGAACTGGAGGCGGCACTGCAAAAGCTCAAGCTGGACTTGGCAAAGTTGGTTCAAGATGGAGAAACTTTCATCGAGACCGAGATGAGTGCTATCAGTGGAATCAGGGAGCGCTGCGAGGCTGACATAAAGCCTTTGCAGCAAAGACTAGCAACAATGTCAAAACCCATCACTGATGCTGAAATCGGGCAAGCAAAGTCGTACGTCGATGCGGCAATACGGATCCTTGAGGAAGCAAAAGCCGCAGTTCTCGCTCTTCGTAATCAAAAGATCGAAGCTATGGCCGCTATTGAGACCTTAAAAGTCTCTCTGCAAGCCCTGGAATACGCAAAGTCTCGTGCGTTCCAGCTGACAGAAGAAATAGCCAAGTGGAACAGGATTGCAAAGGGCTTTGGCAACAATGGCCTTGTCGCTCTAACGATCGATGATGCTGGCCCTGAGATCTCCTCGTTGTGCAATCGGTTGCTGGATGAATGCTACGGTGGACGATTCAATGTCCGACTGGAAACTCAGAAAGAGACCAATGCCGGCACCATGCGTGAAACCTTCGACGTCCGCGTCATGGACAATCACCGTGGCGAAGAGAAGTCATTGTTCCTCATGTCCGGGGGGGAGAAGGTCTGGGTGAACGAATGCCTAGCCCGTGGTATCTCCCTTTACAACGACATCTCGAAAGGTGGCAATCCGCAAACACTATTTTCAGACGAAGCTGATGGACCGCTCGACCCAGAACGAAAGCGCCAATTCATGAAAATGAAGCGCGCCGTAATGGACAGCGGTAACTATGAAAGGGAATTCTTCATCACTCAAACACCAGAGTTGACGGCGGAAGCCGATCACATCATCAATGTTGCTGCGCTGTAAATGAAAATGGGAAGGCTTCGGCCTTTCCATTTTTCGAATTTCCTCGTAGAATCAAGCCGTCGAAATCTCGGCATTCTCATTTCCCCCAAGTTTTCATGTGGTGTATCACATGAAAGCTTTCTCAAGCTCACTCCTTTCTATTGTCGCAACGCGGCATCTTCAGGAGAACTCATGAGCGATTCCAAGTCCACCAACCTTACTAACCGAGAAGACGTAGCGGCACGCATCATCGCCGAACCCTTTCTCATCATAGGCACCGCTGCCAAGATCGTCACCCAATCGGCAACGGCCATCTTCAAACGCCCTCCGAAGGTTGAAAAAGTTGAGACGGAGCGAGTAGTACTGGCAGCAAGTGGTCCACTCGTTACTGCAAATCCAGTCTTCACCTGCGCCGATCGCACACAGAGTGTTATCCGCGGCGGTACCAAGCTCAGCCTCTATCAGTACGTGAAGCTGCAGCAGATCCGAATCGTCGCTCGACGTGATGGATTCGAGAAGGAACTGATCTTTACGCGCGATATCGCCGCTCAAGAAGGCCTGGCCTACAACCTGGACAACGCCGTTGTTTGGGTTACCAGAAAGGGATTTGTCGGTGCGCCAGCACCAACGGTGCCAACGGCCAGACAACAAATGCCCCGTCAGATCCAAACGAGCCCAGTGAAAGGAGAGCCAGAAGAGGAGTCCCGTGAACTAAAGGATCTCAACAAATCCCCATCGCCGGCCGGAGTCACGAAGACCTCAAATGTACACCGTACATATCATGGCTTCATTCAGCGTTTCGGCGTGGTCAAGAAGCACGACCACGAGAAGAATCAGGACTATCAGACCTACGCCATGTCCTTAGAAACATCCGCCGGAAAATTCTTGAAAGAGTTCATCGGCGAACAGCTATCCGATCTTGTCGAGCTGCATAAGCTATCCGTTGGCCAAGAGGTCAGTATTACTCCTTTGGGTAAGCAGCACTTTTGGTTCGACCTTGGCAACGGCAAGAAAGAGAAGCGGCGTCGAAACGAATACGCGATCGAAATTCATTAACCAAATACTCATTAGGGAAGCAAATGGCATCAGTCAACAAAGTCATCATTGTCGGAAATCTCGGCCGTGATCCTGAAACACGGTATATGCCAAACGGGGACGCCGTGACAAACATCGCAGTAGCAACTACTGAAAGCTGGAAGGATAAGAACACCGGAGAAAAAAAGGAGCTGACCGAGTGGCATCGCATCAGCTTCTATCGAAAGCTGGCCGAAATTGCCGGCCAGTATTTGAAGAAAGGCTCCCAGATCTACATCGAAGGACGTCTTCAAACACGCAAGTGGCAAGATAAAGAAGGTGTGGAACGATACACCACCGAAATCATTGCCGAAAGCATGCAAATGCTTGGCAACCGTCAAGGCACCGGCGGACATCAATCGGATGATGATAGCGGAGGCTATGGCTTGCCGGCACCACGTCAGAGTCAAGGTGGTGGAGGTGGTGGACCGTCGGCACGACAGTCGCCACGCCAGCATGCACCGAGCTTTGACGATTCTGAAGATATCCCCTTTCTGATCTCTGCAAGCCTGATGGACTATCAAAACTCAATCGAGTTTTAAGCCTTAAAACATTTTACAGAAAGCCCGCAAGGGCTTTCTTGAGGCTCACGTGGTGCCTCAAGAAAGCCTCATATTTCATGAGTGTCTTTGCCTTTTTTCTAACGCCAGTCACTGGCACGGAGGCGAGATGAAATTCACTGAAATTGACTGGGTTAGCGCGTGCGCTAGCTTCGGTATCGACAAAAATCTTTTGAAACTACGGGAAGGTCCATGCCCGATTTGTGGGGGAACAAAACGGTTCCGATTCACAAACCGGACACGCTGCGGAGATTGGTTCTGCAACCAGTGCCGTGGAGGAAACGGATTCACCTTGATCAAGCAAGTAACTAATCAGACTGACGCTGATATTTACAAACAGCTGAAGAAGCTGTTTGGACTATCTGAGGGCCTCGGTGCCCTCCGTGAGTATCAGAAGGTCGATGTTGAGTTGACTCCAGAGGAGTCAGCTCGAAATTGTGCCAAGCTGCGGAAGGTTATTCGCGGTACGAAGCGATTGAGCCTTATGCAAGACGATCCAGTATCCCTCTACATGGGGCACCGCGTTCTCGGGTGCGACCTCACTAAACTGTCCAAGTACGTCCGATACCACCCATCACTCGAGTACTGGGAGGTTGGAGATGACGACAAGTACCGCATGACTGGTCTACACCCTGCAATGGTATTGAAGGTGGTTGATGGAAAAGGTGATCCAGTCACGCTGCATCGTACGTACTTAACCAAGGACGGTCGCAAAGCCCTGGTGGAGGAACCGAAGATGCAGATGTCGGGCAAGAGGAAATTGCGAGGGGCAGCAGTACGTCTCTTCGAACATCCAACAAGCAGAGTCCTCGGCATTTGCGAGGGTGCTGAAAATGGATGGGGAATAGCAACAGCATATCGCTATGAGATGTCTGTTTGGTCGATGCTCAATGCCGGCAATCTGGCCATCGCAGACATACCTCGAGAAAAGTTCGATACGGTCATTATCTTTGGGGATAACGACCCGTATGTACCTCGGCTTGGATACAGGCCTGGCGAACATGCAGCAAGAATGGCGTATCAGAAGTTGAAAAAGGATGGGTTTGAGGGTCGGCCGGGATTCCGGTTTTTTTCGCCAAATATAACTTAAACCAATGATTTATATGGCGAAATCGATTTTGTAGTTGATCGGCTCGACCTCACGATCCAGATCCAAAGGATATTCGCCGAACCGGTTGATATGTTCTCGGCGATACGGTGCCGTGCCCCGCAGTATTTCCTCCGTCAGCACGTATCCCTTCGCTTGCAGCTCTTTCAAGATCCGGGACATGCCATGAACATTATGAAGAATGACCATGTTGGCGACCAAATGATTGTATTTGACCACCTTGCGCTGCTCGTGACGGATGTTTTCGGAAATGATGCCGTCCCCTCCAAAAAATAGCCATTTCACGAAGTCATTGAACTCTTCGCTTTTGACCGTCGCCGCATTGATGGTTTTCCTGAGCTCGGCATCATTGATATATTTCAGCAAAAACTGTGTCCGTATGACCCTGCCCAGCTCCCGGAATGCGTAGTACAGCTTGTTTTTGCGGCTGGCCGTTCCCAGTCGCCGCAAAATGGTCGACGGCGCGATCTTGCCGGCCTTGATCGAGATGACGACACGCAGCATGTCTTTCAGGTGTCGTCCTATCAGCGCCCAGTCAATCGTTCCACGGAACAAGCTGCCGATATGCTCGTACTGGTCGGCCCGGTCCGCCCGGTAAAACACCAGGTCTTTGATGTTCCGAATCCGCGGCATCAAATTGATGCCCAATAGATGCGCCAGGCCGAACACCGGCGTGCTTTGCGCCTGTGTATCGCCATGCAGCGTATCAGGCTGAATATCGGACTGGTTGTTGATCAGGCCGTCCAGGATGTAGACCGCTTCATACACCCCGCACGGAATGAAATGGCTGAACAACGCGATGTATTTGTCCGACACATGGTAGTAGCCAATACCGCCGTAGCCGCCATACCGGATGTGGTACTCCGATAGCAGATTCTGCTCATACATATTCCACTTGGTGCCGTCGGCCGACGCGCTCTTGCCCGTACCCCAATATCTTGGCAAGGCAAAGCGATTATACGCATTGATAACCTTCACAATTGCTTTGTCCAGGCGCTGCTCGGTGACATGCTTCAAGTTCAGCCATGCTACCTGTTTGCGGCTCAATCCTTTAACCGAGCGCGCGGTTTGGGTCGGTCCCAGATTGCAACCGTAACAGAACAATGTGGTGATGAAGCGCTTGCGCGGGTCATCGACCTTCGATTCGAAGCCGGAAAGCGGACCAAACAGCTTATGCAAATCGAGCCATTTTTCCGTTTCGGTGAGCACGTCCAGGATGCTGGCGTCAGTCAATTGAGACCTGATCGCCTCGTCCACTGCTTCGAGCTCCGCCGGCGGTTTTTGGCGCTCGGCACGCCGGATCACGATGCCCGTGTCATCGATATCAACGTGACCGTTTTCCGGGAAGCGCTTGTCCACTTCCCTGGCCTGCGTGCGTAGCCGGTCGCGCAATTCGGACACGAATGCTTCCGCCTCTACCGGCAAGCCGACCAGTTCGCCGTATCCCTGCACCTCCTGCTCGTATTCTTCCCAGCTCACCAAGTGATTGCGATAATCATCGTAGTCGCCGCTATGCTCGACATACAAATCCCCGGACTTCAACTCATCCATCACCTCAGAAAACACCGTCAGCTCGAAATATTTTCGGTGAAAGTGAGTCGGCGCCGTGCTCTGGCGCTTGCCCAATACCAGATTGCGCCATTTGTCCGGCATCCAGTCCAGGGCAAGCGTGTCGAGCCCGGTCTCGGCGATCGACAAGTGCTCGCGGTGGCTCGACCGGTATTTCTGCACCAATGTCACCGTACGCAGGAGGCTGTCATCTTGCGAGCTCGATCGCAGCGTCAACGCCTCCAGGCATTTGAATAGCAGGCTGCGTTTTCCGGCATACCCGGCGAGCATGAACGGATAATAGTTATTCCCGGCATAGGCCATGTGTTCGTCGCACTCGGTGATCCAGCTTTCCAGATCGCCGTCGAGCGACTTTTCCACGCGGGCAACCCGCTGATCGTTCGTGCCGTCCTCGCTAAAAACGGTCAGCACTTCGCGAAACTGCCCGATCAACCGTTCGACTTGTTCTGCCTGCTGAAGATGGTACTGGCGCAACCGCTCTTCGGCCACGTTGTGCAGATTGCGAATGGTCTTGATAAAAATCTCGGCGACATCATCCATTGCCTTTTGCAACTGCGTTTGAATCAGCAGGACCGCCAGCGTGTAGCGTTTCAAGGGCTTCAGCGCACGCATTTCAGCCAAGTCCAGCGCCCTGGCTTCAAGGACCAGCTGTTCACGCTTGGTGGCAGCGATATGCTCGGTGTCCGGCAAATTCTCGGCCAGGCCGATCATGGCGTCGATATGCTGCAGGAAGTCTGTCACCTCTCGTACATTCGGCTGCTTTGGCTCGCGTTTCAAGCTATCCCAGACGCTGCGGCCAGGTCCGGTTTCCAAGAGCCGGCCGAGTCGCGCAATGACCGCCTCCGGCAGCGCGCCGGCAATGGCCTTATAGATGCGGTCATTGATGGTTGCGCGCGAGCTGCGCGCCAGACGAAACAGATGAGTAAATCCAGGCAGCTCATATCGGCGCTGAATCAGTTCCTCGATCAGGACGTTGATGATGTCAGGCAGTTCCTGCTTGGTTTGCGCGGCTTGTAAAGCCTGTTCCTGCAGCCATTTCTCCGCTGCCTTGTCCAACACACGAATCCCGACGTATTCGCGCAGGCGCACATGATGCCGATAACGGGTGCCCGATTGATCGTACCGGGTCAATGCGGCTTGGGCGGGAATGCGTAACTGGGCGCGGCTGCAGATATGCTCGATCACGACGGCTGGAACGCTGGCCAACGCCACGAAGTAGCCGAGGCGCTGCAACAGCTTGAGTTGAATGAGGAGATACGCCTGCTGCGATATTTGACGGTACTGCGAGGCGACGTATTTCAGCTCCGCCGGCGTCGGGGTATAGATGGCGATGAGTTCTTGTTCGGTGAACTCAAGCTTTAAGCGTGGATAGGCCGTTTCATGGACGCTACTCATCTCAATATCACAATCTGTTGGCGCTGCGCTGGGTGAATGAAGTAACGCAAAACATTGCGCCTTTGTAATTATTTTGTCAATACGCTCATTCCATCACCGCGACTGACTTCACCTGTACCCATACTTCTTGTCCCACCGCTATGCCAAGCGCCGCTGCTGACCGCTTCGTTACGCGGGCGATCAGCGCGCTGCTCCCGACCTGAATACGGACCAATGCCGAGCCTGGATGATCATCGTCGGCAACTTCGTCCACGCGTCCGCGCAAAAGATTGAGGATACTGGTGCGCTCGGGATGCTCTTGCGCGAGGCTAACATCCCGCGCCAGAACCCGTACGTAGCGCAGGTTGCCGAGCACCGTCAAATGGGGTCGTTTCAGAATTCGGAAAATAAAGCACGCTAAGGCGTAGTCACCCCGTGACCACCCTCCACCGACACTGCGAGGTTCGTTCCGTCTTGCAGTGACGCAATCAACGGGCAGGAAACATTTCCTGCCCGCGCATGGCATGCGCACACCAACTCAGACAGCACGGCCTCCATGCGCGCCAGGTCAGCCATTTTCTCGCGCACGTCCTTGAGCTTGTGCTCGGCCAGACTGCTGGCTTCCTCGCAATGGGTGCCATCCTCCAGCCGCAGCAGTTCGGCGATTTCATCCAGACTGAAGCCCAGCCGCTGGGCTGATTTCACGAACCGCACGCGCGCCACATCGGCGTCACCGTAACGGCGGATGCCGCCATAGGGCTTCTCCGGCTCAGGCAGCAAGCCCTTGCGTTGGTAGAACCGGATGGTTTCCACATTGACCCCGGCCGCCTTGGCGAATACGCCGATAGTCAGATTCTCCAAATTGTTTTCCATATCGTTTGACTCCGTACATGACTACGGAAATAAGCTTAAGCCATTTGGAATACGTTTGCCATTGCTCTTTTCTAAGTCGAGGAACCATGAATATGAATATATCGACCGAATCGCGACTGGAACTCAAAGCGGCGGTGACGCGTGCGCAGCAGAAGCTGGCGGACGAGTTTCCGTTGCAGGCACGGATCGAAGACGCGCATCCCACGCTGCAGTCGACCTATGCCAGGATTCTCGGTCATTGGATACGCGAAGCAGCACCGCCCGCAGCGGGGATTGGGTCGCAGGCGGTGCTCGACGCGCTGTGCGCGATGGATGCCATCGTCATCGGCGAGCAAGGCATCGGCTGCTATCCCTTCAGCGCTCGCCAGACTGAAATCCACGTTCATTTCGCCGGCAAGAGTGTCCATGCCATGTGCGCGATCGATGCGCTCGCGATTCCACGCATGGTGCGGCACGCCGCGCGCATCATAGCTCGGTGCGTGGTTTGCCGCTGCCACCTCGCCTGCTCGCTGGCGGCGAACGGCAGTGTCGAGAAGGAACATCAGAATCCGGAGGCCGCACGCGTCGTCTGGGAATCCGGTGCGGGAGAAGGACAAGCATGCTGCAACAGCTTATGCGCCAATATCAATTTTGTCTGCCGGCATTGCACGACTTCCCCAGGCGCACTCACCTTTTCTTTGCCACAAGCGGCTGCCGTGGGCAATGCCTTTTTCGCGTTCCAGAGGAGGCTGCTTGGCCACTATTCCACATGACGAGGCATGCGAACGGCCATCTGTGCCCGATGCGCGAAGGATGGCGGGGTGCGTTTTCGCTGCCGTGCACGCAGGACGAAAAATTGTTTCGCATATGGCTTGACTCTGTACCTGACTACGGAAGTAAGCTTAAGCTATTCAATTCAGCTTTGAAAGGACAAGCGTATGTCTGAACCTCAAAACGGGCGCGGGGCGCTCTTCACTGGAGGGCTAGCCGCCATTCTTGCCTCGGCCTGCTGCCTGGGGCCGCTGGTGCTGATCGCCCTGGGGTTCAGCGGCGCTTGGATCGGCAACTTGACGGTGCTGGAACCCTATCGCCCGATCTTCATCGGCGCAGCGTTGGTGGCGCTGTTCTTCGCCTGGCGGCGCATCTACCGCCCGGCGCAAGCCTGCAAACCGGGTGAGGTCTGCGCGATTCCCCAAGTGCGAACTACTTACAAGTTCATCTTTTGGGGCGTCGCCGCGTTGGTATTGGTCGCGCTCGGATTTCCCTACGTCATGCCATTTTTCTATTAATCACAGGAGTTCGTCATGAAAAAACTGTTTGCCTCCCTGTTGCTTGCTGCCGCCATCGTTCCCGCCTGGGCCGCCGTGCAAACCGTTACCCTGTCGGTGCCGGGCATGACCTGCGCCGCCTGCCCGATTACCGTCAAGAAGGCGATTTCCAAGGTCGAAGGCGTCAGCAAAGTTGACGTGACCTTCGAGACACGTGAAGCGGTTGTCACGTTCGATGATGCCAAGACCAGCGTGCAGAAACTGACCAAGGCCACCGGAGACGCGGGCTATCCGTCCTCAGTTAAGCGTTGAGCCGCGAGGAGGCACTGCGATGTCCTTAATCACACGAGTGACCGACAAGGCCGGTTCCCTCGGCAGCGTCGTTTCTGCGATGGGCTGCGCCACCTGCTTTCCCGCCATCGCCAGCCTGGGCGCAGCGATCGGGCTGGGCTTCCTGAGTCAGTACGAAGGGCTGTTCATTCGCATCCTGCTGCCGACGTTCGCCGGCATCGCGCTATTTGCCAATGCGATCAGTTGGCGCAATCATCGGCAGTGGCGACGGACTGCGCCCGGCGTGATCGGCCCTGTCCTGGTGCTGGCAGCGGTGTTTTTGATGCGGGCTTACGGCTGGCGGAGCGGTTGGCTGCTGTATATCGGCCTGGCCTTCATGGTCGGGGTATCGATTTGGGATTTCATCTCGCCAGCAAAGCCCTGCTGTGGCCCGGACGGCTGCGAACTGCCACCAAAACGCGGATGACGGCATTGGCCGTCACCGAAGTAAATAAAAGGAATTGATTCATGACCACCTTAAAGATCACCGGAATGACCTGCGATTCGTGCGCTGTGCACGTCAAGGACGCGTTGGAGAAAGTGCCGGGCGTGCAGTCGGCAGTCGTGTCCTACCCGAAGGGCACCGCGCAACTCGCCACCGAGCCCGGCACCTCGCCGGATGCGCTGGCCGCCGCCGTGGCCGGCCTCGGCTACAAGGCCACGCTCGCCGATGCCCCATCCACTTCAGTGCGGGGCGGATTGCTTGGCAAGGCGCTGGGATGGCTGGGCGGTGGCGACAAGGCTGGCGGTGATGGGGGTGGACTGCACATCGCCGTTATCGGCAGCGGTGGCGCCGCGATGGCTGCGGCGCTGAAAGCCGTCGAGCAAGGCGCGCACGTCACGCTGATCGAGCGCGGGACCATCGGCGGCACCTGCGTCAATGTCGGCTGTGTGCCGTCCAAGATCATGATCCGCGCCGCCCACCTCGCCCATCTGCGCCGGGAAAGCCCGTTCGATGGCGGCATGCCACCCACACCGCCGACGATCCTGCGCGAGCGGCTGCTGGCCCAGCAGCAGGCCCGTGTCGATGAACTGCGCCACGCCAAGTATGAAGGCATTCTGGATGGCACTCCAGCCATCACCGTTCTGCACGGTGAAGCGCATTTCAAGGACGCCCAGAGCCTTGCTGTCCGTTTGAACGAAGGCAGCGAGCGCGTGGTGGTATTCGACCGCTGCCTGATCGCCACGGGCGCCAGCCCGGCCGTGCCGCCGATTCCCGGCTTGAAAGAGTCACCCTACTGGACTTCGACCGAGGCCCTGGTCAGCGACACCATTCCCGAACGCCTGGCCGTGATCGGCTCGTCGGTGGTGGCGCTGGAACTGGCGCAAGCCTTTGCCCGACTGGGCAGCCAGGTGACGATCCTGGCGCGCAGCACCTTGTTCTTCCGCGAAGACCCGGCCATCGGCGAGGCCGTCACCGACGCTTTCCGTGCCGAAGGGATCACGGTGCTGGAACACACGCAAGCCAGCCAGGTCGCCCATGTGGACGGCGAATTCGTGCTGACCACGGGGTACGGTGAAATACGCGCCGACAAACTGCTGATCGCCACCGGGCGGACACCGAACACGCGCAGCCTGGCACTGGACGCGGCGGGGGTCACCATCAATGCGCAAGGGGCCATCGTCATCGACAAGGGCATGCGCACGAGTAGCCCGAACATCTACGCGGCCGGCGACTGCACCGACCAGCCTCAGTTCGTCTATGTGGCGGCAGCGGCCGGCACCCGTGCCGCGATCAACATGACGGGCGGAGACGCGGCCCTCGACCTGACCGCGATGCCGGCCGTGGTGTTTACCGATCCGCAAGTGGCGACCGTGGGCTACAGCGAAGCGGAAGCGCATCACGACGGGATCGAGACCGACAGTCGCACCTTGACCTTGGACAACGTGCCGCGTGCGCTTGCCAACTTCGACACACGCGGCTTCATCAAGCTCGTCATCGAGGAAGGTAGCGGACGGCTCATCGGCGTGCAGGCGGTCGCGCCGGAAGCGGGCGAACTGATCCAGACGGCGGTCCTGGCAATTCGTAACCGCATGACGGTGCAGGAACTGGCCGACCAGTTGTTCCCCTACCTGACGATGGTCGAGGGGTTGAAGCTCGCGGCGCAGACCTTCAGCAAGGACGTGAAGCAGCTTTCGTGCTGCGCCGGTTGAGAAAAAGGAGGTGTTCAATGAACGCCTACACAGTATCCCGACTGGCCCTTGATGCCGGGGTGAGCGTGCATATCGTGCGCGACTATCTGCTGCGCGGATTGCTGCGCCCGGTGGCGTGCACCCCAGGCGGCTACGGCCTGTTTGACGATGCCGCCTTGCAACGGCTGTGCTTCGTGCGGGCTGCTTTCGAGGCGGGCATCGGCCTGAATGCGCTGGCGCGGCTGTGCCGGGCGCTGGATGCTGCGGACGCCGATGAAGCGGCCTCGCAACTTGCCGAGCTGCGCCAGTTCGTCGAACGTCGGCGCGAGGCGTTGGCTGACCTGGAAGTGCAGTTGGCAACCATGCCGACCGAGTCGGCACAGCACGCTGAAAGTCTGCCATGAACAACCCCGAGCGCTTGCCATCCGAGACACACAAACCGTTCACCGGCTATCTGTGGGGCGCGCTGGCCGTGCTCACCTGTCCCTGCCATTTGCCGATTCTCGCCGTTGTGCTCGCGGGGACGACGGCCGGCGCGTTCATCGGGGAGCACTGGGGTATTGCAGCCCTCACGCTGACTGGCTTGTTTGTCCTGTCTGTAACGCGGCTGCTGCGGGCCTTCAGAGGTCGATCATGAGTGCTTCCCAGCCAATTGAATGGACAGTGGCGCAACTGGCGCAGGCGGTCGAGCGTGGGCAGCTTGAATTGCACTACCAGCCGATTGTCGATTTGCGCAGTGACCAGATTGTCGGCGCGGAAGCCCTGTTGCGCTGGCGTCATCCGACGCTCGGAATGTTGCCGCCGGGCCAGTTCCTGCCCGTGGTCGAATCGTCCGGCCTGATGCCGGAAATCGGCGCGTGGGTGCTGGGCGAAGCCTGCCACCAGGTGCGCGACTGGAGGATGCTGGCATGGCGACCGTTCCGGCTGGCCGTCAATGTTTCGGCGAGCCAGGTGGGACCAGACTTCGACGGGTGGGTAAAGGGCGTGCTGGCCGATGCCGAGTTGCCCGCCGAGTATCTTGAAATTGAGCTGACCGAATCGGTCGCGTTCGGTGATCCGGCGATCTTCCCCGCCCTGGAAGCTTTGCGACAGATCGGTGTGCGCTTCGCCGCCGATGACTTCGGGACGGGTTATTCCAGTCTGCAACACCTGAAGTGCTGCCCCATCAGCACGCTCAAGATCGACCAATCGTTTGTCGCCGGACTCGCCAACGACCACCGCGACCAGACCATCGTGCACACCGTGATCCAGCTTGCGCATGGGCTGGGCATGGATGTGGTGGCCGAAGGCGTGGAAGCATCGGCGAGTCTTGAGCTGTTGCGACAAGCGGACTGCGACGCAGGACAAGGCTTTCTGTTCGCCAAACCGATGCCGGCGGCGGCATTCGCTGCCTTCGTCAGTCAATGGAAGGGTGCCACCATGAATGCAAGTAATCCGACCGCCACCAGTTGCTGCGTGTGCTGTAAGGAAATTCCGCTCGATGCCGCCTTCACGCCGGAAGGTGCGGAATACGTCGAACACTTCTGTGGGTTGGAGTGTTATCGGCGCTTCCAGGCGCGCGCCAAGGCAGGGAACGAAACCAGCGCCGATCCAAACGCCTGCGACTTGCCGCCGTCAGATTGAAGCATACCCTATCCTGGTGTCAGGATAGGCCGCTTTGTAACGTCAGAATAGAGTTATCTTTCGATTTTATTGACACCTGCGGCGAAAGATCATAGATTTCTTCCTGACACTTTCACGTTGGGAGGCATCTTGCAGGGGCAACGCATTGGCTACGTCCGGGTCAGCAGCTTCGACCAGAACCCGGAACGGCAATTGGAGCATGTCGAAGTCGGCAGGGTGTTCACCGACAAGGCGTCGGGCAAGGACACCCAGCGGCCTGAACTCGATTCGCTGCTGGCCTTCGTGCGCGAAGGCGACACCGTGGTGGTGCACAGCATGGATCGACTGGCGCGCAACCTCGATGACCTACGCCGCCTTGTACAAAAACTGACCAAGCGCGGCGTGCGCATCGAGTTCGTCAAGGAATGCCTGACCTTCACCGGCGAGGACTCGCCGATGGCGAACCTGATGCTGTCGGTGATGGGAGCGTTTGCCGAGTTCGAGCGGGCCTTGATCCGTGAGCGGCAGCGTGAGGGCATCGCGCTCGCCAAGCATCGCGGGGCCTACCGGGGCCGAAAGAAGTCTCTGAGCGGTGAACAGATCGCTGAGCTGAAACGGCGCGTCGCGGCGGGCGAGCAGAAAGCGAAGCTGGCCCGTGAATTCGGCATCAGCCGGGAAACGCTTTACCAGTACATGCGAGAAACCTGATCATGCCCCGCCGTTCAATTCTGTCCGCCGCCGAGCGGGAGAGCTTATTGTCGTTGCCGGACACCAAGGACGACCTGATCCGACATTACACGTTCAGCGATACCGACCTCTCGATCATCCGGCAGCGGCGCGGGCCTGCTAACCGTCTGGGCTTCGCGGTACAGCTCTGTTACCTGCGTTTCCCCGGCATCATTCTGGGCATCGATCAACCGCCGTCCTCGCCGCTGCTGAAACTGGTCGCTGATCAGCTCAAGGTGCCTGTCGAGACCTGGGGCGACTATGGTCAGCGGGAACAGACCCGGCGCGAGCACCTGGTCGAGCTGCAAACGGTGTTTGGCTTCCAGCCTTTCACCATGAGCCATTACCGGCAGGCAGTGCATACGTTGACCGAACTGGCCTTTCAGACCGACAAGGGGATCGTGCTGGCCAGCGCGCTGATCGAGCACCTGCGGCGGCAATCAATCATCCTGCCCGTCCTCAACGTCATCGAGCGCGCCAGTGCCGAAGCCATCACTCGCGCCAACCGGCGGATCTACGAAACCCTGTCCGAGCCGCTGTCGGACGCGCATCGCCGCCGCCTCGACGAATCTGCTCAAGCGCCGCGACAACGGCAAGATGACTTGGCTGGCCTGGCTGCGTCAGTCGCCCGCCAAACCGAACTCGCGGCACATGCTCGAACACATCGAGCGCCTCAAAGCCTGGCAGGCGCTCGACCTGCCTTCCGGCATCGAGCGGCTGGTGCACCAGAACCGGCTGCTCAAGATCGCCCGTGAGGGCGGACAGATGACACCCACCGACTTGGCCAAGTTCGAACCGCAGCGGCGCAATGCCACCCTCGTGACGGTGGCCATCGAGGGCATGGCCACCGTCACCGACGAAATCATCGACCTGCACGACCGCATCCTGGGCAAGCTGTTCAATGCCGCCAAAAACAAGCATCAGCAGCAGTTCCAAGCATCCGGCAAGGCCATCAACGCCAAGGTGCGCCTGTACGGGCGCATCGGCCAAGCGCTGCTCGAGGCCAAGCAGTCGGGCCGCGACCCGTTCGCCGCTATCGAGGCCGTCATGTCCTGGGATGCCTTCGCCGAGAGCGTCACCGAAGCGCAGAAACTCGCGCAGCCCGAGGACTTCGATTTCCTGCACCGCATCGGCGAAAGCTACGCCACGCTGCGCCGCTACGCGCCGGAATTCCTCGACGTGCTTAAGCTGCGGGCTGCGCCCGCTGCCAAGGATGTGCTCGACGCCATCGAGGTGCTGCGCGGCATGAACAGCGACAACGCCCGCAAAGTGCCCGCCGATGCACCTACCGATTTCATCAAACCGCGCTGGCAGAAATTGATGATACCCGACACCGGCATCGACCGGCGCTACTACGAGCTGTGCGTGCTGTCGGAGCTGAAGAACGCGCTGCGTTCCGGCGACATCTGGGTGCAAGGCTCACGCCAGTTCAAGGACTTCGAGGACTACCTGGTGCCCACCGAGAGGTTCGCCAGTCTCAAGCAGGCCAGCGAACTGCCGCTGGCCGTGGCCACCGATTGCGACCAGTACCTGCATGACCGGCTGACGCTGCTGGAAACGCAGCTCGCCACCGTCAACCGCATGGCGCAGGCCAACGACCTGCCGGACGCCATCATCACGGAGTCGGGCCTGAAGATCACGCCGCTCGATGCGGCGGTGCCCGACACCGCGCAGGCCCTGATCGACCAGACGGCGATGATCCTGCCGCACGTCAAGATCACCGAGCTGCTGATGGAGGTGGACGAGTGGACGGGCTTCACCCGGCACTTCACGCACCTGAAATCGGGCGACCTGACCAAGGACAAGAACCTGCTGCTGACCACGATCCTGGCCGACGCGATCAACCTAGGCCTGACCAAGATGGCGGAGTCGTGCCCCGGCACGACCTACGCGAAGCTCGCTTGGCTGCAAGCCTGGCACATCCGCGACGAGACCTATTCGACGGCGCTGGCCGAGCTGGTCAATGCCCAGTTCCGGCACCCGTTCGCCGAGCACTGGGGCGACGGCACCACGTCATCGTCGGACGGCCAGAACTTCCGCACCGGCAGTAAGGCCGAGAGCACGGGCCACATCAACCCGAAATACGGCAGCAGCCCAGGGCGGACGTTCTACACCCATATCTCCGACCAGTACGCACCGTTCCACACCAAGGTGGTCAACGTCGGCGTGCGCGACTCGACCTATGTGCTTGACGGCCTGCTGTACCACGAATCCGACCTGCGCATCGAGGAACACTACACCGACACGGCTGGCTTCACCGATCACGTCTTTGCGCTGATGCACCTGCTGGGCTTCCGCTTCGCGCCGCGCATCCGCGACCTGAGCGACACCAAGCTCTACATCCCGAAGGCCGGTGCTGCCTACGAGGCATTGAAACCGATGATCGGCGGCACGCTCAACATCAAGCACGTCCGCACCCATTGGGACGAAATCCTACGGCTGGCCACCTCGATCAAGCAGGGCACGGTGACGGCCTCGCTGATGCTCAGGAAGCTCGGCAGCTACCCGCGCCAGAACGGCTTGGCCGTGGCCTTGCGCGAGTTGGGCCGCATCGAGCGCACGCTGTTCATCCTCGACTGGCTGCAAAGTGTGGAACTGCGCCGCCGTGTGCATGCCGGGTTGAATAAGGGAGAAGCACGCAATGCTCTGGCCCGTGCCGTGTTCTTCAACCGCCTGGGCGAAATCCGCGACCGCAGCTTCGAGCAGCAGCGCTACCGGGCCAGCGGCCTCAATCTGGTGACGGCGGCCGTCGTGCTGTGGAACACGGTCTATCTAGAGCGGGCAACGAAGGCCCTGAACGGTCACGATGCCGCGCTGTTGCAGTACCTGTCGCCACTTGGCTGGGAACACGTCAACCTGACCGGCGATTACCTCTGGCGCAGCAGCGCCAAGATCGGCGCGGGCAAGTTCAGGCCGCTACGACCGCTGCAACCGGCTTAGCGTGCTTTATTTTCCGTTTTCTGAGGCGACCCCAGCTAACGCTTAGCCTCGGGTTCCGCGCAGGCGCAGCGCATTCGCGATCACTGATACCGAGCTCAGGCTCATTGCCAGTGCCGCCAACATCGGTGAGAGCAATTGTCCGGTAAACGGGTAAAGCAAGCCTGCGGCCAAGGGAATGCCCAATGCGTTGTAGAGAAAAGCAAAGCCCAGGTTCTGACGCATGTTGCGCACAGTTTCTACTGACAGTTCTGTCGCGCGAGCGATGGCCCGCAGGTCGCCTTTCACCAGTGTGACATGGGCGCTATTGATTGCCACGTCGGTGCCGGTTCCCATAGCGATCCCAACATTTGCCTTGGCTAGCGCCGGAGCGTCGTTGATTCCATCACCCGCCATCCCGACGACCTTGCCTTTGGCCTGGAAACGCTCTACAAGTGCCAGCTTGTCTTGCGGTTTCACTTCACCGTAGAACTCGGAGATGCCAAGCTTATTGGCAACCGATTTAGCGGTAGTAGTGCCATCACCTGTGGCCATGACTACCGAGATCCCGGCCTCTTTTAGGCTGGCCAACGCCTCCCGTGTTGTTCCCTTAACGGGGTCCGAGACTGCCAGTAGCCCCAAAAGTGCGCCATTCCTCGCCAGATACATCACGCTGGCACCTTCAACACGCAAAGCTTCTGCTTCCGACAACAGAGATTCCGAAGAGACGCCTTCCGATTCCATCAACGTCGTATTGCCTAGCGCTAGACGCTCTCCGTTGACTACGCCTCGAACGCCTATGCCACTGGAAGATTCAAAGCGGCTGGGTGTCGATAAGGGAAGCTGGCGCCGGCGTGCCTCGGTAACGATCGCGTGCGCTAGTGGATGCTCACTTCCTTGGTCGAGGCTTGCCGCCAGTTGCAAGATCTCCGCTTCTTGACTGCCCGGTGCGGCAATTATTCGATCGAAAGCAGGTTTTCCTTCCGTAAGGGTGCCAGTCTTGTCGACGATGAGCGTATCCAGCTTTTTCATACTCTCGATGGCCGCTGCATCTCGAAACAGGATGCCTTGGGTTGCCGCACGGCCAGTGGCGGCCATGATGGACATAGGCGTGGCCAAGCCAAGCGCACATGGGCAAGCGATAATCAGGACCGCTACCGCGTTGACAAATCCATAGACCCAGCTTGGCTGCGGTCCAAAAAATCCCCAGCCTAGCAGCGTCAGCAAAGCAATACCCACCACGATGACGACAAAATAGCCGGCGACGACGTCCGCCAACCGCTGCATGGGAGCGCGCGAGCGCTGGGCTTGGGCTACCATCTGAACGATTTGGGAGAGCATGGTCTGCGACCCGACCTTCTCGGAGCGGATGATCAGACTTCCGCTGGCATTGATCGTTGCCCCGATAACCTTGTCACCAGGTCGCTTGGTAACGGGGACAGGTTCACCGGTTAGCATCGACTCGTCGATGGCGCACTCTCCCTCAACGACCACCCCGTCGGTAGCGACTTTTTCGCCTGGCCGAACGCGGAGCAGGTCGCCAATATGAACGTTGCTCAAAGGGATGTCTTCTTCCGTACCATCTGCTGTGATCCGTCTGGCCGTCTTGGGCGCCAAGCCGAGCAGTGATTTAATGGCGGCAGACGTCTGCGAGCGCGCCCGGAGTTCCAGGATCTGTCCCAGCAGCGTCAGCGAGATGATGACCGCCGCGGCCTCGAAGTAGACGCTAATCCGCCCATGTTCCATGAAGGTCTGGGGGAATAGCTCGGGGAAAACAGTTGCGACTACGCTATAGCCGTAGGCGGCTACCACGCCCGTGCTGATGAGAGTCCACATGTTGGGGCTACGGCGGACAATCGAGTCGACTCCTCGACGCAAGAACGGCCAGCCGGCATGCAAGACCACGGGCGTACCAAGCCCCAGCTCGATCCAGCTTTGACCGTGCAGACCATGTGGGAATATTCGGCCACCGGCCATGGCCAGTACCGTGACCAACACAGTCAAGGGCAAGGTGAACCAGAATCGCCGCTGGAAGTCACGCAGCTCAGGGTTCTCCTCTTCTTGCTCCGTCGGTAGCAGCGGCTCCAGGCTCATCCCACAGATGGGGCAATTCCCCGGAGAAGTCTGCCTGATCTGCGGGTGCATGGGACAGGTATAGACGGCTCCATCAGCTGGCGTACTGCTTGCCTCGGGCTTTGATGAAGCTCCGACGAATGCAGCCGGATTAGCACGGAATTTTCCCATGCACTTGTCGCTGCAGAAGTAAAAATCACTTCCGCCGTACTCTATCCTCCGGTATGGATCGGGAGTCACCTTCATGTGGCAAACCGGGTCAGTCTGGCTTTTTTCCGTGGGCGAGCTCATTTCAACGCCTGGATCTGGTGCGGTATGATGATGGTGATGATGTTCATCCATAGTTACTGCTCTCCCGTCAGGCCTACCCATTAGGTCACGTGACGGGCACACGGAGCACCCCATCACGCTATCAGTACTTACTTCGACATTGACATCGGCATTTCCATACAGTCCATCATCATCTGCATAGTCATCTGCATCATGTCCATTTGTTTCTGCATCATCGCCGGTGTCGGTGCCGATTTGTGTTCCGTCCTGGCCGCCATCATGCTTTGCATCATGGCCATACTGTCCTTCATGGTTTTCATGTGATCGGCCATTAATTGGCGCCGATCTTCAGGAGAAGCGGCGCTCATCATTTTCTGATGCATATCGCGCATGACTTTCATCTGATCATCCATCTGAGCCATGGGTGCGCCCTCAGATCCCGGTTCGGCGGCGGAGGACGGTGAAGTGACGGCCGGTCCCGGATGATGCCCTTCATGCTCAGCGGCGGTTTGTGCAAATCCGGAAATGGCGAATGATGCCATTGCGACCGTACCGATCAGGTTGGCGACGCGTTTCATGGTTTCTCCTTAATTTGAGATGAGGCCGTCGAAAGGTTGCCTCTCTCTACAGTCTAGTAAGGACCGGATCGGACGGCGTGACCCAGGTCAAACCAAGTTCATATGCGTCCTGACGGAATGAACCGCATCGCGCTATCGGCGTCAGTCTTGAGAAAAATCCTTACCGACGAAGTCCACCGTCACCAGCTTGCCATCCATCTTGCCCATGCCCGGAGAGTTGGCGGGCATGCCCGGTACCGCTACACCTTTGGTTGGCTTGGATGCAATGAGTTTTGCAACGACCGGTGCTGGGACATGGCCTTCGATCACCTGACCCGTTGCTTCTACCAGGCCGGTATGGCACGACTGCAGAGAGTCAGGCACACCCAGTCTCTTTTTGATCGCCGACATATCTTTGCTGTCAACGACCTTGAGCTTGTAGCCTGCTCGGCGCATGTGATTTGCCCACGCCGTGCAGCAACCACATTGAGGATCCTTATAGATGGTGATCGTTTCACCTGTCGCATGCGCAGCAAAAGAGGTCAGCACGAGTAGATTGGCGACAAAAAGCTCTTTCATCCATTTACCTTTACAGAGACAGGAAAAATTGGTGCGGCGTTTCATATTCCGCGCTAGCTTGGCGTGAGCCTCATTCCGTCATCGGTCCCAAGGTGCCGAGCCAAGCGACCAGAGCGAGAATCAGGAATGCACAGCATGTTTCGATAAAGAGGCTTTTGCGTAATGCAGCGATGGCTTGGCTATGTTCGCCGGAGACATGGACGCGCTCAAGCAAGGGACTGAGGCGGTACCGGTTTGCCGCGGCCAGCGCCAGCATCAACGCGAATAGCCCCAGCTTGGCGAGCAGCAGCTGGCCATAGGGCGACGACAGCAGGCCGTTGAACGTAGGGCCAACGATGAGCCAATAGTTGATTGCGCCAGTGACGACCAGCGACCCCACGATGACCGTTCCCATGAGGGCAAAGCCGTTGAGAGTGCGGCTGAGCAAGGAAACGTCAGCCGCCTCGTTACCATACCGCAGCAGAAGCAATAGGATAAATGCTGCCAGAGCGCCTATCCATCCACCCGCGGCAAGCAGATGAATGATGTCTGCCGTGAGGTGGATTTGGCCACGCATACCTTCATCCATTGCGCCGTGACCAGCCCAAGACAAAGTGGCCAGTGCGACGGCCCCCGCCATACTCATTACGGCAGCGCTCAAAGTCGGCAATGCGGCGCAAAGCAGTGACACCATTACAATCACCAGCAGCATGGCCATTCGCAAGCACCACGCCATGCCGAATGCTGTGTCGGTCAACATCATCTCGAAGACGTGCTGCTCAATCGAGCTGAAATCGGCGGCGCCGGTCATTGCCTTGGCCATGAGGAACATACTCACCACCGAGAGCGCCATGCCGATGACGGCTGATATCACCGTCAAGGTACAGAACTTCCTGCCCAGGGCGGATGAACGTTCGGTCTGGCGCAAAGCATGGAGCTGAAACAAGGGCAGACCAAAAACAAGCATCAGGTCTAGGTAGAGCGCAAAGCGCACCAAAACGGTCATCCCGTCCATTACCGGCTCACTTCACCGTGAAAGTGATCTTGCCAGTGATAGGGTGCGTATCCGACGACACCGCACGCCATTCGATGCTGTATACGCCAGGCATCAGCGGCTGGCTGGGAGTGATCACCATGGTCTTCGGGTCATCCGAGCCGGACACCTTGGCGGCCATTTTCATGGGCGACGCGTGATTCATGCCAGGCATGCTAGCCATCAGGAGGCTGGCACCGGAAAACTGCTTGGAAAGGTTCTCCGAGAAGTGCAGCTCGATCTTCTCGGGGGCACTCACCGTCGAATTGTCTTCGGGGGTCGACCCGAGCAGTTTCGGGTGAGCGAAGGCGGCGGTAGCAAAAGCGGCTGCAGCGATCGTGACGGCTGTTTTGGCGAAGAGAGACTGGTAGGACATGGCGATACTCCTTGGAGATGTTGTGGAGGGTTAAAAAAGTGGAGAATTAAAACAAGACGCGTACACCGGCCACAAGCCGGGTTTCCCCGGCATTGCCCCCGGCACCACGGACGTAGGTCGCGGTACGGCCGAAATTCTGGCTACGCTCGATCCCGACATAGGGAGCGAGCTGCCGGGAAAACTCATAGCGCAGTCGCACACCGTAGGCGGCACTGGACAGGCCACGTCCGATACCCAGCTCGGAATCCTCTTTACCGTACAGGTTGGCCTCGACGCGCGGCTGAAGTATCCAGCGCTGGGTCAGCAACACCTCATATTCGGCAGCCACACGCAACGCGGTACGGCCTTGCTCACCCACGTAGCCCGTCGCTTCGACCTCGAACCAGTACGGTGCCAACCCCTGCACGCCAAAGGCAAGCCAGTTGCGCCCTGGTCGGTTGCTGCCCACGTCAACGCGCAGCCCTAACTGGCTGTCCCAATACGGCGTAATTGCGTGGCTCCACAGCAATTCCGTACGAGAGTCGCCCACGCGGCCTTGTTCGATATCACCTTCGGCCTTGATGTAGAACTTGTCATAAGAATTGCCAATCCAGCCTTGCGTGTCATAGGCGATGGAATTTCCATCACGGGTATGCACGTGCTCCAGCCGGTCGATCAGGAAGGAGCCAAAGGAATGCATATCCGACATCATTAATGCACTGGTGTCCTTCTGGGCATAGGGGCCCGTATTGAGGGTATAGCCATTGGAATAGCCATGTGGATCTCTGGCATCCGCTGGCGCTGTCGAGCTGGAGCCCATGTCCATGCCCCCCATATCCATACCGTCATTCATGCCGGCGTGGTTCATCGCCCCATGATCGATTGATCCCGCCGTGCTGGCGGTGCCGCCGTCCATACTGTCCATAGTGGTAAGGGCCGGCTGCGAGGCCGAGCCAGCCGCAGGCGCGGTATGGCCTTCGTGGGACTGGGCCAAAGCTGCGTTCATGCTTGCCGACGCCAGGGCCAGTGCGAGAATCTGAGTTGAATAGCGAGTAAGAGTCATTCTAGGTATGCCTTTCGGTGCAGGTCCTGGTTAGCTGACGACGACTTCACGGAACATGCCCATGTCCATGTGGTACATCAGGTGGCAATGCCAGGCCCAGCGGCCTAAAGCGTCCGCTGTGACCAGAAAACTGATGCGCTGTGCCGGCTGGACTGGAATCGTGTGACGTCGTGCCAGGAAATCGCCATTCGGCATTTCCAGCTCACTCCACAGTCCATGCAAGTGCATCGGGTGGGTCATCATCGTGTCGTTGTGCAAGATGACGCGCAGGCGCTCACCGTAACGGAAATGAACGGGCGTGGACTTGCCGAACTCCAGACCATCCAACGACCAGGCATAGCGCTCCATATTGCCGGTCAGGTGAAGTTCGACTTCGCGCTCCGGACCGCGCTGATCGAGCGGACCGCCGATCGTGTGCATGTCGGCCAAGGTCAGTACACGGCGCCCGTTATTGCGCAGGCCGACACCCGGATCATCCAGATTGGTGCGAGCGTTATCGACACGAGCGTCTGTGCTAGGCCCATACTCGGTGCTGGCATGACGCGCCTTCTTGCTCGGCACTTTCAGCGGACTGGCTGCGCTCATCTGGTGCTGGCTGTGATCCATGGGCTGCGTGGCCGGCTTGCTGTCCATGGAATCCATACTGTCCATGCTGGACATCGAGTCCATGCCACTCATGGAAGACATGCCGCCCATCGCGCCGTGGTTCATATGCCCCATGGCACCATGATCCATGCCACCCATCGAGGACATATCGCCCATCATGTCACCCATGCTGAGCCATTCCGGCTTGTCTACTGCCGGCACCGGGGCCGTCAGACCGGCACGGATGGCCAGCGTGCCTCGGGCGTACCCGGTGCGATCCATCGACTGTGCAAATACCGTATAGGCGTCTTCCTTGGGCTCAACGACCACGTCACAGGTTTCGCCCGGCCCAAAGCGGAATTCATCCACGCTGACCGGCTCGATATCCACGCCGTCCACCTGGACAACCTTCAATTTGAGTCCCGGAATACGAACGTCATAGAAGGTATTGCCAGAGCCATTGATACAGCGCAGGCGTACTTTCTCCCCAGGCTTGAACAGTGCGGTCCAGTTGCCCGCTGGCGTGACGCCGTTGGCCAGATAGGTCAGGGCCGCCGCAGACAAATCCCCCAGGTCCGTGGGGTTCATCCGCATCTCATTCCACATCGCACGATTGTCCATAGCCGCCTTCACGCCATCTTTGCGTGCGTCGCGGACAAAATCGCCGGCCGTCAGGCGATTTAGATTGTAGAAATCGCCTTGCTTCTTGAGCTTGGAGAGCACCGACATCGGATTTTCATCCATCCAGTCAGAGAACAGAATGACATGCTCCCGATCTGCCAGCTTCTTGCTGGCATCCACCGGATCGATGACGATGGCGCCGTACATTCCGGTTTGTTCTTGCATCCCCGAGTGGGAGTGATACCAGTAGGTGCCGCTTTGCTTGACCTTGAATTTGTAAGTGAAGGTCTCACCAGGCGCAATGCCAGCAAAGCTGATGCCCGGCACGCCATCCATCTGGAACGGCAAAATAATGCCGTGCCAGTGGATGGAGGTGTGTTCCCGCAGCTTATTGGTGACGTTGATGGTGACCATTTCGCCTTCTTTCCACCGCAACGTCGGCCCCGGCAGCGAGCCGTTGATGGTTGTGGCAACGGTCTGCTTCCCTGTGAAATTGACCGGCGACTCTGCAATTACCAGGTCAAATACGTTGCCCGTGAGAACGGGAGCAGCCGAGGCGCTTGCCGGCGTTTCGACTGCCTGGGCCACCGCCTGCATGGCGCGCGACGACAGCCCCAGCAGCACACCCCCTGCGGCCAGCCCTTTGACAAAGCGGCGACGGGAATTGAAAGGGGACGATGAGTTCGACATAGGATGGATCTCTCCGAAATGGGGATATGGCGCTGATGATAAGTAGGGCTGGCGATCAGCTGGATTACTCGCTCATTACATTCCTGTAATGATGTCGTCATCTTGTTCAACTGCACGTAAGATGTCTCTATCTTCTTAAGTGTTATTAATATGAAAATTCTTGTGGTCGAAGATGAGCCCAAAACAGGCGAGTACGTCCAGCGAGGACTGACCGAGGCGGGCTTTGTTGTCGATTTGGCCAAAAACGGCTTGGATGGCTATCACTTGGCCATGACCGAATCCTATGATCTGGTCATTCTGGACGTCATGCTTCCCGACGTGGATGGCTGGCGCATCGTCCAATCGCTTCGGGATGCCCAAAAGACTGTTCCTGTCTTGTTCTTGACGGCCCGGGATAGCGTTTCCGACCGGGTCAAGGGGTTGGAAATGGGGGCCGACGACTACCTCGTCAAACCGTTTGCATTCTCCGAGCTGCTGGCCAGGGTGCGCACCCTGCTGCGCCGGGGTAGCAATGTGGTTTTACAGGATCGCCTGACGGTCGCAGACCTGGTGCTCGATCTCCCCCGGCGCACCGCTAGCCGAGGCGGCCGCAAACTGGTGCTGACTAGCAAGGAGTTCGCCTTATTGGAATTCCTGGCGCGGCGCCGGGGAGAGGTGCTGCCGCGCTCCCTTATTGCATCCCAAATCTGGGACATCAACTTCAATAGCGACTCCAACGTCATCGACGTTGCCATCCGACGCTTGCGCGCCAAGGTTGATGATGGGTTCGATCATAAGTTGATTTTGACGGTACGCGGCGTGGGCTACATTCTGGACGATGAACAGCCCAAAGAGTCGGCTGAGAGCGCGACATGATTCGTCAACGCTCGCTGACTGTCCGCTTGACCGCCTTGTTTGCCCTGGCGTCCACGACTGTGCTGGTGGGTCTAGGGTTACTCATCATGTCCACCGTAGCCAAGCACTTTACCGACCAGGATGAGCAGCTACTGGAAAAGGAGCTTGAACTCATCCGCATGGTGGTCAATGAACGCGGCGCCGGCGCCATTACCAGTACCTTCGGCGAAGCGTTGCACAATCATCCAGGCTTTTTCGTTCACATCAGTGCGGCCAACGGCCAGCCAATGTATTCAACCCTGGCCGATGCGACCCGGCCCATATTGGCAGCCGCTAAACGGATCGCGGGCAACCACTCATTCTCCGTTGATGCGGGCGAGCATAAGCAATTTCAGGCCATCAAAGCACACTTGAAAGACGACAAAAGCGGCGAGCAGCTAGAAGTCATCGTTGCTGTTGACACGGAAATCCACGACCACTTCATGCGCAATTTCAAGACAACCTTGATTTTGTATGTAGCGGGATCTGCCTTGATTGTGGTCTTGCTCAGCTGGTGGGCGGCGCGGCGCGGGCTGGCGCCGCTGCGAGCGATGTCGGACAAAGTGCAAGCCGTGTCTTCGCATAACTTTGGCGAACGCATGCCCATCGAGACTTTGCCGGTGGAAATCGCCGACTTGGCGGCCAAGCTAAACGCCATGCTGGAACGGCTCCAACAAGATTTCCATCGCATCACCAACTTTTCGACCGATATCGCTCATGAGCTACGCACGCCTATCACCAACTTGCTGACGCAAACGGATGTGGTCTTGACCCAGCAGCGCACCAATGAGGCCTATCGGGACACGCTTTCGTCGAATGCCGAGGAACTGCAGCGCCTGGCCAGAACCATTTCCGACATGCTGTTCCTGGCGCAGACGGAAAAGGGGTTCCTTTGATTCCCCTGCACTCTACGACGGTAGCCACTCCTAGCATTCATGCGGGTTCCAGCGGTACTCATCGCAATATTTCCTTTTAAATCAGCCACTTGCTGTTTGCCATTTTCGCCGAGTATGATGGAAGTCATTTTTCTTTCCCCGAAGAATCAAAATGGACCACTGGCATGCTCCCTACCTCGGCTTGCGCCACATCCCGGCTGAACTCAACGAGTTTGAACTCAACACGTTCTTCACATTTTCCGTCAAAGAGCGCGGGCTGATCAACCAACGGCGCCGTGATCTATACCGACTGGCGCTGGCCCTACACCTCGGCTTCGTTCGTATGACTGGCCGCACGCTCGATGCCTATAAGCAGATCCCGAAGGCCCTTTGGACGCATCTTGGTGACCAACTAGGGATCGCGCCTCCGGAAATTGGCACCCTTCGCTCTCTGTACGACACCCGCCCGCGCACATTGATCGACCACCAACAGCTCGCTTATCAGACTCTCGGCTTTGGGGTCATGACCGAGCACCAGCGCCGCTATTTGGTGCGCTGGCTCAAGGAAACGTTAGTCGGACGGCCGGACACTTCAACGTTGCTGATGCAGGTCAAATGCTGGCTGTACGAGCATCGCATCCTGATTGCGCACGACCGTTTGCTTAAACGTGTGATCGCCGATGCGATTCGCAGCCATGAGGAGTTCCTGGAGACGACATTGCTGCAGTCGGTAGGTAACGCCACTATAAATGAATGGAGCCGGCATCTCCCCGCGCCAGAGGGCGAATACGGGAGTCTGCAACAATGGCTCTGGGCAGTGCCGCTGAAGCACTCGACAGTCCAGATGGCTGAATTGTTCGACAAGATCGACCGGCTCTATGTGCTGAAGGTAACCACAACTTGGCCTGCGGACGTGAACGAGACTCTGGTGCGGCATTACGCGCGCCGCTGCGCGAACCGCCCACCGTCGGTCAGCAAGCGCGTCCAGTCCCAGTCGCGTCGGCTGGAAGCCGCTTGTTTCATGCGCTATGCATTGTGCGCTGCCACAGACCAGTTGTTGGCTATGTTCCGGCGCTGGGCGATCGATGTGACCAGCGAGGCTGGCCGGCAGGTCGACAGCGGCCGCCCCGACCTCAAAAAGCAACTCTGCAGCTTTGCTGAAGCGATCAAGGCGCTGGCACAGGACAAGACTCTGCCGGCGGACGAGGCACTCACTCAGATTGCCGATCTGGCCGACCAGATGCTCACCCAGCATGCGCCGAGCCGGCGCAGCTTGATTCGCCTGCAGTTGATGACCAAGAGCGCCCAAGCACGCGCCATGCTGCACAAACTCGTCAAGCTGCCGTTCGAATCGGAAACGCAGCATCCCGTCATTGACGCGATTAACGTGCTACGCGATCTGTATGGTCTGAATGGCGGCAACGAACTGCCGCCGAGCATCAACCTCAAGCTCGGCCGCGTGTGGCAAGATATCATCTATGGGCAAGACCGTATTGAGGCGTTACGCGCATTCGAGTGGGCCACGATCTCCGCGCTACGTATGGCATTACGCAACGGTTCTGTGTATGTCGACCATAGCTTTTCCTTCCGCAGTAGGGCGACGCTACTCATTTCCGAGGCCGAATGGAAAGCCAAACGCCATCATTATTATGGCCATCTGGAACTGTCGCAGGACCCGAAGGTGTTTCTGGCCAAGGTCGTTGATCACCTCGACCAGGGGCTCGAACGTCTACGCGATGCCTACCTGCGCGGGGAGGTCCGGATCGAAGACGGCAGTATCCGTAACGAGGTGCTCAAGGCCGAGGACAAGGCGCCTCATCTGGACGCCTTGCGCCGGGCGATTTTCGAAGAGCGGCCCGTAGGGCAGCTGCCGAAAATTATCCTCGACATCGACAGCGAGGTGCGGTTTTCCTGGCTGTTACTCGGTCGTGAACCACGCTCGCGCAGCGAACTGCTGCTGGTCTACGCTGCCGTTCTGGCGCACGGCACGTCGCTATCGGCCGCTGACATTTCCCGCATGATCCCAGAACTGAAGGGATCGGCGATCCGTCAGATGATGAAGCTGGTCGCCGACGAGCGCAAGTTACGCGAAGCGGCGGATGCCATACTGGTCTACATGCACCGCCATCCGATTGCTGCACACTGGGGACGCGGAGATTTGGCATCGAGCGACATGATGAGCCTGGAGACGACGCGCACCGTCTGGCAGGCGCGCGCCGATCCGCGCCGCCGCACCGCCTCAATCGGTATTTACACCCATGTGCGGGACCACTGGGGCATCTTTTACGACATGCCGATTCTGCTCAAAGAGCGCCAGGTCGGCGCCGCCATCGAAGGCGTGGTACGGCAGGCAGGAACCGACGACGTCGCTCAGCTCGCTGTCGACACCCACGGCTATACCGATTTCGGCATTGCCGTGGCCAAGGGCTTGAAGTTTGACTTGTGTCCGGTCCTGCAACATATGCGTGACCGCTATCTGCATGTGCCGGTCGGCCACGAGGTACCGGGCGAAGTCCTCCCCGTGGTCGCCGGCGATGTGGACCTCGACGCGATTGAGGCGATTTACGACGAATTCGTGCGCGTGGTTGCGTCCATCCAAAGCGGTCGTTGCACGGCTGTGCAGGCCTTACAACGCTTCGGTTCCGCCGCTCGCGGCCAGGATGTCTACGATGGTGGCGTGCAGCTGGGGCGACTGCTGCGGTCAATTTTCCTGATCGACTATTTCACCAACCCTGTGTTCCGACGCGAACTACGGCACGCCTTGAACCGTGGTGAGGCTGTCCATGCTGTGCAGCGCGCCGTCCATACTGGCAAGATACCGACCGAACTGGCCAAGCGGCCGGAATCGCTGGCCGCCGTGTCATCGAGCCTGTCGCTCTTAACGAACGCCCTGATGGCGTGGAATACCCAGCACATGCAACACGCGGTCGAGCGAATAGAGGCCGTCGGTGGGGAAAGCCTGCCCCCGGAAGACCTGCGTCGCATTGCGCCTACCAATCTGGAAGGCATCAACCTGCGAGGCACGTTCGAATTCCCGCTGGCGGATTATGCGCAACGCATTCTGCCTAATAGCACAGCAGCTACTGTGGATGCTATCCGGAAACGGTCATAATAATGCTGTTTTCTACCGCAAAGGAACATGCGACGGACATGTCTCATTGGTTAGGGCAGCGCCGGCCTCGATGTGCAAGAACTCCCAGATAACGACATCGGCCCTGGGAAGTCGTTTAGAAACGAGTGTATGGATATGAAAATAAAACAGTTTTCGGTAGCATCTTGTTTTTCCACCTTTGTACTTCCTCATCTCCTTTTTATTAATGATTTGGAAACGAGAAACAAAACGGCGATGGTGTGCTGTCTCGCCTGGAATATCAGCTTGTTCCCCGACCCGGAGGAGCGTGAAAATCACATTAGCCGCGTCTGGGAGATCGGAGATGCCGACACACCAGAACAGGCTTTTCCAGGGCTAGAGCGTGAGTTTAAAGATGAGCTTCGCATGCTCGTGGTACAAAAGAATGATTTATTTCCTTGGACCAAGATCAATATTCCATCGGTACGCCTGGTGGCCTGCGATAAGTACGACATCTTGCAAGTAAAGACCGGAAATAGCGACGAGGAAGAGATCAAGGTCATTACCCATCCGGATCCGTTGGGGCTTCCTTTGATTATCGATCATCTACGGGATGTTCAAGAAAATACAGCCGAACAAATTATATTGTTGCAACGAGCTACGGGCATTTCTACGGCCCTCAGCGATGTTGAGAAGACCCAGTTGGCCACTTCTTATTGCGTGCAGCGAGCCGATATGATTGGATACCGCCGGATACTATCCGTATGGCGGGATGCACAACCTGGACCGAGTGTTAAACGTGTTATTGGCCACTGGCTGGGTGTCTTGGAAGAAATTGATTCGAATGCAAAATCCGTTTTGCATCTGTTGACCAGCATGCATCACTGAGCCATCTACCACTATGAATTCATCTGAAACGACAAGCGCAAATGACAAATCGCGACTGACATCCAATGTGGCACTGGTTACCGGCAAGTTATTCTGTGGGTATCATCAAGGATATGGAGACGCGCAGGTGGGCTCCTACCTGAACCGCAATGGTAGAAAAATGTGGATGTGTGCCGCTTGCATGAAACTGCGTGGCATTACCGCAAGATAAGAAAAAACTCATAATCCTCGCCTATTCGTTGCATTGTGTAGCGATACACGATACAATCCACCTCATGATTAAAAGCTTTCGACACAAAGGGCTGCACCGCTTCTTTGAAACGGGTAGCAAAGCTGGAATCCAGGCCGCACACGCGGCCAAATTGCGGCTTCAACTGGCAGCACTGGATCAAGCTGTACAGCCGGAAGATTTATCAGCCCCATCGTGGGGACTGCATCCTTTGAAAGGTGATCTAAAGGGACATTGGGCAATTACGGTCAATGGAAACTGGCGATTGATTTTCGCTTTTGAGGGTGCGGACGCGATCCTTGTGGATTATCTCGACTATCACTGAATTTTACGGAGGTTTTTATATGACTCGCATGCATAACCCGCCTCACCCCGGAGAGGTGTTGAGAGAATATCTGGGGGATGTCACCGTGACTGAGGCCGCCACTCGTCTTGGCGTTGGCCGGGTCACGCTTCAACGTGTCGTTACGGGCGCGGCCGGTATTTCGCCTGACATGGCGTACCGCCTTGGTTCTGCCTTCGGTACCAGCCCTGAATTGTGGGCAGGAATGCAGCTGCAATTCGACTTATACCAGGCCGGCAAGGTCAAGCGCCCAAAAATTGAACGCATCGCAGCATAGGCAGCTTGTATGCTCGCCGGATGACAGTTGATAAATGCGCGGTATTGGGCAATGTCGCACAATCAAGCCTCGTGAGGGGGAAATTAATGAACTACGACAATCTTCAAGAAGCAGCCAAGCAGTTGGCAGTCCCGTTGGAACGGTGGCTTGAAGCGAGTGGCAACGAGGTTATGCGAGAGGATATTGGAGCATTAAAACTTGCAAATTGGGACGCTAGGTGTAGCGACCTGCATTTGAAACAGGCCCGACCAGCATTCCAGCCGATTCTCGGCCAGGAATAACTGCAGCTGATGCCCCCTTCAAACCAGCATTAGCTGTAAATGAACCTGCATTTATCCGCGCCAACCAGCATTCCATCGCCGCGAACCAGAATTATCTGCAACTGACCAGGATGTTCAACACGGCCTTGGTATCGGCCTCGATTTCAGCCAGCACGCCCAGCCAATGACCTATGACCCGCTTGACGCTCGATGCCGGCTGGGTGTCGCGCCAAACCGTCAGGATGCGCTGGTAGCCGACCAGATCGGCCCGCTGGACGCAATACGCGATCGTCATTTGGGTTGCCTCGATGTCGGTAAATGCTCCGGGGGTACTGCGGGCCTGCTCCTGTAGGCCAACCTGGGCGGCCGTGTCGCTCTGGATGCGCCGCAGATGCTCGATGATGAGCGGCAATCCGGTTGGATTCGGCCAGGCAAGGATTTCGATTTCCTCGGTCGTGCCGGTGCCGGTGGCGATCCTCAATACATCGTGGACGCCCGCTCCGATCAAGTCTGCCGTCGGGATGTTCGTATGCGTCCACGGAAACAGCTCCTGTTTCTGTGCCACCAGCATGCGCAGGTCCTGCTTGAATCCCTGTTCCAATCCCGGAGGTGGTGCGTCCCGATTGTCGGCCTCGACCATTTTCCAAATTCGCTCGATGTGGTCCTCCTGCTCAGCTTCAGGAAACAGACTGATATTCCAGGCAAGACAGCAGCTCATGGCAGCCTTCTTTCGCGCCTCCTGTTCTTCAACGAAGAGGACGTGCGGCAGCATGAAGGACGAAAAGCAGGATGCGACTGTAAATTGTTTGAATTTCATGAGCAGAATTAGATGGGCAGGCCAGCGGCAAGCATCCGGTCGCGCAGCTCCGCTGTGCGCGCCGGTTCCAGTTTGTTGTTGAACAGCGCGCGGATTTCCGCTGGCTTGGCGTCGAACTGTTCGACCATATCCTTCAGTCTGTACCCGTGGCGGGTCAGGGTCGGCTCCAGATCGTCAAGCTGGCGCGACAGCACAGTTTCCACCAGCGCGGCCGTGACAGGCTTCTCGCCGGTCTGGTAGCCCGCTTCCAGCGACAAGGTCAGGTGCAGTTGGACTTGCAGCGGCGTGCGCAGCTTGGTGGACAGGATATCGATTGCCTCGCTGTTCAGGATCGATTCTGGATCAGTGTTCGGAGCCGCGCTGGCGCCAAGCAGCCACAGGATGTACTCGCGCTGGCTGCCGGCGACGCCATCGAGCGTGAAGATATCGGTCCGGTAGCCGATTTCTTCCATGGTCGGGCGGCGCAGGTCGTTGCGCAGCTTCGGATGGCCGGCCAGGATCACCGACAACCGGCCGCCTGCGTCCTCGACCACTTCCATCAGACGTTTGAGGCCGATGAGGGTGTGTCCGTTCAAGTCGTGCGCCTCGTCGACGAACAGTGCCACCGGCCGCTTCCCCTTTTTGACGATTTCCTGCAATTCGCGCTCGCGCTTTTCGCTCTGCTTGGGAATTTGCACCTGTTTGTCCTGCGTAAGGTCGTAGAAGAGCGTGGAGATCAAGGTGGCCAACTTGATGCTGTGCTTTTCCACGGACAGCGACTTAGCGACGGCAACGCGGTTCTCGTCTTTCAAAATCTGCTGAAGGCGGCGCAACGTGACTGTTTTGCCGCTGCCGACAACACCGCACAAGGCGATCAGCCGCCCCTCAAGGGTGGCCCCTTTGATGTCCTTGATCAGCTGCTTGTGGTGGTCAGTTTCGTAGTAGCCGGCCTGGCTCAGTGGTTGCGTCAGCCCGTAGTACTGCATCACTTCAACTCGCATGGTCCTCTCCAGTCTTCTTGTTTCGGAAATAATCTCGTATGCGCGCAAGCACCACGCTGCGCGTCAGCGTCTCGCTCAGTACCTGGTCGATGACGGCGCGATCTGCTGGCGACAGCTTGGCCAGCGGCTTGGCCAGCTCGCCCGCTATCGCCAGCTTGGCGGCGATGACGTTTGCAAAATGGAATTCGTGCGCCTCGGCGTCGAAGGGCTGGATTGGTAATTCGCCTGGTAGATTCAGCGGGGCCAAGTGCAGGTCCTTGCCGGCCAGCGCCTCGATGGGCAGCTTGAGCTGGTCGGCCAGGGTGCGTATACGGTCGGCGCGCGCGTCGGCCGCGCCGCGCTTGAAGGCGCGATAGCGGTTCAATGGAATCGGCCCGGCGACCGGGTAGTACGGGCCGGTGCGCACGCTTTCGTACTCCACGTACAGTTCGTTGTCGAACAGCCCCCACAGCAGCAACACATATTCACCGGCCATGTCCAGCTCGACTTCGTAGCTGGTACCCTCCACCGACACGCGCGCGTCCACGCCAACGCGGCGCCGCTCCGGCTCGCGGGCAAAGCGACAGTACTGCTCCCAGGCGCACATCTGCCGGATGCCGCCGCTCGGGAAATTGGCAAGCCAGTCCTCGATGCGCGAATGCTGCTCGGAGCGATGATCCTGGCGAATGTAACGCATCAGATAGCGCAACAGCCATTCGTTGGCCTGTTGCTCGGTCTCCGGCTTGTGGAAGTGGTACAGCGTCTCGTGGGCTTCCTTCACTGTGCGAAACGGCCGCTCGACCTTTCCCTTGGAGCGCGCTGTAACCCGCTCGCCGTCTTTGCCGGCCGGGATGTGTGTCATCCACTCGATACCAAGCGCGTGCATCACATTCTGGAATACGCGACTCTTGGCGACAGGGCCGTTGTCCAGGTAGATCATCAACGGCCGCCCCTGGAACGGATATTCGGGGTCCGCCTTCGCTGCCATCGCGTTGAACAGGAAGCGCAGCGCCGATTCGGCATCTTCGCCATAGACGCAGCGGTACTCCTGATAGGCCACACCGCTACGATCGTCCACGACGCTGTACAGCATCAGCGTCGGCTCGCCCTTTCCCGGTTCGATCCAGTCCGGCTTGTCGATCCGTTTGAGGTCGGACGGCGACATGTCGAACTGCCAGCAGTCGTTGCTGTGCTCGGCCTGGAAGCGCACGGCTGGCGGCTGCCGGCGCAGGCGCGGCTGGTCGAGGTGCCAAAGTGTGAGGTACTGGTTGACCGTGCTGCGCGTCAGCACCCCTTGCGGTGCGCGCACAAGTCCCTGTACCGTCTCGACGCCATATTCCTCCAGCAGCTCGATGGAGCGCTTCGTGGACAGGTGGCGGCCCTGCTTGTTGGTCGTGCGTAGCTTGAGGGCAGCGACCAGCTCGCAGTAGCGCTCCAGTTCCGATTTCGGCAGGACGCGCGGCTTGCCGTGATCGGTGCGGTGGACTACGCGCGGCTTCAGAAAGTCCTTCAGGGCGCGATACACCGACGTGGTGGACATGCCGTACAGCTCGGACATGGCGCGCACTTGGGCGGCACGCTCCGGACTTTTGTGAGGCAGACGGTCGAGCCGCTGCCGCAATTGCAGCAGCGATTCGGCCGGGATCTGCTTACGCCACCCGGCAGCCATCGCTCTCAGCCTTGTCTAGGTAGTTGTAGAGCGTGGATTTGGAAATCCCCATCATCTTGCAGATTTCCTCAACAGTGTGGTTGCGCTCCCGGTGCAATTTCACGGCGAGCGCGAGCTTGACAGGATCAAGGCGCCTCGGCCGACCGCCCATGCGGCCGCGCGCGCGCGCCGCGACCAGTCCGGCCTGCGTCCGTTCGCGGATCAGGTTGCGCTCGAACTCGGCCAGTGCGCCGAACAGGTGAAAGACCAGCTTGCCGCCGCTCGACGTGGTGTCGATGTTTTCTTGCAGGCTGCGCAGCCCGACCTTGGCTGATTCGAGCCGCTCGACCAGCTCGATCAGGTTCTTGAGCGACCGGCCCAGCCGATCCAACCGCCAGATGACTACGGTGTCGCCGGCGCGTAGCATGCTCATTAAGGTAACCAGCCCGGTGCGGTCCGCTCTGGCTCCGCTCACCATGTCCTCGAAGACACGCTCGCAACCGACCGCCTGCAACGCATCGCGCTGCAAGTCCAAGTTCTGGTCGTCGGTCGATACACGGGCGTAGCCGATCAGCATGGCGACTTGTCCAATAAATCACGAAAATTCAGTATAGCTGGACTTTGAATATTGGAAAGGGATTGTGGATTGTCGCTGTGCTTGAGCAAGCTGCCGCTTGTCGGCCGCGCTGTCGTTTTCAGAAGACGGCTGCACTGAACGTCAGAAGCCGACTGCACTATAGCAGCGGAGGGGTTGGATCCATCAGGCAACGACGGGCTGCTGCCGGCCAAGAGCGACCAACTGATGTGAGAACCCGAGCGGCAGTTTGAGGCTGAGAGCTGCCCCTCGTGCTGCGCGCTTGGATCGGCGGCTATCGACCGATAGCAGGCGTCTATATTTGGCATAGATAGCACAACTTATTTCCCTCACAGGCACCCGCGACCATGTCTCAAAAATGACATCAACGAGTCATCAGGGTGTCATATCACGACATTACCATCGCTGCAATTCAGATTCGTAATCAGGTCATCATTTTTGATTACGATTTCAAATCTACCGGAGGTGTCATGATCGAACTACAGAATGTCTCAGTCAGTTATGGTGATGCGATTGCACTGTATCCCACCACTCTCAAACTCCATCAGGGACAGTTCACCGTATTGCTCGGATCTTCCGGCGCTGGAAAATCCACGCTACTTCGCTGTATTAATTCGCTGCATGCGTCGCAGCGCGGCACCACCATTGTCGCCGGCTTAGGAAATTTGGCGAACTCGCGTGCATTGCGCATGCATCGCCGACAGACTGGCATGGTGTTTCAACAGCATCAATTGATTGGCCGACTGACGGCTTTGCAAAACGTTTCGATGGGCCGAATGGGCTACCACACGGCATTACGCAGTCTATTCCCCCTCCCGGCGAAGGATCAATCCATATGCCTGCAAAGTCTGGACCGAGTCGGCTTATTGCACAAAGCCTTAAGCCGTGTCGACGCATTGAGCGGCGGCCAGCAGCAACGCATCGGTATTGCCCGGGCTCTGGCTCAGCAACCTAAACTGGTGTTGGCTGATGAACCGGTAGCCAGCCTCGATCCTGCTACTGCAGAGCGAGTGCTAAGTCTGCTGCACCGCATTTGTAAAGAGGACGGGATTTCGGCGGTCGTCAGCCTGCATCAGGTAGACCTCGCTCAACGTTATGCCGACCGTATTATTGGCCTGTCCCATGGCCGAGTCATTTTTGATGCCGCCCCGCAGACTTTGGATCAAGCCAGTTACGACACGCTGTATGAACAAGTACCCCGTTCTTCTTTGAGCGTTCCACAAGACGCTCGAGAGGAACGGCTTATCGATACTTCATTTCCCATGCAACTTGCTACCGTAAAGGATTGATTATGAAAAAACTCGCATCCGCATTATTGTCTGTCTTGCTTGCCGCCGTCTGCAGCATTGGCCATGCATCATCCAATCCCGATCCAGAAACGCTCAAAGTTGCGCTGCTGCCGGACGAAAACGCATCGACCGTAATTAAAAACAACAAGCCGCTCGAAATCTATCTGGAAAAAGAGCTGGGAAAGAAAATTGAGCTGGTGGTTACCACTGATTACTCGTCAATGATCGAAGCCATGCGTCACGGCCGTATCGACATGGCATATTTTGGCCCCTTGTCGTATGTGCTGGCTAAGCAAAAGAGCGACATCGAGCCATTCGCAGCGATGAAGCAAAAGGGTAGCACTACCTACCAGTCCGTATTGATCGCCAATACTGGCGCCGGCATCGCCAAAATCAGTGATATCGTCAACAAGAATGTCGCTTACGGTGATAAGGCATCCACCTCCAGCCATTTGATTCCGAAGTCGATATTGGCGGAAAACGGTTTGAAAGCCGGCGAAAACTATCGCGAACACTTTGCCGGTTCGCATGACGCGGTGGCCATGGCCGTGCAAAACGGTCACGCGCAGGCTGGCGGCTTGAGTAAGCCGATTTTTGAATCCCTGGTTCAGCGCGGACTGGTCGATCCCAACAAAGTAAAAGTTCTTGCCGAATCGAAGCCATATCCGCAATACCCGTGGACCATGCGCAGCAATCTGAAGCCGGAACTGAAGGAAAAGATCCGTGCAGCCTTCTTGAATCTCAAAGATCCGGAAGTCCTGAAACCTTTCAAAGCCGATGGTTTCGGCCCGATCAGCGACAAAGACTATGACGTGGTGCGCAGCCTTGGCACACTGCTCAAGCTCGATCTGTCGAAGTTCTAAGTGAGCGACAGCATGCAAGCTGATTTTGGTTTGATTCTGGCCGAGCGCCAGCGCGTATGGAACCGCACGATACTGCAGTTTGCCGTTGTGCTGGCGATTGTGATCGGTTGCTGGTATTACGTCGGCCTATTTGATGCCGAGCGATTGAAGGATGGCATGCCAAGCCTGGTAAAAATTGCCGGCGAGATGTTCCCACCGAACTTCTCGCAGGCTGGCACCTGGGTCAAACCGGTACTGGATACCTTGGCCATGAGTATCGCCGGTACGGCAATCGCGGTATTGCTATCCATTCCCTTAGGAGTGCTCGCCGCGCGGAATACTAGCCCTCATCCACTCGTGTATCAAGCCACACGCGGCCTGTTAAACGCTTTGCGATCGATACCCGAACTGATCATGGGCATCCTGTTCGTGGCAGCCGTTGGCTTCGGCGCATTGCCGGGTGTTTTAGCCCTAGGCTTACATTCGGTTGGCATGATCGCCAAATTTTTTTCGGAATCGATCGAACATGCCGATCCGGCACCGGTAGAAGCCGCGCATGCAGCGGGCTGCACGCCATTGCAGGTGATTTTTCATGGGATCTTTCCCCAAGTGCTTCCGCAAATGGCCGATACCGCGATCTATCGATGGGAATACAACTTCCGTGCTTCGACCGTGATGGGCATGGTCGGCGCCGGTGGAATCGGGTTCGAGCTGATGGGCTCTCTGCGCATCATGCAATACCAGGATGTCTCGGCTATTTTGCTGGTTATTTTAGGCATGGTTACCCTCGTCGACGCCTTCAGCTCCTTCCTGCGTCGCAAGTTCAAATAACTCCCAAAGCTTACAAAGGTTTTTATGAAGCCCAAAGTCGTCCTCACCCACTGGGTGCACCCGGAAATCATCGAATTGTTGTCCGCTAGCGCCGATGTTATCCCCAACACCACACGGGAAACCTTGCCGCGTTCTGAGGTAATTGCGCGAGCCAAAGATGCGGATGCACTCATGGCTTTCATGCCGGACAGCATCGACAGCGCGTTTCTCGAGGAATGTCCAAAGCTGCGTGTCATCGGCGCCGCGCTTAAAGGCTATGATAACTTCGATGTCAACGCCTGCACACGCCACGGTGTATGGCTTACGATTGTGCCGGATTTGCTTACGATCCCGACCGCTGAACTGACTATCGGCCTTCTTCTCGGTTTGACAAGGCATATGCTGGAAGGCGATAGGCAAATCCGTAGCGGACACTTCCAAGGCTGGCGGCCGACACTATATGGCTCTGGTTTGACAGGAAAAACGCTTGGCATCATTGGTATGGGGGCGGTCGGCCGTGCAATCGCCCAGCGCTTGGCTGGCTTTGAAATGAATCTCTTGTATTGCGATCCGATTCCGCTCAATGCCGAACAAGAAAAGGCTTGGCACGTACAGCGCGTCACGCTCGATGAACTGCTCGAAAAATGTGATTATGTCGTGCCGATGGTTCCGATGGCCGCAGAGACACTGCATCTGATCGATGCCACCGCGTTGGCCAAGATGAAAACCGGTAGCTACCTGATCAATGCATGTCGCGGCTCGGTCGTGGATGAGAATGCGGTGATAGCAGCACTGGCGTCTGGAAAACTAGCTGGATATGCAGCCGATGTCTTCGAGATGGAAGAATGGATACGCGCTGATCGCCCGCAGGCTATCCCCAAGGCGCTGCTCGACAATACGGCACAAACGTTTTTTACGCCGCATTTGGGATCGGCGGTCAAGGAAGTTCGGCTTGAAATCGAGCGGCAGGCAGCGATGAACATCATCCAGGCACTCGCTGGTGAAAAACCGATGGGCGCGATTAATCAGCCGTATCCGGGAGTAAAGGCGGCGTGATAGATCTGGAGCGTGTGGCGACGTTCATTGCCGTCGTCAAATGCGGGGGCTTTCGCGAAGCGGCGAAGCAAACTGGATTGTCCCAGCCAACAGTAACGCAGCATATCAAGCGGCTGGAGCAGTCTTTGCAGGCCCGGCTGATTGACCGCGCAACAATGCCGCAAAGCCTGACATTGGAGGGAAAGATTTTTTTCCCCTATGCGGAACAATTGCTCCGTACTAGCCATAAGGCTACGGCAGCCCTCCACAATAAAAGCCTGGTCGTTGGTGCAAGCTCCAATATCGGCATTTATCTTTTACAACCCTATATCAAGGCGCTCCAAGATAAATTAGCAAACAAGATCGATGTGAGGATCGGCAAAAATATCGAGATTGCCGCTTTGCTGGAAACGCTTGAAGTGGATGTAGCGGTAATGGAGTGGTGGGACTCACGTCCTGGGTTCGTCTCAACAGTATGGCGGCGCGAGAGGATGGTTGTCATTGTTCGCCCCGGCCATCCTTGGGCTGCCGAGTCGACCATTCCACTTAAGTGGTTAAAATCCCAGATCTTGCTTGGAGGCGAAGCGGCTACCGGAACTGGGCGCCTACTACAACAATATGCCGGTGCCGACTCGGCAGAGTTCACAGTGGGTATGCAGTTAGGTAGCACCGAGGCGGTCAAACACGCGGTCCACGCAGGGCTAGGAATCTCGCTTGTGATGGAAAGCGCGGTCAAGCATGAACAGGCAAGCGGATGGTTACATGCAATTCCGATTGAAGAAGATGTTTACAAAGATCTTTATCTCGTACATCGCTCAGAAACTTCGTTAAGCGGTCCGGTGGCAAGCCTTGCAGATTTGATTCTCCATTCTCCGGATTTAGGCTCAATAGAATATAAATAGCAAAACGAATGTCTGCTTCTGGCCGAGAGCTGACCTTCTCTGCGCGCATCTCACTGACCGCAACCGCTGCACTGCCGGCGCTGGGCCAGAAATTCTGAGCGGCTCTTGAGGGTCGACACCGGTAATCGGATCGTTGCCGCACTGAACAGCGCCCCGTTCCAGGTCGCCTCCATTTATGCGGCTGAACCGAGGGAGAGCAGCTTTACGCCGTCTGGCCGCAGTTCGCCCTTGGGCGACACGTGCCGGTAGAGCGTCTGCCGGGTAATCCCGAGTTCTTCGCAGAGATCGCCCACCTTGGTTTCCGGTTGCCCCATGCTGGCCATCGCCAGGCGTAGCTTGGCGGCGGTCATCTTGAAGGGGCGCCCCCCTTTCCTGCCGCGAGCGCGCGCCGAGATAAGTCCAGCGACTGTTCGCTCGGAAATCAACTCACGCTCGAACTCGGCCAGCGCGGCAAAAATACCGAACACAAGCTTGCCGGCGGCAGTCGTCGTGTCGACCGCCGCACCGTGACCGGTCAGGACCTTCAGGCCCACGCTACGCGCAGTTAGGTCGTGCACGGTGTTGATCAGGTGGCGCAGATCACGGCCAAGCCGATCGAGCTTCCACACGATCAGCGTGTCCCCTTCACGAAGCGCCTTCAGGCAAGCAGCCAACCCTGGGCGATCATCGCGCCTGCCCGAGGCCAGATCCTCGTAAAGGTGCGCAAGGCTCACACCAGCGGCGATGAGCGCATCGCGTTGCAAATTGGTGGACTGGGATCCGTCCGCCTTCGATACCCGCATGTAGCCGATCAGCACCTTTTCACCCGTCACGTATACGTTCGATTATGTGACAGTGTGCGCCGGAAAGCTCAGGCCGTTAAAATTTGTCACTTAACCCGTCATTCTGTCTAAGGCATGCAAAGGGTCCATCAGGCTCATAATGTGACAGGAATTCCGGCGGGATGCCTTCCTTCACGAAGGTGGCTCGCAACCGTTCCAGGGAAGCTGGGTCGCGCCGACCATAGGAAGCCAACGCGAACAGCGAGCGTGCCGTCTCGGGGTTGTGCCGCGCTTCAATGATGGCTTCATCGATGGCCTGGACTGCACGTTGCCAGTGATTGACGGGTTCGGGCTTCGGCGCTTTCGCCGGCAGGCCACTGGTGAACTCGGTTTGGGGCTCGGACCAGAATAGCTTTGCATGCTCGCCAGGCGGGCTTATATCCCTCACTTCGATCAAGCTGATTGCCGTTGCCGCAGCCTCCAGCATCTGCAACCCTACTGCTAGGATCAGGGTTTCATACGGTCGCCACAGACTTTGCCCAGCACGCAGCGGATACCCACAGCGTTCCCAGATCAGGCGGAGATACCCCGCGTAGGTTCCGCACGCCGAAAGCGGGGTGTTCAGCTCATCAAGCAGCGTGCGTAGCAGCCGAAACCACAATCCGGCGTGGATGCGTCGGCGCGGCAGCTCAACATGGCCGGTCGTCAGTGCCTGCCAGGTACGCCGGTCCATCGTCGCAATCGCGTCGCTGGCCGTGCGTGGGTCGGCGTCGGCGTTTTCCCAGCCGAGAAACCGCCCAGGCACGCCCCAATACGATTCCAGCCAGCACCCATGCAGCGGGCAGCTCAGCATCAGGGGCAGCTTCCACGCAAGTAATACGGCTTGGTTTGCCGGATCGTTCAGGCAGAGTGGACAGGCGCGATGTAATGGCTGGCTGGGCAGCCAGGCGCGCCAGCTCGTGATAGATCGCGTCCTACGGCGGAGTTTCGGCAGCAACACCGAGAGCTGGAACGTATAGGTTTCTAAAGCGTCAGGAATCTGATCATCAAGGCTGTCCAGTAACCAAGGCACCCAGCCGGCGAAACTCATGCAACGCAGCCGATCCAGCTCGATGCCGCTCCGCCGGGAGAGCATTGTCAGCAGCGACTGTGGTGGCGCGGTATCCATGTCATCAGCCTGGCCGTGACCAAGATCGTGCTCCAGCAGCTCGGACACTTCCATGTGATAGCAAAGGGCCACGCGGTTGAGCCACGAAGACAAGGCTTCGCCTTCTCTGGGAGCCGGATGCAGCGGCCAGCGCGGCGCTGGCGTCACATCAGTTCCCGCTCGAACTGTCGTCGCCGCTCGCTTGGGCCGGTGTAGTCGGCCAGCCGATACCTATCACGAGCGGCATCGCCCAGATAAGCCGCTCGGCAAAAAAGACGGCGAGCGTCAGCGCCAAAGCGCTGGGGTGCTCCGGTGCGTTAAGCCAGAGAAACAATGTTTGGTTGAGTGATTCCATAGGGTCTCCGGGCTGGATCGCCTCACACGTGGGCGATCCAGCCATGCTGTCGGGAATTCAGTCACGCTTGTCGTGGTCGTCATCGTGATCCGCCTTGTCCTCGGCGGACGAGATGACCGTGCCCTTGTTGGCATCGACCCGGACATCGAAGACCTTGGCCCCGCTGACGACTTCGACGTCATAGACCCAGCCTTGCTTCGAGTTCTCGTACTCGGCGCGTGACGCCTTGCCATTGGCGTGCTGCTCGGCAACGGTGACCGCCTGAGTGAGCGGAATCTTGGCCTTGGCGATAGCCATTGCGTCGTTTCCCATACCGCCATTGGCGGCGTAGGCGACCGCGCCGGTTGTAGCGATGGCGACGGCTAGAAGGGAAAGTCTGGTGTAGCGGTACATGATGCTTCTCCAAAAGAGTGCAGGGATTTGCACAGTGGAGAAGGTACGCAGGCGGACTTAGCTCTCACTGAGCCGGGCCATCGTCCTTTGGGATGTCGGGCAACGGCTTAGCGTGCTTTATTTTCCGTTTTCTGAACCGACCCCCCATAGAACACAGCTTGCATCCAGCTAAGGCCGCCAAAATGCATGTAGGCCCAACCCAGCGCCACGACCATGAAGAACGACGGCAGAACGAAGGCGAGTCCGGCGATGGTGGCACCCCAGATGCGGTAGTGGACGTAGCCCAGGTAAATTTCCAGTTGGGCCGCTAGCGGCCCCGGTGCCAATTGCGCTAAGGCGAGCCCTTCCTTGTAGTCGGCATCGCTGATCCACTTGCGCTCTTCGACCAGGTCGCGGTGCATGTAGCCGACCAAGGCCACCGGGCCGCCAAATCCTAGGGTGCCCAGGCGCAGCATGTAGAGCGCCATTTGCCAGAGGGTGTACGGTATTTTTTCTGCGATGGCACTCATGGCGTTTCCTTGTTGCAATGAGCGTAGAGAGAATCGAGGATGGAACCGACTTCCGCCAAAAACGCATCATCGTCGGCCAAACGGGCACGCGCACCGGTCAGGATCGCTTCGAACCCGGCCGCTTCCGCCGGCGCCTCGCCACCGGCATCGAGCGCATGCACCAGGGCGGCCAGTTTGGCCATGCCTGGCGTCGAGGGGAGTTGGAAGCTGGCGACCAGCACTTCAAACGTCACCTTGTTACCAACGTGGGTGAACGTGGCGTCGTTAAAATCGAAGCCCAAGGCATCCACAGGGCAATTGGCAGGACTGTCCAGCCACAAAAAGGCCGCCTTGGAATCGATGAAGCGCTGGATCAGCCACGCGCTAGCCACCCGATCCACCCATAAATGGCGTCGCGTCGCCCAGGTACGCCTTTGGTAATCCTGAATTTGCAAGTAGGGAATGTCCCGTTCTTGCGGCTGCGGCTCGCCAGGCGACAAGATCGCATCGGCCTTCTCGGCGAAATCGGCCCAGGCAGCATTGGCGGCCAGGGCCGCTTCATTGGGGAAAAAATCGATGCGCTCGATCGCTTCACGTTCCTTGGCCAGCTTCTTGAGCGTCTTGGCGATATCCGCCGTGGCTTGCGACATCAGCGACTTCTTGGCCTCCACCACCATTTCCAGAAATTCGCCATATTCCTTGGCACGATCAAACCGTGCCAGGAAGGCCTGTTCATCGTCTGCGTTCCGGGGAACCACCTTCACTAGCCAGGCTTCGCCGCCTTCGGCATTGGTTTGGTCGACCAGTTCGGCCAAGGTGTCGGCATGCCCGGGGCGTTCGGGAAGGAGATAGGCGCCGTCGCGCAACGGGACGCACCCCAGGGCCTTGATGGCCCGCCAAAGGCGCATGCGGGCGGTGGCGCCGGTGGTGGGAAGGCTGGCAATGAGGAGGTGCCAGTGTGTCGATGTAGTATTCATGTATAAAACTCTACACCATGTAACGAAAATTACAAAGTTAACTTTAAGGGCATTGCTATCGTGCTGATTAGCAATCGTGATATCCTATCCCCCCCGATAGGATAAATATGCGATGAGCACCCACGCCTCCCATTCCGACATCATCAAACGCCTGAAGCGGGCCGAAGGCCATCTGCGCAGCATTATTGCCATGATGGAAACAGGACGCAGTTGCCTGGATGTCGCCCAGCAGTTGCAGGCCGTCGAAAGCGCTGTCGGCAATGCCAAGCGCACTCTGATCCACGACCACATCAGCCATTGCCTGGATCACGCCATGCAGTCAGACGGCCAGGACGCCGCCGAGGCGGTACGCGAATTCAAAGAAATCACCAAATACCTCTGAGGCACCTCCATGATCGATATCGCAGGCCTGCTCCAGCAAGGCGCCGGCAACATCTGGCTGTTCATCCCCAGCGCTATTCTCCTGGGCGCGCTGCACGGCCTGGAACCAGGGCACTCCAAAACCATGATGGCTGCTTTCATTGTGGCCATTCGCGGCACCGTCTCGCAGGCGGTGCTGTTGGGCATCTCTGCCACGCTGTCGCATACGGCCGTGGTGTGGCTGGTCGCCTTAGCCGGCATGTACTTCGGCAGTCAGTGGAGCGCGGAATCGTCGGAGCCTTACTTCCAGGTCGCCTCCGGCGTACTGATCATCGGCGTGGCGCTTTGGATGGCGTACCGAACTTGGCAGCAGGCACGTGAAGAGGTGCATGGCCATCATCACGACGAGACCAAGTGGATCAATACCGGCCATGGCATGCTGCGTGTCGATATCTTCGAAGAGAATGTGCCGCCGCGCTTCCGGTTATCGACCGAGCACGGCATGCATCGCTGGCCAGCCGCTGGCGTCGAGATTCACACAACTCGCCCAGATGGCACCGAACAGACCTTCAAGTTTGTCGACAAGGGAGCATTTCTGGAGTCGATCGATGAGATTCCCGAGCCGCATGAGTTCAAAGCACAAGTGTTTCTGTCGCACGGCGGTCACTTCCACATTTATGACGTCCAATATGAAGAGCATCACCACCACGATCATGGCGATGATGGACTGGACGTATCGGATGGGACGTACCAGGATGCTCACGAGCAAGCCCACGCGAACGACATCAAGCGGCGGTTCGCTAATAGGGACATCAGCACCGGCCAGATCGTCATGTTCGGCCTGACCGGCGGCCTGATCCCGTGTCCGGCGGCTATTACCGTGCTGCTGCTGTGCCTACAGCTGAAGAAGGTTTCCTTGGGCGCAGGCCTGGTGCTGTGCTTCAGTATCGGTCTGGCGCTGACCATGGTGGCCTCGGGTATCGTGGCAGCCCTGAGCATCCGTCATGTCAGCAAGCGCTGGTCGGGTTTCGGTACATTTGCCCGCAAGGCGCCTTACTTCTCCAGCGCAGTCATTATTATGGTGGGCTTGTATGTGTTCTATCACGGCTGGATTGCACTGCCGGCTTAAAGAAGGAAATACCATGTTTTCCGTATTTCGAAACCGCAGTTACCGCCACTTATTCTTGGCGCAAGTGATTGCGCTGGTGGGTACGGGACTTGCCACAGTTGCGTTGGGCTTGTTGGCTTTTGACCTCGCAGGAGATAAAGCCGGCACGGTACTCGGGACTGCATTGGCGATCAAGATGATCGCCTACATTGGCGTGGCGCCGATCGCGTCCGCGTTTTCCGAACGCCTGCCGCGACGCACTACCTTGGTGACCCTTGATCTCATTCGCGCCGCTGTGGCCATTTCGCTGCCATTCGTTACACAGATTTGGCAGATATACATCCTGATCTTTGTGCTCCAGTCGGCATCGGCTGCCTTCACTCCGACTTTCCAGGCCACCATTCCTGATGTGTTGCCGGAGGAGGACGAATACACCAAGGCCTTGTCACTGTCGCGCCTGGCCTATGACTTGGAAAGTGTCGTCAGTCCGATGCTAGCGGCTGCACTAGTGAGCGTGATCAGTTTTCACATGTTGTTTGCGGGAACTTCAATCGGATTCATCGGATCCGCTTTGCTAGTGGTCTCCGTCGTGTTGCCAAAAGCAAAGCTATCACCACCCCGCGGCATCTACGATCGCACGACCAAGGGCCTCCGGACTTACCTGGCTACGCCCCGATTGCGTGGCCTTCTGGCACTCAATCTAGCTGTTGCTGCGGCGAGCGCGATGGTGATTGTCAACACCGTGGTGTACGTCCAGGCCAGGTTCGGGTTGACGCAGACGCAAACTGCTTGGGCTCTCGCCGCTTTTGGTGGAGGCTCGATGGCGGCCGCTTTTATCTTGCCGGGCCTCCTAAAAAGCATTTCTGATCGTACTGCGATGTTATCCGGTGCTTCGGTACTGATAATCGGCCTATTCGCGGGTAGTACAGTAGACTCGTATCATTGGATGCTAGTACTGTGGGGGTTGCTGGGTATCGGTTACTCCTTGACGCAGACACCGTCCGGGCGACTGTTACGTCGATCCTCGTCAGCGGAAGATCGGCCGTCTCTGTTTGCCGCGCAATTCGCACTGTCGCACGCTTGCTGGCTAGTTACTTATCCGGTTGCGGGCTGGCTCGGAGCGCGTATCGGCTTGTCGCTAACATTTGTCGTCCTTGGTTTGATTGCCCTAGTGGCTGTAATTGCCGCTGCAAAACTATGGCCCGCTGTTGATCCTGAGCAAATAGAGCACGAGCATGCAGATTTAGATGAAGAGCATGTGCATCTCGCTGGGGGCGGAAAGCGTCATTGCCACCATTACGTCATCGATGACTATCATCGTGACTGGCCTCATCCATGACATGGCTCAAGATAATCGCTTATATCACCATTGTGCTGGTGCTATGCTTCAGCCTGTATTTTTTGTTGCAATACATCCTAATGGATTAAATTAAGGATGTTTTCTACCCCTGATAACGGTTGAGAACTAGCAGGCCTTAACGGATAATTTGAAATATTCAGCACTTAAAATGTGCTTTATCCAATTTTATGAAAAGAACCATCTGCCGACGTGTTGCTTTACTAATGCTCGCGATTTTTATTGCGAACATTGGCATTGCGCACTTGCGCACGCAATGGCTTCATCATGATCTGGATCACACCCTGAATGGGAAACTTGTTTCCTTGATGGATCAGCATGCCGACGAAGATGATCATGGCATTCTCACCGGCGCAGAACATCAATTGCTGCATGCTGCGGATCACGGGCAGCCCCTTCCTGCCTCCATGTCTGCGACACTGCAGGTATGGGCGTTAGCTACCATCCTGATCTTTTCCTTACTGGCTTCCCGTGTTCCGGAGTCGGTATTTCCTGCGCCATTCCGGCCCCCTCGACGTTCGTCGATCTAATTCCTTCGCCATTTTTTTGCGTCAGTAATCCTGGCGACTTGGAGTGACCCGCCGTTCGGGGGCTGTCTTCGTCAGCTCGGCCATCGCTGCATCGCGTCTCAACATTTCTCGCAGTGAACTAATCCGTCTGCCTCTGGGCTGCCTTGTGTTGCCCGGACGGATGGAGATCAGGACATCCATATGAAAACACCTGCTTTCGTCGGGCGACTTGCTCTTGCCATTCTCATCTTCCAAGCATTGTCGGCCCATGCAGCCGACAGGCCAAAATCATTCTCCATCACCGATCAACAGATTAAGGCACTGGGTATTCAGCTCGTGCGGCTCGATCAGCAATCCGAAGCGCTGGCAGTACAGTATCCCGCCCAAATCACCGTGCCGCCTGATCGCGAGCAAATCATTAGTTCTCCGCTGGCCGGCATGGTATCGCAGATTCTTGTACGTCATAACGAGACCGTGAAGCAAGGTGCGCCGCTACTGCGCGTCGTGAGTCCGGACTTTAGTCAGTTGCAGATGCAGTTGATGACAGCGAATGCAAAGTACAGCCTGGCCGCGCAAAATGCTCAGCGAGAGAAGGCGCTCTTTGATGAAGGCATCATTGCCCAGCGCCGGGTGCAGGAGTCGCAAGCCGCGCTGCAGGAGAGTGAGGCGGCCCTGTTCCAGGTCAAAGCAGCTCTCCGTATGGCAGGTTTTATGGACAGGCTGGGCACCGCCGGCACGGTCGAGGATGGTTTCATTCTACGCGCCGCCAAGGGCGGTATCGTGACTGATATCGAGGTCAAACTTGGGCAGCGTGTTGATGCCAGTACGCCGCTGATGCGCCTGACACAGGCTGACGTATTGACAGCAGATATCCATGTTTCTGCTTCGGATGCAGCCACTTGGCGTGCCGGGACGCCGGTGAAGGTCAAAGGCATCAATGTCAAGGGCAAACTCCTTAGCGTTGGCACCAGCGTGGCCGCGGGCAGCCAGAGCGTGACCTTGCGCGCCTCTCTGGAGGGCGGCCAGGGAGCGCTGCTGCCCGGCCAATTCGTGACCATGGAGCTGATGCCTGAGAAAACACCCGGTAGCTGGGATGTTCCGCTATCCGCCATCGCGTACGACGGGGATTATGCGGTTGTCTTCGTGCGCACGGCAAAAGGATTCGACGCCCGTCCGGTTAAGGTGCAAGCTAGCGCAGCTCAGCGTCTGCGTATCCTGGGCGCGCTGCAACCCAATGAAAAAATTGCCACTAGCGGCATCGTTGCCCTGAAAGGCGCGTGGTTGGATGACAAGGGAGGGAAATAATGCTCGCCCGACTTATCCAGTTCTCCCTATCCCAGCGACTGTTCGTGTTGCTAGGGGCACTTATGCTTGCCGGAGCCGGATGGTTTGCGTTCACCCAACTGCCGATCGATGCATTCCCCGATGTATCCAGTACGCAGGTCAAGGTAATCATGAAAGCGCCCGGCATGACCCCCGAAGAGGTCGAGAGCCGTATTGCAGTACCGATCGAGGTGGAAATGCTTGGCATTCCCAAGACCAAGATCCTGCGCTCGGTGACCAAGTACGGACTGGTCGATGTCACGATCGACTTCGAAGATGGAACCGACCGCTATTGGGCACGCCAGCAGGTTAACGAGCGCCTTGCCGGGATCGCAGAGTTGCTTCCTCAGGGAATCAGCGGCGGCATGGCCCCCGTGACAACACCATTAGGTGAAATGTTTATGTTCACCATCGAAGCGGATGGAATGAGTCTGGCGGACAAGCGCAGTTTGCTCGATTGGGTAATTCGTCCCGCGTTGCGTACGGTCCCAGGCGTAGCGGATGTAAATTCATTGGGTGGAATGGTCCGTTCGTTCGAGATCATCCCCGATCCACTCAAACTTGCCAGCGCCGGTATCACGATGGCGCAACTGAAAGATGCATTGCGCAGTAATAACATGAATGATGGTGCCGGACGCCTGTCTGAAGGTGGCGAGGTTCTCCTGGTCCGAACCGAAGGCAGTATCCAGAATCTGGATGACCTGCGTTCCGTTGTCGTCACCGTTAAGGACCGCTCGCCCGTGCGTGTCGGTTCATTGGCCGAAGTTCGTGTCGGAACGATGACACGCAATGGTGTGGTCACCAAGAGCGGACAAGGCGAGGCGGTGCAAGGGCTGGTATTGGGGTTGGCCGGCGCCAATGCACAAAAGGTAGTCGAAGGAGTCAAAAAGAAGCTTGAAGAGATCCAGTCGACTTTACCCAAAGGGGTAACGCTCGATGTCTTTTATGATCGGGCCTCGTTGGTTGATAAGGCGGTAGGTGCGGTTTCTCGTGCACTGCTGGAAGCGACCATTTTGGTTCTGGTACTGCTCGGACTGTTCCTCGGCAACGTGCGGGCAGCAGTAACCGTCGCTTTAGTACTACCGCTCGCGGCTCTTATCACATTCATCCTCATGCGCAGCTTTGACATGTCGGCCAACCTTATGAGCCTGGGAGGGCTGACGATTGCGATCGGTATGCTGGTGGATGCAGCAGTGGTGGTAACTGAAAACATCGTGCAGCGGCTGGCCGACGACAAGAGTGACGGAAAACTTCCCAGATTGCATATCGTATATCGGGCCGTAAAGGAAGTTGCAGTGCCCGTGACATCTGGAATCCTGATCATCATCACCGTATTTTTGCCGTTGCTGACTTTGCAGGATCTGGAGGGCAAGTTTTTCGCGCCGGTGGCAATGGCTATCGTTTTCGCGTTGGCCGGCTCCCTGCTGCTTTCCTTCACCGTCATTCCCGTCATCGCATCTTATCTCATCAAGAATGTCAGCCATGAAGAACCTTGGCTGCCGCGTAAGCTGCTGCAAGCATATTCCCCTTTGCTTGAATGGGTACTTAGACATCAGCGGGTGGTATCGATTGGCGCAGTCCTGATGTTGGCGCTGGCTGGCGTGCTCTACACGCAGGTAGGCAAGACATTCATGCCGACCATGGATGAGGGGAGCTTGATTGTCGGCATTGAAAAACTCCCCTCCGTGAGCCTGGAGGAAAGCGCAGCAATTGACTTGAAGATTCATCAGGCACTGATGAAAGAGATCCCGGAGGTGACGGGAGTGGTGGCGCGCGCCGGTTCCGATGAGATTGGCTTGGATCCAATGGGTCTTAATCAGACCGACACTTATCTGCTGCTTAAGCCGCAGAGTGAGTGGCGCATGAAGACAAAGGACGAGTTGCTGGCAGAAATTCGCAAGGTCCTGGATACCCTGCCTGGCATCTCTTACAGTTTTACCCAGCCTATCGAAATGCGCGTCTCCGAGATGATCATTGGCGTACGGGGCGACATTGCGGTCAAAATATTCGGCCCCGACCTTGAACAGCTCAACTCATACGCGACCCAGGTTGAACAAGTGCTCAAGACCATCTCCGGCAATCAGGACGTATATACGGTTCAAAACGATGGGGTGCAATACATGCGGGTGATCGTCGACCGTATGCAGGCAGGCCGCTTGGGCCTCTCGGTGGAAGACGTCCAGGATGCGCTGCGGGTGCAGATCGAGGGCCAGCAGACAGGCACGGTGATCGAAGGCAACCGTCGTACCCCCATCCTGTTACGTGCTTCTGAATCGATTCGGCTGTCACCTGCCGAGTTTTCGGCAGTTCGTATCACTGGAAAAGATGGTATGACGGTTCCTCTGTCCAGTATTGCGACTCTGGAGCGCGCGGCTGGACCAGTCAAAATCGACCGGGAGATGGGTAGCCGCTACAGTGTTGTTATCGCCAACGTCAGCGGCCGCGACCTGGTGGGCTTCGTGCAAGAAGCGCAAGCCAAAGTGGCGCAGAAGCTGAAATTGCCAACCGGCTATCGTATGAGCTGGGGTGGGCAGTTTGAAAACCAGCAACGTGCTGCGGCCCGTTTGGGCGTAGTAGTGCCCATTTCGCTGGGATTGATCTTCGTACTGCTGTTTGCCACTTTCGGGTCGATCAGGCAGGCACTGCTTATTCTCAGCATCATTCCGTTCGCGCTTGTGGGTGGCATCGTGGCCTTGTGGCTGACCGGTGAGTACCTGTCTGTTCCTGCTTCGGTGGGCTTCATCGCCTTACTCGGGATTACGGTGCTCAACGGTGTCGTTCTCGTGGGCTATTTCAATCAGCTGCGACATGAGGGAATGCCGTTGCGCGAAGTCGTAGTCACCGGTGCCAAGCGACGTTTGCGGCCTGTGATGATGACCGCGTCCATCACGGCGTTTGGCCTGATTCCGCTGCTGTTCGCAAGCGGTCCCGGATCCGAGATCCAGCGCCCGCTGGCCATCGTGGTCATTGGTGGCCTAATTACTGCAACCGCATTGACCCTGATGCTATTGCCTATCCTCTATCTTAAGTTCGCTGGCGCCGACAAAGAACCCAGCCAGGAGATCAAGCATGTCTGATTCCATCATCACTATCTTATGTCCACGCAATCTTGAAGAGCAATTGCTGGATTCATTGCTCGTCGCGCCTGACGTCGCTGTGTTTACCAGCGTAACCGTGGCAGCACACGGGGTTGAGCGGGAACGCCTGTCCGCGTCCGAACAAGTTCTGGGGCGTGCGGTCATGACGCAAGTTCAAATCCTCTGCACTGAGCAAGCCAAAGATAAGTTGCTCTCCGGTCTGAAAAACACATTTGCTCGTTCGGGGCTGCGCTACTGGGTGACGGCCGTGTTCGAACAAGGAGAATTTGCATGAATCTTCGTAGCACTTTACTGACAGCGCTCTTTCTGCCGTTGTTCGCGCAAGCCCAAAGCTCCCCCGGCATACCGGACGGTCCGATCCCGGCGCTGGTTGCGCGCCCCCTGTTGGAACAGGATCCCTCCGTTGCTGCTGCGCGGGCCACGCTGGATGCGGCACGTCGAGAATCCAATATTCTTGACGCATCGCCCTATGAATGGACGGCGCGCGCTACCGGCCAGCGCCGTCGTGTCGAAAACGAAGCGAACTCGAATGAGTGGAACGTCGCTCTGGAGCGCACGATCCGCCTGCCCGCCAAGGCGTCGGCAGACCGCAAACTTGGTCAGGCGACGGTGGATGAAGCCGAGGCGCGCTACGGCGAAGCCATGCACGAGGCTGCGCGCGATCTACTGGAGTTATGGATGGCCTGGTTGCAGGCCAATGCCAACTATGAACTCAGCAAGAGCATGCAGCAGTTTGCGGTAGAAAATCTTTCTGCCGTACAGAAGCGTGCGAAAGCCGGTGATGCCGCCAAGCTCGATGTGAGCCTGGCGCAGTCCGAGTTGGCGGAACAGCGTCGACAGACCAACGAAGCCAAGCTTGGTGCTTCATTGACATGGACACAACTGCATAGCCGCTTCCCAGGTTTTGATGGACAGTTCTCCAATTTCCCCAACATCTCCGCGCTGGCGCAGGATTCTGGTTATTTACAAGCCCGAATTCGCGAGCAAAGTGACCGGTTTAAGGCTGCCGAGGCCGCATGGCGAAGCGCAGATGCACAAGCACAGCGCAGCAGAGCCGAACGGACGCCAGACCCCACTCTTGGGGTCTTCAGTGGATCCGAGGCGCGCGGCAGGGAGCGACTCGTCGGCGTATCGATCAGCATCCCGATCCCGAGTGGGTCCCGCAGCGAGAGGGCTATCCAAGCGACGCATGTGGCGGAGGCCAAACGCCAGGAACTTGAGGCTATTCGGAGGCAGATCGGCGCCGAAATCGATTCATCGATCATCACTGTGCAAAGCAACTACGATGGCATGCTACTGGCAGAGGAAAGCGCGAACTCCATGCGTGAGAACGCGCGTCTGATGCAGCGAGCCTACTTGTTGGGTGAGGGCGATTTGCAAGGATTGTTGCTTACCCAACGCCAAGCCGCCACTGCCCAGCAAGGGGCATTGGGAGCCAAGACTTCGGCGATCAGGAGTTATTACCAACTATTGATTGACTCTCATCTGATCTGGGGGCTGGAACAGAACTGACCTGAGCGCCGCCGGCTGATCGATGGAATGCTTGGCAGACGGCCCGGGATATGTATGTTCACGTCTATAGATGATGAAGACGCCCCAAGATATCGTCCGCTGGTTGGCAACCAGACCCAAACTGATGGATCTCTGTAATGAGTTTCCAGAACAATGGGAAATCGCCCAGCAGCAATTGAACGAAGTGATTACAACAGGCAGTCCCGAGGATTTGAGGCGACTGACAGAGAATCCGCCCGAGTGGCCACGGCATCGTAAGGGTTTTCGGCAAGAGGTGCTAACAAAGGCCATGTGGGAGGCGACATACAGGCAGGTTCGATATCAGATGATTTGCTTGGCCGTGAAGGACTGCAGTTTGTCGTTGGCAAGCGGAAATGCCAGAGGAAAAGTGCGCTTCAACTTCTGGAACGGGGGGCTTGCTCAGTGGCTGCTATTCTCCCGCGGGTTGGAACGGAAGATGGTCAGCTTGCGACTATTCAGGCTGATCTGGCCCTTGTTGGGCCAGCGGGAGCTTCTGATGCCGTTGGTATCGTCTAAGGGGATTTACTGTTTTTACAGTCGCGATTTCGTCAGGACTCTTGCAAAGCTGATCGGCCCTAGAAAAACGCTGGAAATAGGTGCGGGCGACGGAACTCTGACACGCTTCTTAAAGGGATGTGGAGTGAAGGTTACCGCAACCGATGATTACAGTTGGGGCCACCGGATAAAGTATCCCTCTGACGTAGTGAAATGCGATGCGGTCTCTGCCCTTGAGCGGTATGCGCCAGAAGTCGTAGTGTGTTCGTGGCCCCCGGCAGAAAATCCGTTTGAGCATCATATTTTTCAGACATCCAGCGTACAGCTCTACATCATGATCGGAAGCCAGTATCAAGTGGCGAGTGGAAGTTGGGGAGCCTATTCTGAACAAGAGAACTTTGAGATGGTGGAGGCAGCAGAATTAGCGAAAATGCTGATCCCCCCTGAGTTGGGATCTGCGGTCTACTTATTCACTCGGATAAAAAGTGTGAAAAATGAAAGCAGAAAATGAATTCCTTCGATTTTCGGTGAGATCGCTTAAGTCGTGTGACGGAGTGCCCCAGTTCGGTGGGGTATGCGCGTCATCTTCAAGGTATTGATATGGGTGAGGTTAATGATGTCTATTCTGTCTAATTTACTTGAGGCCACCAAGGTGGTGCACGCCAGGCACAGCAAGATCGCCGCCTATGTCAGCGCACTCGTGGCGATTCCGATCTTGGTTGCTTGTGCCCATACACATCCGGGCGTCGCCCACTGTACCATTCTGCTGCAGTCCAGCCACTGCGTTGAAGTACCGGTCGAAGAGGAAGTCGTGGCGGCACAGGCCCGTACACTCAATTCAGCACCGGTTGGAAAAGTGGCGATCTACGTGTTGCGGCCCTACGCACAACAGCGCAACACCGTTTCGCAAGTCTTCGTCGACGACCGTCTGGCGGCGACGCTAGGCCCGATGACCTTTTTCCGCATCGTGGCTGAGCAAGGCACGCATCGGATTCGAATTGAAACAACGGGGGTGGCGAACCGGGAGTATGAGATTTCCGGCGACGCTACTAGGGGTCTCTTTGATTCCCGTGCAATTTGCGACGGTAGGTGGATCCAGAGCTGACGCGGCTTTCCGGTCGATTGCATTCAATTTTTCTTTTTAAATCAGTTACTTGCTGACTGGTCTGTTTTCCCCTCCCAACGCTCCCTTTCTTCTTGCGCTGCACTTGCACCTCCGGCATTCCAGTCGACGCTAGGCTCGTTTCGCAACGATAATATTAGTTATCTTGTTTGGCTATCCGATTTCCGTGATTGAAACGGGTTCATAGCTCTCCGCTCTCGATCATGCGGATGAGTGTTGAAATGTCCGCGCCGTAGTTCTTTCCCGGCTTTCCCGATTCTGTTGATTTCGGGACGTAGGGCTTCGGCTCAGGTGGCGGCTTCGGCGTCATCCGTGCAAAGGAGTCACACACCTCAAAATTCCTGATGTTGCCGGGTAGCCCATAACCCATTTCAACTGGCTCAGGCTCACGCCTGCGCTCGAACTTCGGGCGCGACAGCTTGTGCTTGTGAGCGCCTTCCGAGAACAGAATCTTGGCCCGCAGCGCCTCGAAAGAATAGCCACGCCCCAATCGGTTCATCACGCGGATCAAACTGTTCAAGCTCTCGGTGTACGCATTCGTGACCGGGTGGTTGAAGTAGTTGAGGATCGGCATCGTCCAATTACCCCACGCCCGCTCGATGTCGGCAAAGGCGTCTGCGATCTCGGACGGAATGCTCTTCTGCCACTGGATGAACTTGGCTTGCGCCTCGTCTGGTGACTCGGCATCGTAGATGCCGAAGAACTGCTCCTTGAGTCGGTAGGCTTCACCAAGCTCCGGGTAGTTCTTCGTCCAGCCGTCGAGGTTCAACCGTTCCTTGTCATTCAGGTCGCGCTCGCGCTTGAGCAATACAAAGCGGTCGTGCATCAACCCGCGACGTTGTTTTGGTGTCAAAGATTCGCGCAAGCTCTTTCTGACCCGTTCCATCGCATCGTTCGCCATGCGAACAACGTGGAATTTGTCCACCACGATCTCGGCCTGCGGAATGACCGCCCGAACAGCATCGCGGTATGGCGTCCACATATCCATTGCGACGTACTGGATGCGCTCTTTGCCTTCCAAGTGGTGCAGGAATCGAACCACGGTGTCCTTGTTGCGGTTCGGCAGTAGTTCAACGATGGTGTTGTTCTGGATGTTGGCGATGACGCCACGCGGCTTGATAAGGTGGATTTCGTCGATGCCCATCCACTTTGGCGTCTCGAAGCGAATGGTCTTCTCAAGCTCATTCACGTAGTCATTGAAGACAGCACGCACAGTAAATTCCGTGCAGCCAACTTCCTCGGCGATGCTGGCGAAGGTGCGCTTGATGGCTTGCTTCCCCATCCATTGCGCCAGCCGCTTGGTCATCAAGCGTTTTTCGTCAATCTCGGGTAGCCCCTCGTAAAACGTTTTGCCACAGTTGCGGCAGCGGTAGCGGCGGGTGTCGATGTAGAGGCCGACACGCCGGCCATGCATCGGGAGGTCTTTGACCATCTGTTCCCGGCGACCGAAGCCGACAAGGTTGGCAGACTGGCAATGCGGGCAGGACGTTGGCGCGTGCAGCGTTTCAACGTCGATGTGGTAATCATGCTCGTTCTCTTGGATGCCCAATACCTTGTAGCAGGGAAGATTGAGGATGTTGGCTGGCATGGTCAGGCTTTTCCATCAATCGCTTTGTTGCGATACTCTGCATATCCCAATTGGAAATGCCCTGCCAATGCCTCGCCATATGAGCGTCTCGCGTCAGCGACCGCTTCGTTTTCAGGAATGTTTCGTCGCGCAGCTTCGTAGCCATTGCAATACGCGCCACTTGCGTCGATGAGACGGTCCATTACCTCTGCTACAAGCGGCCCCGGTTCCAGCCAAACAGCATTTCCGGCTACCTTATCAAGATCGACAGTGACAGAAACGTAACGATCTTCTTCCCCGTCACCGAACAATGCCACGTCATCAGGTATGCCGCTGAGCGCTTCGCGGAGTTCGCCCACTGTCTGGCAGGTGGAGTATCGTTTGGTCATGGTTATTCCCAGTGCTGTTGTACAGGCGGTTCAGCCAGCAGGATGGATGCCGTTGCAGCAACCGAATCGCCGTCCTGATATGCCTGAATCAACCGGCGCGTGCGCGGGCTGATAAAGTCGATGTCACCTCTGCGCCACGAATCACCTTGGGTTGTAAGTTTTTGATTGCCTCATCCAGCACTCCGTATGCGCCGCAGTCTTGCGGGGCCAGCGATAGCGCCGCAACAATCGTTGCGAACATTTCGTCCGACAATTCTCGCAGCCGAGTGACTTCGGCCTGTAGGCGTGCCTTGTCACGCTCAAGCTCGATGACGCGATCAATCCCGTTGCGAGCGATCATCGCCACGTCCTGAATGGCCTGCTCGGTGGTCATGCCTTGCCCTCCGTGGCCGCCGTGTAGCCCCATCCGAGATCACGGAACATCTTCATGCCGCGCTCGGTGACGCGCCAGCCGCGCTTCTTGGCGCGCGGTTCATATTCCTCGACGAAGAAGTCCGGCACAGGTGCCCAATGTCCCAGCGGAATCAGGCTGAATTCGCTTTTTCCGATCAACTCGTCCGAGAAGAACTCGACCAGCATCTCGCTGCCCTTGCGGCTGACGATCTTGCCAACACGGCCCGCATCTTGGTGTTTGCTGTCGGGATGCAGGACAACGAAGCATCCCGGCTGGAACATGGCTTCCTGCTCTTTCGTCAGTTCAAAATCAGTTGTCATATTGACCTTCGCATTCGCACGGACGCCACTCACAACGTGGGCAGAAGCCCATCGCCATGACAGCCTGCTTGAGTTCAAAGTGGCATTCAGGGCTTTCGGGGTGATTCAATACGCTGAACGCGGCCAACGCCATCCGCTCCACCGCCTTGTTTTCGTGCTGCCAACGTTCAATATTGTTCTTCTCCAGCAGGCGCAGCCGGTCGATTTCCTTCTGCTGTTCTGAGATCACTCGCTCAAGTGCTTCACTCATCGCCGACTCCCCGCTTGGCCGATCCGTGGGAGATAACCCACTGCGCTGCGCGCAGATCGTCCGAGTTGTCGGCCATCAAAAGCGCCTTGACCGCACCTACCTGCTGACCGTTCACCTCTGGCCGAAACACGGTCATGGACGTTTGCGTTCCGGTAGGCAGGGCGTCCATCAGGTCGTGCAGTGCGTTTGCTGCCTTTTGTTCGCCCGTCCAGTTCGGACTGCCGTTATTGGACGGATGGGGCATCCAGTGGGATGCAACCTTGCATTCCTCCGGTTGATCCTCTGGATCGGCATAGAAACACTCGTTCAGTGTTTCTGCCTGCACATCAAACACCTGTTCGCCGTTGAAGTCGTGGCCCTCGGTGTAGATCAACACCCGTCCATGCTCGTCCGGGTTCGGCATCCTGTCGGTCAGCTTGATCCATTGCATGATTACGGCTCCATTCCGCTGTCGTGGCTTCGATCTTCCTCGGGGGGAGGAACAATTGCCTCTGCATCCGGGTGGCACCCGGCGAGGAAATCCATCATCTCCGTGGCATCCTTCGAGAGATAGAAGCGCACCATCTTCTCGTTGAACTCCTGCGCTTTGGCCGCTGGCACGCTGATGGCGTCGATGCCATGCGACATGAGCACGCCGTTCATCATGAAGCGCGAGGTGCGCTTGTTGCCGTCGAAGAAGAACTGCTGCAAGGCGCCGAACAGGAAGAACGCCGTTGCACGTTCAAATGGTTCGCACTCTTGCAGTGCTGTCACGCCTTCGCTGAACACTCGGTTCAGTTCCGGTGCTCCGGGGAGTGTCGGCAGCGGGGTATAGCGGCCATGCTCACCAAGGCCGACATCCGGCGTGTAGTTTTTCTCCTGCCCTTCGCCACGGAACACACCCCACTCCAAGGCTTCCTTGCGGGCGACGATGCTATTCAGTTCGGTGAATACCGGCTTGGAAATGGAGAAGTGACCGCCCTTGACCATCGCCAGCAGACGTTTGGAGCTTTCCGCGAGATTCAGGATTTGTTCCTGATCGGAAATCTTGCGCCCGCCGATAGTCACGCCATCCAGCAGCGTCTTGACTTCGGGGAACGTGAAGGGGTTGCCTTCGAGCACCGATGCATCCCACACAAACTCAGGCAGCATCTTGTGGAAGCGGAAGCAGACCCGCTCAAGCGAGTGAGCCGGAACGGAAGTCGGCACTGCCGATCTGTCCCATCGGAAGCCAAGCGCATCAAAGAGGGTCATGTTGCTGCACTCCATCAATCATTGAACACGGATTTATGATAGCAATACATAACACTTGCGTCAATCACGTAACACGCTTTTGCGCCACCAAGCCATCGACGACACGACACGGCATTTCAATCACGGAAAACGGATACCCCCGAAATTTTGCTGTTCGCCCACTGCAGGCGCCTCGATCTGCGGCAATTGGGCGACTGGCTGGAGCAGCATCGCCAAACCCCGGCCCATATCGCCAATCTGCAGGCAGACACCGACCGCGACGGCTTCGACCGCGCCATCGCCCGCATCCGCGAGTACATCGCCGCCGGCGACTGCTATCAGGTCAATTACACTTACCGGCTGCATTTCGACGTGCGCGGCGCGCCGCTCGATCTCTATTGCCGATTGCGCAAGCGCCAGCCGACGCGTTACGGCGCGCTGATCGCCCTGCCGGACGGCCGCGCCGTCATCTCCTGCTCGCCGGAATTGTTCATGCGCCACGACGCCGGCACGCTGACCGTGCAGCCGATGAAAGGCACCGCCGCAGCCGCCGAAGACGCTGATGCGGCGATCGCTGCGGCGATCAACGAAAAGCGCGCCGCGGCGCTGGCCGGCGATCCCAAGAACCGCGCCGAAAACCTGATGATCGTCGATCTGCTGCGCAACGATCTGGGCCGTGTCGCGCAAACGGGCTCGGTCCGGGTGACCGATCTGTTCAAGGTCGAGCGTTTCGAAAGCGTGCTCCAAATGACGTCCACCGTGCAGGCGCGGCTGCGGCCGGATGCGGATCTGCCCGAAGCGATTGCCGCGCTGTATCCCTGCGGTTCGATTACCGGCGCGCCGAAACGGCGGGCGATGCAGATCATCCGCGAGATCGAAACCGCACCGCGCGGCATATATACCGGTGCGCTGGGCTGGTTCGATGCGCCGGCATCGGCATCGGCATCGACATCACCATCGCCATCGCAAGCCATTGGCGATTTCTGCCTGTCGGTGCCGATACGCACGCTGATGCTGGACGCGCCCCGAAACGGACTGCGGCGAGGAAAAATGGGCATCGGCGCAGGCATCGTGCATGACAGCGTCGCCGCGGACGAATTCGAGGAGTGCAAATTGAAAGCGCGTTTTCTGACCGGGCTACCGAAGGATTTCCTGCTGTTCGAAACCATTTACGCCACGCGCGCCGACGGTTGCCGGCATCTCGGGCTGCATCTGCAGCGCCTTTCCCGCTCGGCAGCGGCCTGCGGGTTTTCCTGCGATATCGATGCCGTCCGCGGCGCTTTGCAACAGGCCGCCGGCGCCCTCGCCGACGAACGCCCGTACCGGATGCGTCTGACGCTCGCGCAGGACGGCGCCGTCGCACTGGCTTCCGCCCCGCTGGCGCCATTGCAGGAGCCGGTCCGGCTGTTCATCGCCGCGGAGAATACGGACAGCGGCGATTTCTTCATCGCCCACAAAACCACCGTGCGCGAAGCCTATGACCGCGCCTGGCAGGAAGCAGAACAGCGCGGCGGCTTCGATCAGCTGTTCGTGAACCAGGACGGACAGATCACCGAGGGCGGCCGCAGCAATGTGTTCGTCCGTTTGCGGAATGGCTGGTACACGCCGCCGTTGCGGGCAGGCGTATTGCCCGGCGTCATGCGCACCGTTCTGCTGGAAGATCCTGCATGGAATGCGAGCGAACGCGACCTGTCGCTGGAGGACTTGCGCAATGCCGAGGAAATCGTGGTGTGCAATGCGCTGCGCGGCGCCGTGCGCGCGAACCTGGCGTGGGAGCAAATCCCGTAGGCCTTCTGTCAGGCGTTACGCCATCTCATCGAAAATTGCCGACATATGTTCGGAAAAAGCCGCCGCCGCGCCCGGCAGCGATCTGCCGCGCCGCATGGCCAGGAACAACTCCGTCTTGGCCAGTCCCGGATCGGTCAGCGGGATCGAGACCATATCCGCATCGAACGCCGTCCCGACCCGAAACTGAAAGCACACCGCCTGGCTCAGCCGGGCATATGCCTTCATCGTTTCGATGGAATTCGATACCAGCGCCGGCTCGAACTGAAAAGAGGCCTTCAGCAGCGCCCGGTCGATCAGTCCCCGGCCGGCCAGGGACTCGTCGGCCAGCGCGATCGGATAGGCCAGGCAATCCCGCAAACGCAGCGTTGCGTGCGAAGCCAGCGGATGATCCTGCGACACCACCGCGCAAAACGGCTGGGTGGCGACGGCGAGAATGCTGACGTCGGAGCGGTTATATAAATCGTGCGTCAGAATCAGATCGGCGGTATCGGCCGCCAATGCATCCAGCAGGCGGCCGGCGGCTTCGATCACAACGTTGAAATACACCCCCGGATGCTTGAGCTGGAATTTCGCAATCGCGGCCGGCAATAAACGGCCGGCGACCGATTCCGTGGCGGCAATCCGCACCCGGCCGCGCACCAGGCCGCGCAGATGCTCGATCTGCGAACTGACCAATTCCAGATCGGTCAGCGCGCGGCGCACGTAGTTCATATAGACCTCGCCGGCCGTCGTCAGGCGCACCCCGCGCGCCAGCCGCTCGAACAGGGTGGTGCCGAGTTCGTTTTCCAGATCGAGTATGCGCCGGTTCAGCGCGGAGGAAGCCATGTGCAGCGATTCGGCAGCCTTGCGGATGGAACCGTGGCGCGCGACGGCATTGACGTAAATGAGAATGCGCGGCGGCCTCAGCACGCCTTTGGCGGCATTTGCCTGACGCCCGGAGGCAGTTTCTCCGGAGGTGGATTTTTCCATGATTCAGCCTGTATAAAAATTTCCGCGGCCCGCCCCAAAAAACAGGCTGGAGCGCCCCATAAACGCCCTCGAACGACTGCAGCCGCACCAGGATTGCGCCGCCCGCGCACCACCGCCGGGCAATCCGGCGAGTGCGCTGTTTTTGGCATCGCAATGCGCTAATTCTAATGCTAGATGAGCGCGCATGGAGTGATTAAACTTCATTCATCTTCTTCCACCAATGCAAAGGATCGTTATGCGAAACATCTGGTTGTCCGTCTTCGCCGGCGCAATGATTGCCGCTTCGTCGTTCACGGCGCAAGCCGCCGATTCCGTCACCGTGCGCCTCAAATGGTTTAACCAGGCGCAATTCGCCGGCTTTTACGTGGCCAAGGAAAAAGGGCTGTATCAGGCCGCCGGCCTGGATGTGGCCGTGCAGCCCGGCGGGCCCGACTTTCCGTCGATTCAAATGGTGGCCGGCGGCAATGAGCAATTCGGCGTCACCAGCGCCGACCAGATATTGATCGCGCGCGGCAAGGGCGTGCCGGTGGTGGCGTTGGCTGTGATCTACCGCAAGAGCCCGTTCGTACTGTTTTCGCTCAAAGGCAGCGGCATCGATACGCCGGCCAAATTCGTCGGCAAGAAAATCGGCCTCAAGGTCGGCGGCAATGAAGAACTGGTCTATCGCGCCCTGCTCAAGAAAACCGGCGTATCCAGCAAAAGCCTGACCGAGATCCCGGTCAAGTTCGATATGACGCCGCTGCTCACCAAACAGCTCGACGTCTGGCCCGGCTATCTGAACAACGAAGTGATCGCCGCGCGTGAAAAAGGATTCGACGTCGACATCATCTCGCCGGCGGATTATGGGCTGGATTTCTATGCCGATACGCTGTTCACGACCGAAGCCATGGTGCGCGATCACCCCGATGAGGTGCAGCGCTTCGTGACGGCGACGCTCAAAGGCTGGGCCGACGCCGTGGCGCATCCGGAAGAAGCCGCGAAGTTGACGGTCAAGCAGGACAGCAAGCTCAGCTATCCCCATGAGCTGACCATGATGAAAGACAGCATCCCGCTGCTCAAGCCGGACGCGCAGCCTATCGGCTCCATGCAGCTGGCGAACTGGACTTCGCTGCAGAATCTGCTGATCCAGGGCAATTTCCTCAAGGGCCCGCTCGATCTGAACAAGGCCTTCACAACCAAGTTCCTCGCGCCATGAAAACCTCGCCGACACTTGCCTGCGTCAACGGCGCCCCTCTGAACAAGGGCGCGCCTTCGCCGACGGCCATCTCCGTCAATGCCCTGCATATCCGCTTCGGCGCATTGACGGTGATTGAAAACATGGATTTCACCATCCGCTCGCAGGAGTTCGTTTCGCTGCTCGGACCGAGCGGCTGCGGAAAATCGACGCTGCTGCGCGCCATTGCCGGCCTGATCGCGCCGACCAGCGGCTCGGTGCGCCTGGGCGACGTCGATGCCGTCGAGAGCAAGCAGGACAATGCGGGACTGCGTGTCGGCCTGATGTTTCAGAAACCGCTGCTGCTGCCGTGGCGGACAACGCTGGAAAACGTTCTGCTGCCGGTGGAAATCGAACGCGGCGGCAGCCGTGTCGACGACATCGATATCGTGCGCGCCAAGCGGGTGCTGTCGCTGGTGCGGCTGACGGATTTCGAACAATCGTATCCGCACCAGCTCTCCGGCGGCATGCAGCAACGCGCCGCGCTGGCGCGCGCGCTGATGTCGGACCCCGATCTTCTGCTGCTCGACGAACCCTTCGGCGCCCTCGACGAGTTGACCCGCGATGCGCTGAACGAAGAACTGCTGGCCATCTGGCGCAGCACGGAAACGCGCCTGAAGACCATCGTCATGGTGACCCACTCGATTCCGGAAGCAGTGGCGCTGTCTGACCGCATCTTCGTTTTCGCGCCACGTCCGGCGCGCCTGGCAAAAGTGGTCGACATCGAACTGCCGCATCCGCGCGACCAGGAAAACATGGCTTTCATGCAATCGGTAAGCCAGGTCCGCCAACTCGTCAGGAGCTTGTCATGAAATTGCGCTCTTTCATTCCCGCAGGCTTTCTGATCGGCGCCCTGTGCCTGTGGGAAGCCGCCGTCAGGACGCTCGACGTGCCCGCCTACATATTGCCGCCGCCGTCGGTCATCTTCGCGGCGATCGACCGGAATCTGTTTGCCGATCTCGGCTATACGATGATGGAAGCCATGACCGGTTTCCTCATCGCCAGCGGATTTGCATTCTGCATCGCCCTGCTGTTCGTGCGTTCGCCGATGCTGGAGCGCGGCCTGTTTCCGATTGCGATCACGCTCAAGACCACGCCCCTGGTCGCCATTGCGCCCTTGCTGGTGCTGTGGATGGGCACCGGCTGGTGGTCGAAAATCACCGCCGCGGCGCTGATCTGCTTCTTTCCGGTGCTGGTCAATACGGTCAAGGGCCTGAAGGCGGCGGATGCGGAATATTACGAACTGTTCCGCTCCCTTCATGCATCGCGGGGAGAGGAATTCCGCAAACTGCGCATTCCGTATTGCCTTCCTTACCTATTCTCTGCGCTCAAGATTTCATCCTCGCTGGCGATTGTCGGCGCCATCGTCGGCGAGTTCGTCGGTGCAACGCATGGCCTCGGCTATCTGATCATGATTTCGTCATCGCATCTCGACACCGACATCCTGTTTTCCGCCATCTTTGCCGCAGCCGGCGCCGGGATTGTGCTGTTTCATGCGATCAGCTGGTTGGAACAACGTTTAATTTTCTGGCATAGCGCCGAATTGGAGTGAAGTTAATGACAGTCCATCAAGTCGATCTTTTTCGAATTCAAATGCGCGGCCCCGGCGATATCAGCGGTCTGCACGCACTGGTCGGAGAAGGCAGGATCGATCCGAAAGACATCGTGGCCATTCTCGGCAAGACCGAAGGCAACGGCGGCGTGAACGATTTCACGCGCGAATATGCGAGTAAGACCTTCGCGGCCGCGCTCGCCGAATATCTGGGCTGCACCCGGGATGAGGTGGAATCGCGCGTGGCGCTGGTCATGTCCGGCGGCACCGAAGGCGTGCTGAGTCCGCACGCCACCGTTTTCGTGCGCCGCGCCGTCGCGAAAAAGGAAAGCGGCGGCAAGCGCCTGGCGATCGGCGTGGCGCACACCAGGGATTTCCTGCCGGAGGAACTGGGAACGCAAAAGCAGATCGCGGAAACCGCGCAGGCGGTGCGGGAAGCCATGTCCGACGCCGGCATCGCCGATGTATCGGATGTGCATTTCGTGCAGATCAAATGCCCTTTGCTGACGGCTGAGCGCGTGGAGGACGCCAAGCGGCGCGGCCATGCCACGGTTACCGCCGACTCCTATGCGTCGATGGCCTATTCCCGCGGCGCCTCCGCGCTCGGCGTGGCGCTGGGCCTGGGCGAAATCGACGAAGCGGCCGCGCTGGAAAGCGCCGTCCTTTCGAACTGGAGCCATTATTCTTCCGTCGCATCGACCTCCGCCGGCGTCGAACTGTTCTGCAACGCCATCGTGGTGATGGGAAACAGCGCATCGGCTGCCGGCGACAACATCATCGGACACTCCGTCATGCGCGACGCCATCGATCTGCGCGGCGTGCTGGAAGCCTTCCACAGCGTGGGCTTCGATGCGGCCAGCGTACTCAGCGGCGAGGCCGGCGCTCGCGTCCTGAACGTATTTGCAAAAGCGGAGCCGTCGCCGGAAGGACTCATCAGAGGCATGCGCCATACCATGCTGGACGACTCCGACATCAATTGCACCCGCCATGCGCGCGCCGCGGTGGGCGGCCTGGTCGCCTCGGTCGCGGGCTGCGGCTCGGTCTACATTTCCGGCGGCGCCGAGCATCAGGGACCGCCCGGCGGCGGCCCCATCGCCGTCATTGCCAAGAGCATCGCCATGAGCTGATCCGCCGAGCTCGCCGCGGATACCGCATCCGCCAAACACCCGCCACGCAAGTTCCAAGTCCTCCTGAAATCAGTCTGACGATTGAGGACGGCTCACGCCCCTTGTCTGGCTTTCGGACAGTTTCGCATTGTTGTTGAACACGCTGTCAAACCCGTAACCAAACCTTGCTCCATGGGGGAATATTTTATGAAAAGCCTACTCAAGAACATACATCGCCAAACAAGCGCAATTCGCGCGAACCGCGCGCCGTTTGGCGCCGCCTGCCTGCTTGCGCTATGGGCGCTCGGCGCCTGCGGCGCGGCGTCGGCGGAGGAATGGAGCGACACCTCCATCGGTTATCGGCACGGTACCAAGTTCGCCGAGCCGTACAACTCCAAGGACATCACCAAGGACGTCTTTTCGCTGACCCATGCGGGCGGATACAAATACGGCACCCAGTTTTTCAATATCGACCTGTTCGAATCGAATTCGGCCGATCCGGGAACGGGAACCAATAGCGGCGCGCAGGAAGCCTATATCGTCTACCGGAACACTTTCGACATCGGCAAGATCGCGAACAAGTCGCTGGCGTTCGGGCCGGTGCGCGGCGTCGGCGTTACCGCCGGCTTCGACTGGAATACCAAGAACAACGTCGGCTACGAGTCGAAAAAACGCATGCTGGTGCTGGGGCCTACCCTGATGATGAATGTGCCGGGCTTCCTCAACTTCGATCTGCTTCTGCTCTATGAAAGCAATGCGCCGGTCGGCGTGGCCGGGCGCTATACCTACAAGCTGCATCCGGCGCTCGGCGCCGAATGGGCGATTCCGGTCGGCGCGCTGGGGCCGGTTCCGGTCTCGTTCGAAGGATATGGCCTGTATATCGCCGCCAAGGGCAACAATGAATTCGGCGGCCCGACAGCGCCGGAAACCAATGTCGACATGGAATTGATGTTCGATGTAAGTTCCGCCGTCGGCGCCGCGCCGAAGACCTTCCGCCTCGGCCTCGAATATCAATACTGGCGCAACAAGTTCGGCAATCCACCCTCGGTGCCGGGTTCGCTGGCAAAGACGCCGATGATCCGCGCCGAATATCATTTCTGATCCCGGAATTTCATGCAATCGCCCATCATATCGCCGGCCCCGGCCATGCCCGAAGCTGCGAATAACAAGCGCGACGCTTCAAGCATTCCGGAACTGCATGCGTCCTATGCCGCCCGGCAGATCACGCCAAGCGAAGCGATCGACGCATCGAGGGCCGCCATCGAATCGTCCGAACGCGGCGAAGTCTGGATATCCCGTATTGCGCGTGATGTCTTGATGCGGCAGAGCGCGGTGCTGGACGCCATGCTGCGGGAAGAAGGCGAGGCGGTTTTCCGCAAGATGCCGCTGTTCGGCATCCCGTTCGCCGTGAAGGACAATATCGACGTGGCGGGCATACCCACCACGGCTGCCTGTCCGGATTATGCCCGCATCGCCGAATCGACCGCCTTCGCGGTCGCCAGGCTCCAGCAGGCCGGGGCGGTATTGATGGGTAAAACGAACCTCGACCAGTTTGCCACCGGCCTGGTCGGCGTTCGTTCACCCTACGGCGCAGTACGCAATGCGTTCAAGCCGGAGCATGTATCGGGTGGCTCCAGTTCCGGCTCCGCAACGGCGGTCGCGCTGGGGCAGGTGCTGTTTTCGCTGGGCACCGATACCGCCGGCTCCGGACGCATTCCCGCCGCGTTCAATCATCTGGTCGGCCTCAAACCCACGCGCGGCCTGATCAGCGCCGGCGGCGTGGTGCCGGCCTGCCGCACGCTGGACTGCGTTTCCATCTTCGCCAACGACGTCGGCGATGCATGGCGCATAGCGCAGACGGCGGCCGGATACGATCCGGCGGACGGCTACTCGCGCACGCCGCCGATGCTGGGCGTCAAATGCGGCGGCTATCGCATCGCCGTTCCCGAACATCCGGAATTTTATGGCGATCGCCGTGCTCAGCGCGCATTCGAGCAGTCTCTGAAAACCATCGGGGAACTGCCCGGCGTGAGCCTGCATCCGGTACCGTTTCCTCTGTTTGCGGAAGTGGCGCAACTGCTTTACCAAGGACCCTGGGTGGCGGAGCGGCGCGCGGCGGTCGGCGATTTTTTTGCCCCTCATGCCGACCGCATGGATCCGGTAGTCCGCAGCATTCTGGGGCAATCCGACCGTTTCAATGCAGTCGATGCATTCAATGCGCAGTATCGCCTGGCCGACTTGCGCCGCCGGGCCGAACATCTGCTCAAGGACGTCGATTTCATGCTGACCCCGACGGCGCCGACCTTCCCTACCATCGACGCGGTCCGGGCCGATCCGGTCGCGCTGAATTCCCAGCTCGGCTATTACACCAACTTCGTCAATCTGCTGGACATGGCGGCGCTGGCGATCCCCGCCCATTGGCGGGAAGACGGCTTGCCGGCCGGCGTGACGCTGATCGGGCCGGCCGGATCGGATCACCGGCTGGCGCATGCCGGCGCGCGGCTTCAGGAAGCCTTTGGCGGGAAGGCGCAGGCCGATGTCATTGCCGCCGAACCGCTGCCGTTCAATGAAGCCACCGTCAAACTCGCCGTGGCCGGCGCCCATTTGCACGGGCAGCCATTGAATTGGCAACTGCTGGAAGCCGGCGGCAGGCTGCTGGCCGCGACATCGACCAGTCCGGAATATCGCCTGTACGCCCTGGCCGCCTGCGAGCCGCCCAAACCGGGCCTGGCGCGCGTGGCAACGGGCGGCGCGGCCATCGCCGTGGAAGTCTGGGAACTGCCTCTGCGCAACTTCGGTGCCGTGGTGGCCGCCGTTCCGGCGCCGCTCGGCATCGGCTCGCTGATGCTGCAAAACGGCGAATGCGTGAAGGGCTTTATCTGCGAACCCGCGGGCCTGGAAGGCGCGCTCGACATCACGCTCCATGGCGGCTGGCGCGCCTATCTTCATGCAACGCAAACCTGAATCCAAGCGGAGAATTCGATGCCTGCCTCTTTCATCCATGCCGAGCCTTACCCCTGGCCTTACGACGGCGATCTGACGCCGGCCAACACCGCGCTGATCGTCATCGACATGCAAACCGATTTCTGCGGCGTCGGCGGCTACGTCGACAAGATGGGTTACGACCTGGCGCTCACGCGCGCGCCGATCGGCCCCATCGGCCGCGTCATGCGGGCCTTGCGCGCCGGCGGTTATCCCATCATCCACACTCGCGAAGGCCACCGGCCGGATCTGTCCGATCTGCCGGAAAACAAACGCTGGCGCTCGCGCCGCATCGGCACCAATGGCGTCGGCATCGGCGACGACGGCCCTTGCGGAAAAATCCTGGTGCGCGGCGAGCCCGGCTGGGAAATCATCCCGGAACTGGCGCCGCTGCCCGGCGAAATCGTCATCGACAAGCCGGGCAAGGGCTCCTTCTGCGCCACCGACCTGGAATTGATTCTGCGCACACGCGGCATCCGCAACCTGATCCTGAGCGGCATCACCACCGACGTCTGCGTGCATACCACCATGCGCGAAGCCAACGACCGCGGCTTCGAATGCCTGCTGCTGGCCGATTGCTGCGCGGCGACCGATCACGCGAATCATCTGGCGGCCCTGTCGATGATCAAGATGCAGGGCGGCGTCTTCGGCGCGGTGACCGATTCGAACGCCCTGCTGAAGCTACTGGGCTGAACATTCACTTTCAAGAGGAATTTCCATGCAAATCAACTTGCCTGACGTCGTCGAAGAAGTCCGCACCGCATTTCACGATTACGAAGACGCCCTGCTGCGCAACGATATTGCCGCGCTGGATCGCTGGTTCTGGTATTCGCCGCAAACGGTGCGCTACGGCGTCGCGGAAAACCTGCTGGGCGGCGAGGCGATCCGCCAATACCGGCAGGCGTGCGCCCCTGTGCATCCTTCACGGCTGCTGCAGCGCACGGTGATTACGACCTTCGGACGCGACTATGCCGTCGTCAGCACGGAATTCACGGCCGACGATTCGGCGCGTCCCGGCCGCCAAATGCAGACCTGGGTCCGCCTTGAGAACGAATGGCGCGTGGTCGCGGCCCACGTCAGCCTGATCCAGCAATAAATTCGGCAGTAAATTCAGTGTCCAGTCCTAAAATAGGTTGACAGGTTTTATTGCAACAGAGACGCCCGATGCACCGCATCGGGCGTTTTGTATTTCAAAGCCGTATGTGGCCGTTCTTTGTTGTAAATGCGAACCGATTGCGCCACCATTTTTGCTGCTTGGGGCAAGTCCGCGGGACGATTGAGTAAGAACTCCCCTTTGAGGATGCCGTTGACCCGCTCAGCCAAGGCATTCTGGTAGCAATCGTATCCGTCCGTCATCGAGCAAACCAGCCGGTGCCGGCGGTGGATATCCTGGTAATACGTCGAGCAATACTGAATGCCTCTATCAGAATGATGGATGAACGGATAGGAAATTCAACCGCATGAGGCCAAGTATGGCACGAGTTTTGGGCCTCGAAACACGTTCGGCCAAGGAAGGTTGAGCGCTCGCTTGCCGCTCAATGGCAAGAGCTTGGGAGGCAGTATGCA